>NZ_JBHMIW010000028.1:0-63065 GCF_042436655.1 Sinorhizobium sp. P24N7 | reverse complement strand
CCGTGGACGGAGCCAGGGCCAGTGCTGTCGTCTACAGCATCATGCTGACCTGTCGCGCCTGCGGCGTCGAGCCCTTGGCCTACTTGCGCCACGTGCTTAGTGAATTGCCACAGCGCGCAACAGATACTGACATCACCGATCTCTTGCCCTTCAACTTCACCAAAGCAGCCGCTGTCTGATCCAATGCAGCCGTCGCACAGCGACCCCGGTCAAACGGGCCGCGTCAACGCGCATGGAAATGAGCGCTTACGCCTCAAAAACTAAGCGCTAACGGGCGTCGACGAAAAGACACCCATGACGGCGCCGGCCCCGCATACCCCATGAAGCAGAGTCAGGGATCACGACTGGGAGTTCCACCTGCAGCTATCGGCTCGGCCGCTGAGAATTCGCACAGAGCGTCTGCGCAACGCACTTTAGACGGCGCAGCCCAGCCCCTTTTTAGAGTCATTCCTCGTTCAGGCTACGCAGACGAGAAAAAACGGATTTAGAACGATGCAGGTGCTGACTTGAGATAGCGGCTCTCGACCGGATTGAATGCGAAGGCAGCCATGCCCCTCTCGTCGGCAAACGCGTCGGCTTCCGCTTCCATTTCGGCCAGCCAGCGGCTAATGCGTTTTTGAGCTGTGCGGCCGGGTACGAACAGGCATTCAGACGGTCGCTCCAGCGAGCGCGAGGGAACGCTTCCCGAACCCGGGCCGCCGTCACCCTGTCGTGCGGCAACTCAGTCGTTGCTCCAACACGTGGCGCGGGAGCGCTGTCATTCGCGTCTTCGTCTATAATTCCAAAACGCGGGAAGGCCGCCTCCCGTTCGCTTCATGCGTACGGTCCTTCACGGTGCCTTCCCTATTGTTTCGAAACGCTTGAAGCGCCCTCCGGTGGCCCTGACCATCGCAATCATCTTTCCACGCAAAGCTTTCGCAACAGGCCTCTGCAGGTTGAACAAGTAAACCGCATCGGATCCGGGCTTGGCGTGACGCAGTCCGAGTCGGCTGCATCGAAATGTTGTCGGGCCATGCCAGTGGAGAAAGCGGCGCAAAAGCCGTCGTTTGCGTAGGTAAGCCTTTCAGGCGGTTGGCGAAAGGCCGCAGACCAATTCAGCCGACGACATTTTCGCAACAGGGTCTGGAGCCACGACCTCCTTCTCCTCCGTCGAACCTCCAGAAGCGGAGCCGGAATTTTCTACCGGCGCCGGTCATTTAGCGGCTTGAGATACGGATCGCGCCGGCATCAGCCTAGACTGCATTGAACAGCGGCAATCTGATTAGACGCAATATCCGCCGATACCTCGATCTCACCTTCAAGCGGTGCATCGCTACGAGCGCCTTGTTCATGAGAGGCGTCGCCGCCCGATGGTTCCGAACCGGATGCCTGGTGCGCTCATTACCGCAGAAAGTGCTCCATACTCGCTCCTTTCAAAGCCGTAGACAACCAAGGTATACAACGTCTAATTAAACGGGGAAATAATCTAAGACATACCGACTGCAAATCCGATCACGACAGCCGGGAGAGCGCCGGGAGCGCGTGTGCGCAGGTCCATGGACGTGAGCGCGCACGGAAGCATGGTGAGCTAGCATCACTGCTTTGAATTGTTCAGGGAAACATTTAGTGTTGGGTGGCTATCGACTCAAGCTCATGGCGTTTTAATTCGTCGATTGCTTCCAGCGCTTCTTGGGCTGACCAACCTGCAGACACAGCCGCCTCCAGCAGCCTCGCCTCCGCCTCCTGTTCGAGTTTCATGTATAAAGGCTCCAATGCCTCCTGGACCGTTAATATATGCTCATCCGGAGCTACGATATGGACAGATGAGGGCGACATGGCACAAACCTTCCTCCTTCACACGGACGTGTTCCGACGAAACTCGGAACGTGGGCGTCTGTTCCACCGGATTCAAACCTTGGGAATTTGATGAATTGGCATCGGTCGATTGGCATTACGCTGGCTCTTCTACTTTTCGCTCATTCCGCGTTTGCTGCCGAACCGATTACCGGACGCGCGACCGTGATCGACGGTGACACGATCGAGATCCGAGGCGAGCGCATCCGCCTGCACGGTGTCGATGCGCCGGAGAGCTGGCAGAAATGCGAGAATGCCGACGGCAGCAGCTACAGGTGCGGAAGAGAGGCGGCCCAAAAACTCGATCGGTTTCTTGCCGAGTCCCGCCCTGCCCGCTGCCAGTTCGTTCAGCGCGATCGATATAAGCGGTTCGTGGGAGTCTGCTTCCGCGCCGACGGCCGAGACGTCAATCACTGGCTGGTTCAGAGCGGCTATGCTGTGAATTGGACCCGGTATAGCAATGGCGTTTACGCCAATGCTCAAGAGCTCGCACGGTCTAATAGGGCCGGGATCTGGCGCGGCGATTTCGAGCTGCCTTGCAATGCTCGCGCCGCGCGTGCAAAGCGTGAGGCATCCTGCTAACGCGAGGTTTTCATGCCGACAGACGAAGCTGCCAATGACATGCGGTCGATCGACGGAGAAATCGGAGCGAGTCTCCGATCCACGCGCCAAGTGTTAGGCATAAGTCAGCAAATCTTGGCGAAAAACGTGGGGGTTAGCTTCCAACAAATCCAGAATACGAAAAGGGGATAAACCGCCTGTCGGTGGGCATGCTCGTGAAGATCTGCCAATCGCTAGAGGTAAGCCCCATGGAGATCCTCGGCACCTACTTCCAGCACGAGCGGCCGAGTGGCAGCCGCATGGACTGGCTCCGAGAAAAATTGCTCACGGCCGAGCGAAAGCTCTCTGGGGTAAGACGCGCTTTAAGAGACGAATAATGCGATAATGCCGCTCACCCGTAAACGGCCCATGAGACATATGAAGCGGCTTGCGCTCTCTATTCTTTCGCTCTTTGCAGTCTCTGCACAGGCTGATCCACTCCGTACAAAACGGAAATGCTCTCGAGATTGAAACGCAGATGGCACAGGTTGAGGATGTTGTCCGCCGACGGCGGCGACGGCGAGCGCGCACAGCTGCCGAGGCTCGTCATGTCGAAAACCTGTCCCTCGGGTGTTGACCTTCACAGCTTGCATTTCCGACTTACCGGCCTCTAGGCTGCAAAGAGCTGCATGCCGGTGCGCACGGTGCGAACACGCGCGCTACAAAGTAGCCGTCGGAAGTCTGTCGCGTTCTCCCGACCGGTGCGGTGCCGGAAAATTCATGGGGTTTTCTCGAAGCTGTGTGACGGCTCGTGAACATTCTTAAACCCACGAACCACGGACCATAGTCCGATACCCAAGCTTTCGGTGCTGCTGTAGGTTCTGCGTTCCGCGTTCTGATTTCACGTAATGGTTGTGGAGTTTCGCCGTGATTAAGATCTTCGTTTTGATGATGACGCTGGTACTGGTTGGCATCTGGGGTTCTGTCGGCGTTATGATCTATCGGCTGCTTACGTGATTTCGAAGTGGAACGCTTAGAATGTACAGGCTACCCTTACAGGGTGGCGGAATCTTCAGCCGTCCCCTATAGTTTCCTTGCGGCAATGGAGGTTGCCCAAGGAGGATCATATGAGCGACACCGCTTTTGGGTTTCTGCTGGCGGCTGAACTGTCGGCCTTGCTGTGGGCCGCACTGCTCATGGGGGCCTTCTCGATTTTCTGACGATCCTTTCAGTTTCATCGCTCCTCAATGACTTCGCGCCCGCCGGGGCCGCAAATACCTCCTCGGCCGTCTCCTGCTGCGAGAGCTTCCCTATTTCTCGATTGCGGCCCCGACGCCAGGCACAGCATCGGGCACCGCATCTCGCGGAATGATCTTCGGGCCGGGTGATAATGTCCACGCGGCTAAAGGTTATGACCGGGCCTCAACCCCAGTCGAGCTCCGCCAGAGCAGCGCGAAACTCCTCCAGCAGTTTATCCAACTTCTTCACTCGATGGTTCCACCTGCCTTTTTTCGGGCAGGCGTTTTTCGGCAGCGAGCATGCGCTGGTCAACCGAGGGACGCGAGTTGCGCATCAACTTTACCTCCTCATGCTTGTCCCCTCTTCGTGATGCGCTGGCCTGCTAATGCTCTGGCTTGATGGTGTTGACAGTATTTCCCGGCAGCCTTGGCTGCACAGAACAGGAACGGACTGCCGTCGTTGACGGGCCACATGCACTCACCGGGTCTCAAGTCTACCAGGCGTTTGGCATGTGGCAGTCGCTCTAGGTCGTACTTGTGGGGAGGGATGATTACGGAATCGGGCCTGTGCTCGCGCATTGCAGTCTTGTCCTTCCGCGGAGCTCTCTTGCTCTCGTGCGGTCGGCATTGCGAGCTTGCGGCCTCAACGGGAACAACGCGCAAATTCGAAATGCGATCCCAACCATGCTGTGACAGTTGTGGCCGGAGCGCTTGGCGATCTGCGCGACGAGACATCATCCTCCAAGGCTTGCGGGAACTTCGACGTCGCCGGCGCGCATTGCGTCGCCACCATTGGTTCGAGTTCAACGCCAAGTTCGGTTGCAATGTCTTTCTGCCATCGGACTTGCGAGCCATCGCCTTGTGATGAGCGGTGCCCGGGCCTGTCGTGGATTATGCACTGGTAACCTCGGGCGAGGTATTCCAGCCGAAATTTATCCCATCCTCGAACGATCCTAGCGGAGGCGTGCCCGCAGAACCTTGAAAGCCGTCACGAGGCGAAGCGCTTCACGTGCTAACCTGGTTGCGCCATGCGCCCGACTCGGCTACCGGCGGGATCGCATGCGTAGCCGGCGGAGAGCTCACGCTTGCCGCCCTCGATTGCCCTATAGGGGGCGCCGTCCATGACAATGAGCGCGAGTTTACCTGCCTGCGATTGCCGGCGTTCCCCGCGACGTCTACACGCCGTGGTGGCCTTACCATGAGCTGCGACGCAGCAGCCGGCCACACTTAGAATTCCGCCTGACTGATAACCGCAACGTGGCCGGGCGATTAGTACGATCAAGGGCGTCGAGAACGCATTTTACCTCGTCTGAATATTTCGGATTGGCCATGGCTTTATGAAGGCTTCATCAAGGCAGGCACGTTCCCGCCACATCGCCGTGTTAAAGTCACCACGTCCGATGGAGGCGATAGTGGACGATCGCGAGATAGAACGGCGAGCAAAGATCCTCTGGACCCAAGAGAACCCTAGTCGACCATGGCTTGCGGTCGCACAGCGGTTGCAAATGGGTGAAGACCTCTCAACAGGAGCAACAGAAGAGGATCGGGAGCGCTATCGGCAACGAGTGCGCGCCGGCGATTGATCTTCACGCCACCTTGAGTGACAGGTGCCGCAAGCACGGGCGATGTGCGCATTGGCGATCTGAGGCGGCCGGTTGGCGGCATCGGCAGATTGGCGAATGCCGTACGCATCTGCGCCATAGCGATGAGAAGCGCGTAGACTTCCGTCCGATCGGGATGGATGGAGTTGGCGATGCGGTAGGCCATCATCCGCTCTCCCCGTTGCGCGGAACCTTACCGGATGCGGTTGGTTGAGACCGGGTCAGGAAAGGAATCCGACGATGAGTGATCCCAAAGACGGCAAACTCTCCCAACAGCAGACGCCATCCCGGCGGAAGGCAGTGCCACCGGAGATGGATTTCGAACCCGTTCCGTTGCCAGATCAAGCCGCCGAACCCGGCACCAAAGGAGCCGATGCTCCTCCGGCACGAAGCGGCCAGACAAAAAAGCGGGGGTAGCCGACGGGAAATGCCGGCAAGGACATCCCGGTGCATCACAATGACCGGGTCCAGCGGAAGGTTTGAGGCTGCGGCCATCGCCAGTTTCCCTCTCTCACATGCGGATGGGAGTTCAGTGAGAACGGCTATCGTCCAAGGGTACCACACGCGACGTCAATTCTCGTCGCGAGTTGGTCTCCGGGCGGCATCTCGGGCCAGGAGAACGAAGACTTAGCCGTTAAATCGAGGAGACCTGCTTTTTCCGCCCCCCTGCCTTGATCTTTCCATTATTACCTTTCGTTAATGCTCTCTGCCGACCGGATCGCAGGGGAGCGACCAATGGAAGAATTTTTTCAGCCAGTTCTCGTCAGAAACATCCGCCATTCGGATCTGGAGAGGCTTTGCAAGTCCGTGAAGACGTATGCGGGGTGCTACGTTCTAAAGGACCCAAGCGGCGAGGCAAAAACAGCTGGCCTCGATGCTCACTGCTGGTTCCCGTCACGCGACGACAGCATCCTATTCCAGCTCCAATGGGCAGCCCCTGACGGCGACTAAGCGGCAATCCGTCCCCGGATGATGAAATCACAACGAAGCGGAACATCAACAACCCGCGCACCGGGTGAAGGCTCTCCGTTACGATCCGTGCCTTCTGATCGTTGGTCCATCACGGTCTCCACGACGAGGTTCGACAATTTCGCATCGCCCAACAAGTTCTTAGCCATTCGCGTTGCCAAATCTCCAGCTCCTCCGAAAACCTCAATACTCCGAAATACGCGCAATCAATGGGTCTAGGCGGCGCATACGGCCAATTGCGTTGGGCGCTCGCTTGGTCGCACCGTGAGTTGGATCGTACCGGCCCACATACAGGGGCGGGCACTATCCATCAGGTCTAAGCCGTCTGGTCTGCCTTCCCCCCCATCAGGCCGAATTAAGATGTTAATGCAGCTGAGCTATAAGGTAGCTGCGTTTCAGATCTCGGGGCATCGAGCTCGGGGTACTGAACTGACTTTCAACCCCGCGAGCCTGGAAAAACAATGCCTGCCACGGCGACCTATGCAACGACTGGTAACGCCTATATCGACGGTCTCCTTGGCGACCGGAAATGGGCGATCAAGGACCACACGTCCGTTTCCCGACCAACTAGGATCGAATTTCATCATGTAGAAGCAATGGCTTGCTTGCAAATGCGCAATTCGCGGAAGGCATGTCACCGTTGCCTCATTCGACCTTCGCAACCCACGGCAGAATAGCAGGGGATAAACGAATGAACATCAATGGAACCAATGTCGCCAACAGGCTCATGGGGACAAATCTTGCGGACGCGCTTCGTGGCTATGATGGGAACGATTACCTCTGGGGTAATGCCGGTGACGACTATCTCGATGGCGGGCTTGGCAACGACTGGCTCTATGGTGGGCTTGGCAACGACTTTTTCAAGGCCGGAGCGGGCGATGACTACGCGGAAGGCGGCGACGGCAATGACAGCTTCGACGGCGGCGCGGGCGCCGACACGCTGATCGGCGGGCTCGGCAACGATATCTTTTCCGGCGAAGACGGCAATGACATCATCAACGGCGGCGATGGCCATGACCATATCCTCGGAGACGCCGGCAACGACCAGATCTATGGGGGCGCCGGCGAGGAATACATCGACGGCGGAGTGGGAGACGACATCATCTATGCCGGCTCTGGAAACGACGGCTTCAACAACCGCATTGATCCCGCGACGGGCAAGCTGACGCAGCAGGCGGTCGGTGGTGGTGCCGGCAACGATACGATCTACGGCGAAGAGGGCAACGACGCCCTGAAGGGCCAATCCGGAAACGACCGGGTCTATGGCGGCATCGGCGACGACATCGTCGATGGCGGCGACGGGAACAACTACCTCGATGGCGGTGATGGGAATGACGTGCTCGACTCCGAGGGCGGCATCGACGAAGCCCACGGCGGTAACGGTAACGATCGGATTGCCGCAGGCGCCGGCAACGATCGGGCATTCGGAGATGCCGGAGACGATATCCTGACGGGCGAAGCTGGCGACGACGTGCTTGCTGGCGGCCTCGGCAACGACCTTGTCATTGCCGGAGACGGAAACGACACGCTTCGCGGCGACGCGGGCAGAGATACCCTGCTTGGCGACGCGGGAAGCGACATCCTGTGGGGTGGCGCCGATGCCGACCGCTTCGTCTTCAAGGGCGCGGGTTCGCTCGTCGGACGGGACTCCGTGATGGACTTTCAGGACGGCACCGATCTGCTTGTCCTGGAGAACCTCGGAATCAAGCAATATTCGAGCTCCGGCACGGCCGGTACGATTTTCGCGTATGATGACGCCAGCGGAGACGTGATGTTGAAAGGCTACGATTCGACGGGCAATGCGCTGTCGATCCATGTCGACGATCCGACGAATACCCTCGCCGCCTCCCACTTCAGCAGCGCCGATTTTCTCTTCGCCTGATCGAAGCGGATGAAAGTTCGACTGCCGCCGCGCATAGCGCGGCAATTCACGTTCCGCTACACATGGCTACGTCACCCTTAGCGAAGTCCGAGCCGTTGACCCTCGCCCAGCCGTCGCCAGGGCCATGGCAAGTGAAATGAGCGTACCAGGCGCAGACGCTTCAGCGTCGAAGCCAGTTCGCGCGCAACTTGACCGGGTAACAGGGCAGCCGCAGGAGGCTTAGCATAGATGAGGTAATCGGCTTCGTGCCCCACCTTCGCCGACCGGAAGGGAGGTGCTGCGCTCCAAGCTGATGATAGAACGTGGTCTGTGTGAAACAGCCACAAGCATCAGAAAGAGGAAGCGCAGCCATGAAACATTACGCCGGCCTCGACGTCTCTGTCAAAGAAACCAGCGTTTGTATTGCCGATGCGAGCGGCGAGATCTGCTGGGAGAAAAAGGTAGTGTCTCACCCGGAGGACTTGGTTGCCATTTTGAGTGATCCCGCGCTCAACTCGGAACGGGTGGGCTCGAGGCCGGGCCAATGTCGCAATGGCTGTTCGAAGGACTGGCCAAGGCCGGGCTTCCGGTATTCTGCATCGAGACGCGCCACACGGAGGCCCTCCTGAAGGCTTCGCAAACGAACAAGAGTGACCGCAACGACGCGCGCGGCATTGCGCAGATGATGCGGGTCGGTCTTTTCAAGAACGTGCACGTGAAGACGCTCACCAGCCAGAAACGCCGTGCTCTGTTGACGGCTCGCTCGCTGTTACAGGAACAAGCGATCGCGCTTGAGAACGATATGCGCGGGCTGCTGCGCAAATTCGGGCTTAAGGTCGGCGTAGTCTGCCGGGGTACCTTTGAGGCGAAGATACGCGAACTCATTGAGGCGGACCCCGACCTGGCGGACATCATGGAGCCGTTGCTCGCTGGACGGCGTAAGCTGCGCGAAGAATTCGCCAAATCCACGAGGCGAAGCGTGATCAAGTTTGCAAGCGGTTGATGACGGTGCCCGGGGTCGGGCCGGTTGTCTCGCTCGCCTATGTTTCGACGATCGACATTCCCAGCCGATTCCGCCATTCGCGGGCGGTGGGAGCCGTCCTAGGGCTCACCCCGGTGCTCAACCAGTCCGGCGAAAGCAAACGGATCGGCCATATCTCGCTATGCGGGGATGCGATGATGCGATCGCTTCTCTATGAGGCGGCGCAGACGATGCTGACACGTTTGGTGAAATGGTGCTGGCTTAAAGCATGGGCAATGAACATTGCCAGGCGGCATGGCAGAAAAAAAGCCAACGTTGCATTGGCGCGCAGGCTTGCGGTGGTGATGCATCGAATGTGGGTAGACGGCACAGAATTCCGGTGGACGCGGAAGGCGGCCGGCCCCATGCCCGTGTAAGAAAGTTGGGTCTCATGAAATCAGGGAAAGCATATTCAAAGTTCCGCCTCGCGGCGGAAGACGTCCTTCGCGGACGATGGTGATGTGAGTTCGTGCGCGGCGCTTATACCGATGATAATACGTCACCAGGATGCAGCATAGATTGGACCACAGCATCTACTGAACCCCATGGTGGGAGGGCTAAGGCCGATCCCGGAGAGAAGCGTGGGCCGCGGAGAAACGTTGAATGCCGCACCAAGTGGTAAGCTCGAAAAGCGCTTGACCTCGACCCGCCGATTAGAGAAGCGCCGCCCGAAAGGCGGAAGCCGGTACCGACTGCGCCCGGCAAGTTGCTCCCTCTCTCCGAGTTCATTGACTGGCCTTTGCGTTCAGTAAGGGCGCTGCCTGAGATACCCATGAACAGGGCGTGAACATCGCGCCAGCTCCAGGCCCTGCTAAAGTACGGAACTCATGCTGGAATACCGGCGCTCTCGACCAGCGAACGGGCAAACGCATCCTGCTGGTCGGTCAGCGAAATCGCCGATTTGACACTCATCGGTGTATCTCCTTTTTTTGAGCCAAATTTGCTACCCTGGGCAGCTCGATTTCATCAATGAGGTACTACTCAACAAACGCAGCGGCGTTTGCCGCTCCTGCCTCCGCTACCGAACCCTGCGGAGGCTTCCGCATGAAATTGCTCGCATAGCTGCGCCGGGTCGGCTAACGTTTCGTGCAAATGATTAAGCCATTAAACCCAAGCAGGGCCTCCGGCTATGGCAGATATCACTTTCGATCCCCATAAAGTGTTTCACTACGGGTTCGTCGTGCCGAACATGGATCGCGCGCTGAAAACGTGGACGCAGCAGGGAGCCAAGCTGGTTGTGCCGCCTGCAATTGATCCGGTCCAGAATGTGTCCTGCGCGCTCCTAATTTATCTCGGCAGTGTTCCGATTGAATTGGTGGCTCCGTTGCGTGACGGGCCGAATCCCGTCGCGAGTCGGCTGGCCAAGGGCGGCGGCCTCGATCACGTCTGCCTGTTCTCAGACAGTCTGGAGCAAGACGTTGCGAAACTCAAGGCAGATGGCGGGATGGTGGTGGTTGCCCCCTGCTATGGCGCGGTTTTCAAGAGGCGTCTTGCTTTCGTAGTCACTCGGGCGGGCTTGGTTGTCGAGCTCATGACAAGGGCGACCGTGGAGGGTGCCGAGGGAGATCCGCTCGCACAGCTCAACGGCCCCGCGTGAAAAGAGCACCGGCTACAGGAGAGCGGTACCGACGCATTTTTGTCAACACGCCGCAGGTTTTAATTTTGATTTTAAATCGCAGTCACATAGGCCGAAGGCATTACTATCCTATTTACATCCCGTTAAATGCGTGCTTTTTTACCCCTGAATTTAACGGCGATAGAAAACTCTGCCGAAATCCCCGTGTTTCGTTGCGAAACCTATAGTTGTCTCTTTATTGTTCGGCGGCCTCGTAAGGCTGTCAAAAATTTATTGCTATTCAGGCTCCCTAGCGAGCTGCGTTGGTAGCGCAAGACAAAGACAAATTACATCATATGTAAGATTCGCAGCCTGAGATAAGTGGCTCGGAGCAAATTTGTTATTCTGGTTGGGTTTGATATGATCTTTATCGATCCACTCTTCCTGTTTCTCTTTCTGCCGGTTACACTTATTGCGTTTTATCTTGCGCTTTTGACGCGAGGCAGGAATGAAGCACTACTCGTCATCTTTACGGCGTCAATTATTTTTTATGCTCCTTACGGCCTATCGTCGGTATTTCTGCTGCTGATTGCCCTGCTTGTCAATTTCGGAGTCTCCAACGCACTTCTTGCTATGGACGACAGTAATCCACATCGAAGAGTGTTGTATGGATGCGGTCAAGGATACAACATAGCCTCTCTGTGCTACTTCAAATACAAGATCGTTACAGTTCTTCTTGGCGAAAATAATGACTTCCTGACCGATATTGCCGGCGTGGCGATACCGGCTGGTATTTCGTTCTACACGTTCCACCAGGCGGCCTTTCTGGCGGATGCCTATGTTCGCGAAAAGAGCGTGGTCGAATTTTTCGAAGGGACTCGTTCGTTGAGGTCCGGTTTTTGGGCGTTTTGCCGTTATGGCGCTTTCGTCAGCTTCTTTCCGCAGTTGATCATCGGCCCAATTACCTATCTGCACGAATTCCATCCCCAGGTAAAATCCAGAAAGTTCATCAGTTTTGACCCCATCAATATCGCCGTGGGACTCGCCTTTATCTCGATCGGCATGTTCAAGAAGGTAGTCATCGCCGACAATATTGCCCCAACCGTTGATCTTGTCTTTGGCGCTGCCGGCGCCGGAGCGGTGATGGATCCCGCACATGCCTGGATCGGCGCTCTCTCCTACATGGCGCAACTCTATTTTGACTTTTCAGGCTATTCCGACATGGCGCTCGGCCTCGCGCGCATGTTTGGTCTGCGATACCCGCTCAACTTCTATTCGCCGTTCAAAGCTATTGGTATCCTCGATTACTACCGGCGCTGGAACATGACGCTGACGCGCGTGATCGCGCGCTTCCTATATACGCCGCTTTCGATCGCGGGGACGCGCTACTGCGCGGTGCATCGCCTTTCGCCGCTGCCGACACACATCCTCGGCCTCTGGCTGCCGATGCTAATCAACTTTCAGGTTCTCAGCCTATGGCATGGCGCCGCCTGGACCTTCGTGGCCTTCGGCCTGATGCAAGGTGTTTGGTCTGCGGCCGAGGCCCAGATAAGGGGCAGTAAGAAATACAAGCGCATGTGCAAGGCTACATCGCCGTTCTTCCGATTGCTTGTGGAACGGGCCATATTTTTTATGCTGATCTGCCTCAGCCTGGCGATGTTCCGCTCCGAAAGCGTTGGCGCTGCGTTTCATCTTTATGCGCAGATGTTCGGCGCATCACTCGATGCCCCATCGGCCTTCGAAATGCGTGAGCCCGTGCTCATGCTGTTCTGTGCATTTTCAATCATCTATCTACTGCCAAACGGCGTGGAACTGATGCGCCGTTATCGCCCGGCCTTGATGACCTATGAAAACGAGAGCTACGGCTTCGCGTTCCTGCGCAGCATCTGGCGACCTTCCTGGGGTTGGGCTGCTTTTGCCGCTGTCCTCACCATTTCGTCGCTGCACTATGTCTCGCGGCAGCCGCCTTTCCTCTATCAGGGATTTTAAGCCATGATCGGAAGGATGCTTGTCGTGTCGACAAATCCAGATTTACCGTCGGCCGCAGATGGGTGGATCGGAGCGGAGCATGTGCATGGACGGAGCGGCACGCTGCGCAAGAAACCGAGCTTCTCGCCACGCTGGCGCGCCGCCCTTCCAATGATCGTGACCTTTTTTCTTGTCTGGCTGGGGTATCTTTCGATCGTAACGATCGTCATTGCGACGGATCCATACGACATCTACCGCTGGGGAGCGAGGCTCAAACTGACGCGCAACGACGTCCCGCGCGATATCGTCGTGCGGTGGGTAGACGTCGTCTCGAAGCAATCGGGGCTCAACACGTTTCTTGTCGGCGGCTCGACCACGGCCATGTATTCCCCCGATGACATATCAGCAGCGCTGGGCGGAAATGTCGTAGCCTACAATCTCAGCTATGGCGGGCCGCGCCCGATGGACAGGGACATCGTTCTCGATCAACTCGCCATCAACGCGCAAGCCAAACGGATCATCATCACGTTCGACTGGATGTACATTCTCGACCCGGAAAAGATGCGCCAGGGTTTTCCAGAGTATCTCTATGACGAGGAAATCAGCGACGACATCCGAATGGTCGACCTGAAATCCTTGCGGCGTACATGGAAGGTCCTGTTGGGTGAAACGAGCTACGAAGCGCAAGACGACGCAGGATATGCCAAGTTCACAGAGAAGCAATACCGCTCCTTTCAGATGCCCGCCAAAATGGCTGAACTGCACGCCCTCGTCGAAGAGTATCGGTCGGTTGTTGACGCCCCGAGCGGCAGGACATGTGCGAGCTTCAATGCCGTGAATGAGCAGCTCGTGCCGAGAATTCGGAAATTTGTCGAGAAGGGCGTACAGGTCGATGTCATCATACCCATCCTCTCCTACGCCAATTACTATTTTCGCATGAGCGACATAAGCGCGACGTTGCTGGACGAGGTTCTGCTGTCGCGCCGGTGCTTTGTCAAGTCGATAGACACCCTGCCCAATGTGCGCGTGTTTGCATGGGATGATGACCCGAGGATCGCCGGTGACCTCGGCAACTTTCGTGATCCTGGGCACGTCTATAACCAGGGGCTACTCAGGCGAACGCTTGCGTCACTTTCGACGGGCGAAAACAGGCTTACGGCGGCGGACGTCGAGGCCTATGAGCGCCGTATCCGGACCGAGGTGAAGAGTTATCGGCTTCGAAACAGTTATCTCGAACGAACTACAAGGAAATGAATCGCGCACCGCATAGGGCTGTCGACGGCCTTACTGCCGCCAAATCAAGGTTGCACCAATGTCTGACCATCAACTTTATCTATCCCAAGTCGCAGACGTGATCCGTGAGCTGTTCGATGAATACGACGGCCCGATTACCCTGGAGACTACGGCCCGCGACGTTCCGCAATGGGACAGCCTGTCCAATGTCCGACTGATGGTTCTGATCGAGCAGGAGCTCGCAGTCCGCTTCAGCACGGCGGAGGTGCAAGGTTTCAAGAACCTCGGCAGCCTTATCGATGCCGTAGTCAAGCGCAAGCAGAACCAATAGATCATCAGCACCCCCGCGCGCGGAGGCACATCCTTATGAACACCATGTTTTCGTGGAGACCGCCGCTTGAGGAGAACTGGGCCGCGCGCGTGGCTGAGCTCGAGGCGATTGCGGCCGGTGGCGAAATGCCCGACTACGCCGCCACCAGATCGGTTGCAAACCAGCAGTTGGGCCCACGCCAACAGCTCAGGATCGAGCGCCTTGCCAAGCGCCTGGGAAGAATTAAGGGAAAAGGCTTCACCCCCATCGAGCTCGGCCTCCTCGGAAATCGCACGCTGAGCTATCTATGCGATCCCTTGGGTGCGGCAGGTTTGGCGCGCGGTCTCCTCGTCTCGGCGCACGAAGCGCCGTATGACGCGGTAGCTAGCTTCGCATTCTCCGCCAAAAATTGTTTCGAGCGGGGACTCGATGCCGTGCTTGCCGTTCTCGATGAGAGCGCCCTCCAAGGAGAACGGCCACTGCTGGACAGGGCTGCCGAGGATGAGGCTGTGCACGAGGTCGAAAGGATCGCTTCCGCGATCGCCGAGGCGGCGCGATCAAAGACCGGATGCCCGGCAATCATTGCGACGCTGCCGCCATGCATACAACTGACCTCCGCAGACATCGCAACGCCAGGTTCGATCGCCCGGTTCCGACTGCGGGTCAACATAATGCTTGGCGATGGCGCTACTGAGGGACGGTGGCTGATGTGGGATCAAGCCGCCCTTGCTTCACGGATCGGCATTGATCGTTGGTTCGACCCGATCGCCTATCACTCAGCGAAGGTGCCCTTCAATGTTGAACTCTGCCCCCTGGCGGCCGACAACATTGCTTCTCTCCTCGCGGCCATGACCGGCAAGAGCGCCCGCGCCCTCGTGCTCGATCTCGACAATACGCTTTGGGGCGGCGTCATTGGCGACGACGGTCTTGCTGGTATCCGGATCGGCCAGAATTCGGCAGAGGGAGAGGCCTTCCTCGGATTTCAAGATTTCGTTCTGAGGCTCCGGGAACGCGGCGTAGTCCTCGCCGTCTGTTCGAAGAATAGCGATGCTGTTGCGCGTGAGCCGTTCCGGCGGCATCCTGATATGCTATTAAAAGAAGAGCACATTGCCGTCTTTCAGGCCAATTGGGACGACAAGGCCACCAATATTCGTGCGATCGCCGAAAAACTCGGTCTGGGTCATGAGTCACTTGCCTATGTTGACGACAATCCTGCCGAACGCGAACGCGTCCGACGGGAGCTTCCGCTCGTTTCCACAGTTGAGGTAGGCGAGGATCCGTCCTTCTTCATCGATCGCGTCGCGGAGTCAGGCCTTTTCGACCATCTGCCGCTGAACTCCGACGATCTGGCGCGGGCAAACAGCTACGGGGGGCGTGCGGCAGTTGCGGAGATCCGCGAGCGGGTAGGCAATTATGAGGAGTATCTGAAGTCCCTAGAGATGCGGATGACCATCTCACCCTTCGACGAGATAGGTCGTCCGCGCATCGTTCAACTCATCAACAAGTCTAACCAGTTCAACCTCACCACCCGCCGATACAACAACGAAGACGTTCGGCGCATGCAGGAAGACCCAAACTTTATCGGATGGCAGATAAGGCTCGACGATAAGTTTGCGCAGCACGGCACGATCGGGGTCGTCATTGTCCTCAAGAAGGGGGCCGAATGGGAGATCGACACCTGGCTGCAATCGTGCCGCGTCCTTGAGCGGGGCGTTGAACAGTGCTTGATGAACAGCCTGATCGAGCAGGCTGCGTCAGCCGGTGTGGTCACCATTCGAGGGCGCTATATACCAACAGAGCGCAACGCACTGGTATCGGATTTCTATCCGCGGCTTGGCTTCGGCCTCGCGGGGACGAATGGCAACGGGTCACTGGATTTCGTGTGTGCCATATCGCAGTATGAACCCCGTCCCGTATCCATGAATATCACGTTGCGTGTTTAGCTGTCAGCCACTTCCTTGGCGGCCTGCTCAAGCAATGACACCGCCAGCACCATGTTGGCGGTTCTCTGGCTTGCGCTGGAGAGCCGCGCGATGGTCTGCCTGCCCGAACTGCGGCGGGACTGTCTTCGTCTTTGCGGCAATGGCGGGCGGCGTGACCGATGAACGGTCCTGTGTCTGTTCGATGTCCGCCTGCGCCTCGCCTTCCTCCAGGTCGGTGATCGTCAATTCGAGTTGCTCGATCAGACGATCGAGTTTCTCTGATGAGCGACCAAAACGGGCCTGCTTTAAGGTCGCAAGCTGGGCCTTCAGCTTCTCGATATAGAGGTTCTTGGCATAAAGCTCCGCCTGCAACTACGCGGTCAAGCACGCAATTCCTCCAGTTCGGCAAGCGGATCGGAAGCAACAAGAGACATCCGTCTCTGTAGCACAAGAGGTTTTATCCCGCTACGGTTTTCAGTCGCAAAAACAATGCGTTAATACGCCATCGCCAGCTTCGGCAGAGGGTCAGGCATCCGCGTTCGCCGCCAGTCCATCCCTTCCACGAGGAGAGCAAGTTGGGCTGCAGAACACCATCGACGATCGACGGCCAGACGAACTTGCCAGGCTCCAGTCGCTTGGCAAAAAGGCACATCCCGGTTCCGTCCCAATAAAGAGCTTTCAAATAGCCGCCTCTTTTCCCCCGAAAGAGGAAGAGATGGCCACTATAGGGATCGACATTCAACGTGTTGACGACCTCCGCCGACAGACCATCGAATCCACGGCGCATATCGACCGGCCGGCAGGCCAGGTACACTTTCGTCCCCGCGGCAATCTGGATCACGACGCCTCACTCAGTGCCGCAAGAACACGCCGCAAAGCCTTCGCGTTGACGAAGGCGTCAACGCGAACGCGAACACCATTAGCAAGATCGATTTCGATAACGCCGGGGCGCTCGTCCAATGTCGGCCCTTTGGCCGGCAACACCGATTTGGGCCCACCGAACTCGCCACCGGAGGAGCCGCCGCAGAGGGGGCGACCGGTATCGTCATCGCAGGCCCTTCGTCATCGCCTCGTCCAAACACACCGATCGGAATGAAGACCAAGGCGGGTTGCGGCAGAAGCACAAGGGAATCCGGCCTGTGACCGAGCTGTCCGACCTCGGCTGCCCGTATCCAGCGGAAAAGCAGGTTGCTGTTGACCCGCGCCGGCGCGCCACCTCCGCTACCGAGTTGCCGGGAAGCTGCGCTTCTTCAACAATTCGCCATTTGTCTTCCAGCGACCAGTTTCGTCGACCGCGCTTCGCCGCTTCGCTCATTCCCGACATCAAATACCGCCATAGTGTCCACTTAGCACTTGGTGGACACTATCCCACTCCGCGGCAGTGCCGGTAGGCGGTCATCACGCCACGCTTACATACATTATGCGGTCCGCAACGCACAAAGAGAGAACGTTTCTTGAACCCCTTTTAGCGCGGACGCCAGGAGCTGCTTTTCATCCGCCGGATTTTGCTTCATCAACGAGGACGTCTGACGGAGCGGAGCGACGCCCATGGTCAAACTCGAGAAGTTACGCGACCTCGACATTTACACGTGTGACCATTCACGCCCTTCACACTTGAGCGCCGCAAGCGGACTCGTATGCGTGGGCCCTGCACTCTACGTGATCGCGGATGATGATGTGCACCTTGGCGTCTTTCCTGTCGACCGATTAGGACCAGGGCGCTTAGTTCGGTTATTTGCGGAGATCTTGCCGGAAGGGACTAGCGATAGAAAAGCAACGAAACCTGACTTAGAGGCACTGGCCCGTATCCCTCCGTGCAATGGTTTTGCATTTGGAGCGCTTTTTGCTATCGGCTCAGGTTCGCGGCCCAACCGCAAGAAGGGTGTGGTGCTGGGGTTCGATGCGAAAGGCACGATCACCACTCCCCCCACTAGCGTCGACCTATCGTTCCTACTTGATCCGATCGCGACAGAATTTGGTCAGCTCAACATCGAAGGTCTGGTCATAGCCGCGGATGAGCTTCGTTTGTTTCAACGGGGCAATAGGCGCCACAACGACAATGCCATCATCCGGTACCCGCTGTCCCCGGTCCTGGACGCGCTGGAGAAAGAGTGCGTTGACCCGCTGAAGCCACTCGCTATCGAGCGTTTCGACCTCGGCGCCATCCAGGGCACTCCGTTCGGCTTCACCGATGCCGCCGCGCTGCCCAATGGAGACATGATTTTCAGCGCCGTCGCCGAGAATACAGAGGATGCATATGTCGACGGTCCGTGTCTCGGTGCTGGCCTCGGTATTATTGATGGCCGTGGCAATGTCGCCTCTTTTGATTGCCTCGAATATCCGCACAAGATCGAAGGAATCCACGCGTACGAAAAAGGCGAGGTCCTTGAGCTTCTCCTGGTGACCGATGCCGACAACCCCGATATCGCCGCCGGCCTGTTCTCGGCCCGTATCGTCCGCTAGCGTGCGTCGCCGACACCCCGTGCGGCGGCGTCACCACCTCCGCCAAGCTCCCGCGGGTAGAGTTAAGTAGGTCTGGGGCCTAGCACGAGCGAAGAATCTGAAGCTGAGCGCCGCGCGTGTGTCGTCGAACTGAGGCAGGCGCGCTTTCTCCGCAAGCCAGCGACCACGTGGGTGCGGCGGTGAACGTCACCTCGAGCATCCCCTCGTTCAGTCGCGGAACGGACGAACCGTAGTATGCCATCGCCTCGCACTGTCGCTAATCGCGAATGTCAGCTTGACTGTGGGACTAGGCCGCACGCGATCCGAGACTTTGCGGATGATCGCCGGAAAGCTCCAGCGGTGCGGGAAAATTCGTCTCACCGCGGCCGACATCCCAGAGCTGCACGATGATCCGACGGGGTGTCGGGAGGCACTTAAGCGGTCTGCCTCGTTTGCCGAACCGCAGAGGCGCACTAATCAGTAGTATGGCGACACACATTCCTGGCGTGGCCCGTAATAGGGCTGGAAAGAGTTGTCGTAGACCCGGTACGAGCGATAGCGATCATAGCACCATTCGACATGTGCCGACGGGGCGCTGGAATAATCCCTGCGAGGTGGCGACGCGATCGCGCCACCGATTATTACTCCGGTCCCGAATGCGGCCAGAGGATACCACCACCCGTCACTGTGCCGACGGTACCCGTCGCGACGGTAGCGGTATCCCTCGTAGCCATTGTAGTAGCCGTACCGTGGGCCTGCATTGTAGCGGTTCCCGTTGTAGCGGTAGTCGTTGTAGCCACGCTTGTGCGGCGGCCCACCGTAATGTCCTGGTTTGTGGTGGACCAGTTCGACTGGCTGGGAAGCTGACGTACCCACCGAAATGGGAGACAAAGGCACGGCCTGCGCCGACACCGCCGACAGTGCCGTAGCGGCGGCTGCGAGTACTGCACCTATTCTTTTCATCAAAGTCTCCTACCAAGTGTGTACAGTGACTGCGCTACGTTTTCTAGAGGACGCGATATGCATGCATTGAGCAGCGTTTCATCGTGAACAGAACGAGAGAAACTCAGTTAGTTGCCGTCGATCGTTTGGCCATAGGACCTTCGTCCTACCACCGTCCCTCAAAGGTCCTAGCCGATCGGACCGGCCACCTTTGTCCACAGAACACATTAAAATGGGGTCACGCGACTAACCAACAGACATGGTTTCAACGAAATGTGCAGACAGAAACCCAACCAAAGGCCGGGGCAAGCGTTCTTACCGCACGACTGGAAACCCGACACGGTGCTTTAGGTTCTGAGTGAGTTTGAACGTTAACAAATGCCGCGCCCTCCCAAACTCTCGCTACGAAGTGCCACGGGTTCCGACAACCATGGCAAGCCAGAAGCACCTGCAGAGGGCGTCGAGGTAAGGACAAAGGTATCGGACTGCGGAGAAGAAGCTGGGCCCTCAACCCAAGCTGAACAGACGGAGCTCCCGCCGATACCTTTTAAACGAAGCAGACGCGCAGCTCGCGCACTCCTTCGCGCGCTGGGCCACGATTTGCGGGCAATGTCCACTGCTGCAACCGTCAATGCTCGCGCGGCAGCTTCCTCCTTTACGATGAAGATCCAGGGTTCGGACACGCCAACTCTTTCGTCCCTGGCTCGGAATCTCGGCCGGTCGCTCGCCAACCCTCCCGCAAAGGCAAGACGAGCTATCCGCCGGTTCGGAAAAATTGTTGGAAAGACAAGGCAGCGGGCGTGGCAAAGCGACAGCCGGTGGAAATCGACCGTTCGGCTGACCGCCGTTGGCTGTATTTTGCTTGCCGCAACCGTCCTGGTGTGGGCGCTGAAGGACATTCCCTGGAGCGAAATTCGGGACGGGACGCTAAAGCCTGTCGTAGTGTTGGAGACCGCGGCCGGTGGGCCGCTAGTCAGACAAGGCCCTTTTCAAGGGCCTTATGCGGAGTTTAGCCAATTCCCTCCACAGCTGATCGATGCGGTGCTATCCGTTGAGGACCGGCGGTTCATGGACCACTTCGGGATCGATGTCAGAGGCATCGCAAGAGCGCTCATTCGAAACTTCGACGCCGGGTCAGTGGTAGAGGGAGGCAGCACGATCACCCAGCAGCTCATCAAGCTGCAGTACCTCGACAGTAATCGCACGATAAAGCGAAAGATCCAGGAGTTCGTGATCTCCTTGTGGCTGGAGTGGAAGCTGGGCAAGCAGGAAATTCTGACACGGTATCTCAACAGCGCCTATCTTGGCGCCGGCGCGACGGGCATGCCGGCGGCCGCACGTATCTATTTCAACAAGGACATTGGTGCACTCAACCTTTCGGAATCGGCCCTGCTGGCGGGATTGTTGCGGGCGCCGAGCCAGTGGAACCCGATCGATAATTTTGAAGGTGCCCGACAGCGCACGTCGGTCGTCCTCGATGCCATGGTGGCTAACGGCAAGATCACAGCGCCCCGGGCCGCGCAGCTCAAGGCTGGCTTTGCCACGCTCCACCCGACGACGCCGACACCACGCTCCGGGAGCTGGTTCGCGGACTGGATTTCCCCTAAGGCTGGCGAGATCGCCGGCGCGTCGCCGGGCTCGACGACGGTCCGCACGACGCTAGACCCACGGCTACAAAGGATTGCCGAAAAGGTCACTAGGAACGCCATAGACACCGAGGGAAAAGTCGTCGGAGCATCCCAGGTGGCATTGGTCGCGATGACGTCGGATGGGGCGGTTGTCGCCATGGTCGGCGGTCGCGACTATAAAAAGAGCCAATTCAACCGCGCAGTCACCGCGAAGCGGCAGCCGGGCTCTACCTTCAAACTGTTCGTTTACTATGCGGCCCTTAAAGCCGGGCTCTCCCTATCTGATCAGGTCCTGGACGCGCCGGTCGACGTCCACGGCTGGTCGCCGGAGAATTCCAGCGGTCGTTATCGCGGCTGGGTCACGCTCGCGGAGGCCTTCGCCCGGTCGCTGAATGCGCCGACCGTAGCTCTCGCCCAAGAGGTCGGCCTCGAAAATGTGATCGCCGCTGCGCGCGAACTCGGAATCGACGCACCGCTTACCGACACCCCATCCTTGGCCCTCGGTACTTCCGAGGTCAGCTTGCTTGACCTGACAAGCGCCTACGCGTCTGTGCATTTGGGCAAGGCGCCCGTCGAGCCTTGGGGGATCGTTGAATTTCGGGCGGCTGGTCAAGCAAAGGCATTTCGGGTCGGCTCGCACTCCCCCCCGAGCGTTGATCTTTCCGCCTATCGGCCAGACCTCCTTGCCCTTCTGCAGCTGGTGGTCCAACGTGGAACGGGACGCGAGGCCAACCCCGGCGTCTTCGCGGCCGGCAAGACCGGTACCAGCCAAAACAATCGCGACGCCTGGTTCGTCGGCTTTACGGAGCCACTCGTTGCAGGGGTCTGGGTCGGCAATGACGATGACACGCCGATGAAGGGCGTCACCGGTGGCGCCTTGCCAGCGCATATCTGGCGGGATTTCATGCGCGAAGCGATGACGGCACCTGCGACAGGAACGCTGGAGGACGAGGCAACCTCACCTCATAGTTGCAACATCACAGCCTGCTCCCGCAGCTATCGTTCCTTCCGGCCATCCGACTGCAGCTATCAGCCTTATTTTGGAGGACGGCGGCTGTGCGAAAAATGATGTACTCAACGCAGATCGCCATTCCGCTTAGATGCCAAAATCCGGACGCTATCTCCAATGGGCCAGACTTCCTGCGGCGGCCGGACATCGCGCAATCTCGTGATTACCTTGCAGGGCAGCCACCTTCTCTGCACCAATCAGGACAGCGACGTCGTGAGCATCTTCACACGCGATTTAGAAACCGGTGCGCTCAGCGATAGCGGCCAGACGATCCGTATCGGCACGCCGATGTACCTCATTTCGCCCGGGCCTGAGGCCGCTCAGTGTTTGAGGATCTGGCTGAGGAACAGCTTGGTCCGCTCGTGCTGCGGATTAGTGAAGAAGTCGTGCGGTTTGCCCTCTTCGACGATCTGGCCTGAGTTCATGAAGACCACCCGGTCGGCGACGGCGCGGGCAAAGCCCATTTCATGGGTCACGCAGACCATCGTCATGCCGTCCTTGGCAAGGCCAGTCATCGTCTCCAGAACTTCCGAAACCATTTCCGGGTCGAGCGCCGAGGTCGGCTCGTCGAAGAGCATCACGGCCGGCTGCATGCAGAGCGAGCGGGCGATGGCGACGCGCTGCTGCTGACCACCCGAAAGCTGGATCGGATACTTGTTGGCCTGTTCGGGAATGCACACGCGCTCCAGGAATTGCAGCGCCGTCTTCCTGGCTTCCGCCTCCGGCACGCCCTTGATCCACATCGGCCCGACCATGCAGTTCATCAGCACCGTCATATGCGGGAAGAGATTGAAGTGCTGGAACACCATGCCGACATTCTTGCGGACCTCGCCGACATCACGCATCTTGTTGTGCAGCTTGATGCCGTTGACTGATATTTCGCCCTCCTGATGCGCTTCCAGCCGATTGAAGCAGCGGATCAGCGTCGACTTGCCGGAGCCCGAGGGGCCGCAGACGACGATGCGCTCGCCCTTGCTGACTGTCAGGTTGATATCCTTCAGCACCTGGAAGGTGCCGTACCACTTGGAAACGTTCTTCGCTTCGATGATCTTGTCGCCGTTCATCGGACTTTGCTCCTGGCGTAATGACGCTCGATGCGGGATTGGATGACCTCCAGGCAGATCGACATGATCCAGTAGAGCATGGCGGCGGAGATCAGCATTTCCATGTGCTGGAAGGTCTTCTGGCCGAGCGTGCGGGCGAGAAACATCAGCTCCCAAACGCCGATGACCGAAACCAGCGAGCTGTCCTTCAGCATGGAGATGAACTGGTTGCCGGTCGGTGGGATGATGACGGGCAGCGCCTGCGGCAGGATGATCTTGCGCATGGTAATGCCGAAGCCGAAGCCGATCGAACGTGACGCCTCCCACTGGCCGCGGTCGATGCTCTGGATGCCCGAGCGGAAGATCTCCGTCATGTAGGCACCGTAGCAAAGTGACAGCGCGAGAATGCCGGCCGGTACCGCATCGATCACAAAACCTAACTGCGGCAGGCCGAGATAGATCAAGTAGACCTGCATCAGGAGCGGCAGGCCCCGGAAGAAGGAGGTGTAGAAGCTGGCGATCGCAAATGCGAAGCCATTGGTCGAGAGCTTGGCGACAGCGCCGAGTATGGCGATCGCCGAGGCGATAATTATCGAGATCGCGGAAACATAGATTGTCGTGACCAGACCCTGTGTGATGAGAAAAGGCAGCTTCTGCTCGATGAAGGGCAGGCTGAGATGGAAGGTCTCGAAGAAGGCCAGGAACAGGATCAGAAGCTCAAGCCAGACGATGGCGATTTGCGCCCTCAATGGCGCAAAACCGATCAACACGACATTCAGCGCAAACATCACGGCAATGACGAGCGCGATGGCGAAGCGTCCGTAGAGACCGCTTGCGGCGGGATCGCCGATGACAGGGCGCATCAGCTCACCCATCGTCGTTCCAGTCAGGTTGAACATCAGGAAAACCGCCAGCACGGCCGCGAACAGCGTCGCGACGAACCAGGGCTTATGTACGAGCACTTCTGACTCGACTGTATCGGGATAAAGCATCTCTTGTCCCTTCCGGCGGAAGGACGGTCCGGTTTCCCGGACCGCCGTCTTCATCGCTTATTTTACAACCGTGTAGTCTACGCCGTACCACTTGACGGAGAGCTTGCTCAGCGTGCCGTCAGCCTGCATCGCCTTCACGGCTTCGGCGATCTTGTCGTTGAATTCCTTGTCGCCATGCTCGATCGCAACGGCGAGCGGCTCGTAGAAGACGGGGTCGCCGAGCTGCTTGATCGGATAGCCGGCCTTCACCGCGTCGAGAATGCTCGGAAGCGATGATACAACGGCATCGAGGCGGGCGCCGTCACCGAGACGCAGATCGTCGAAGGCGGTGGTCGAGTTGGCGTAGGACTTCACTTCCTTCGGCTTGAACTCGTACTTGAAGGGAGGCGCGCCCGCAGCATCGAGCGTCAGGTCGCCCTTAGCATAGGATTCGAAAGTCGAGGTCGCGGTGGTGCCGACCACCTTGCCGTCGAGGTCTGACAACTTGCTTGCCTTGCTGTCCTTGTGAACGGCGACGGCTGCCGGGGTGTAGTAGTAGACGGCCGAAAAGTCGAAGATCTCGGCGCGCTTCTTGGTCGGCGTCATCGAGCCGACATGCATGTCCCAGCGGCCTGCCCAATTGCCGGCGGTGATGATGTCCCAGCCCGGCGTCACGAACTCGACCTTCACGCCGAGACGCTTGCCAATATCCTTGGCGACATCGACGTCGAAACCGTCGAGTTCGTTCTTCTCGTTCATGAAGGATTGTGGCGCCCAGTTGGCGTCGGTCGCGACCTTCAGGTCCTTAGCCGCCATGACGCGGTCGAGGACGGCCCCTGCATTGGCCGGGAGGGCGGCGAACGCAACGGCAAGCGATGCTGCAGCTGCGGAAATCTTTCTCAGTCTGTTCATACGATGGTTCCCTTTATTGTCATTCTTGGTATTCCGGGTGCAGAATTATTCCTGAACCCTGAAGCGATCTTGGGAGTGGAGAGCCCTCTCAGTCTTCCGGCAATGCGAAGCAGCGGCGGGCCGCGCCATTCCTCGGTTCGGTGGAAGTTAGAGCTCCCCTGTCTGCCGCATCTCGTCACGCACGGAGCGGGCAACGCGGAAGGCTTCGACACCGGCCGGAATGCCGCAATAGACGGCGATCTGGACGAGGGCGGCGCGCAGTTCATCCTCGGTCAGACCGTTCCGGATCGCGCCCCGGAAGTGGATGCCGAATTCATGCATGCGGTTCAGCGCCGCCAGCATGCCAAGGTTCAGGAGACTGCGCTGCTTGAGGTCCAGGCCGCCATCGGCCCAGGCGGTGCCCCAGCAATATTCGTTGAGCACATCCTGAAACGGAGCTGAGAAACTGTCGGCGCCGTCCATGGCGCAGTTGACATAATCGTCACCCAGCACCTTGCGGCGAACGGCCTCGCCGCTCCTTCTGAGCGCTTCATCCATTGTTCGCCTCCTCCTTGGTCAGGAAACCGCGCATGAGATCGGCCACCGTCTGCGGCGCCTCGATCAGGATGGAGTGGCGCAGGCCCGGCAGGATTGACAGCGTCGAGCCGGGGATGCGCTCGTGCATGTAGCGGGCCATGCGCGGGTTGGATCCGGCATCGTCTTCTCCCGTCGCAATCAGCGTCGGGCAACGAATCTGGTCGAGGAAGCCGCCAAAGTCGGTTTCCGCCAGCACGCGATAGGCGGCCGCATAGCACTCCGGATCATTCTCGGCATCGCGCTGCCGCAGCCGGTTGATCACGGCGGGGTTCTGCGCCTGGAAATCTTCCGTGAGCCAACGCGACAGCGAGGCGTTGTGGTGGTCGGCGGGTGTTCCCGCCCGCAGCGCCGCGAGCCGTTCGAGAACCCGTGTGCGCTCGTCCGGCGTCCGCCCGGCTACCGTCGAGAGCAGCACCAGCTTGCGCAGCCGCCCGAGACACGTGAGCGCCAACCGCTGAGCGATCAACCCACCGAGCGAGAAGCCGGCGAGATTGAAGGTTGAGAAGCCTGCCTTGTCAGCGAGCGCCAGCGCCTCGTTGACGAAATCGTCGATCTCGTAGCGGCCCTTGACCCGGCTCGAGTGCCCGTGGCCGCGCAGATCGAAGGTTAGGACCGTGAAGCTGTCTTTCAGGCGCTCGACGACGCCTGACCAGGCTTCGAGATAGGAGCCGACGCCGTGGATGCAGACCAGCGGTTCGCCGCTGCCGTCGATTCGGTAGTTGAGCGTCACGTCTCCGACGGTATGGCGCTGTGCCTCTGCCATGTCAGCCTGCCGCCGCCTTTCGCTGCTTGTCCTTTTCGCGCTGCGCGAAGAAGGGCATGATTTCCTTGACGAACAGCTCGATCGTCCGTTTCTGCAGCTCGAAGGGCAGGTTGAAGGTCAGGCCGAGGCAGTACTGATCGACACCGGCCTCTTCATAAACCAGGAGCTTTTCGATCGCCTCATCAGGTGTGCCGAACATTAGGTTCTTGCGGATGTTGTCTGGATTGTAGTTGTCCTTGCCCTTGACCGCTCCATAGGGCACGGCCTCCGGAAACCCTTCGCGGACCGTGCCGATGTTCTGCATCAGGTTTTCGAAGGCGCGGCCATAATCCATGCTGTGCTTGACCGCGAGTTCCCAGCCATCCGCCTTGTCGTAGACGCAGGTGCGGCGCTGCATCATGAAGCGCGGGCGCGGTACTTCGGGATGATCGGCAACGGCCTTGTTGAACTTGTCGGCCAGGACCTGGATCTCGGCTGCCGGCTGCGAAAGCGGCGTGGAGAGGATGCTGGCGCCGTTCGCGATCGCCCAGTCGAAGGAGCCGGGATCGCGAGCCGCGACCCAGATCGGCGGATGCGGCTGCTGCAGCGTCTTCGGCACCGACGTCGCGACAGGGAATTTCCAGTAGCGCCCTTCATGGGCATAGTCACCGGCCCAGAGCTTCTTCACCGCCGGGACGATCTCCTTCATGTAGGCGACACCTTCCTGCTGCGGCATGCCGCCGGCCATCCGGTCGAACTCGTACTGGTAGGAGCCACGGGCGATGCCGAATTCCAGGCGGCCATTGGTCAGGTGATCGCAGAGCGCGGATTCGCCGGCGAGACGGATCGGGCTCCAGTAAGGCGCGACCAGCGTCGAGGTACCCAAGCGGATCTGCTGCGTATGCTGCGCGAGCCAGACGAGCGTTTGGAACGGATTGGGAGAGATCGTGCACTCGATCGTGTGATGCTCCGCCGTCCAGAGCGCCTCGAAGCCGCCCTCGTCGGCCATGCGGGCCAGTTCCAGCAGGTTGCTCTTGACCCTCGACATCGGAACGTCGGGTGAGAAGCGCTCCATGGTCAGCGATACTGCGAATTTCATCTGCTTGCCTCCCTTGCGAGTTCAGTTTTTGTGCGTGCCGTCACTTCAGACGGATGACGAAGGGGTCCTGCATGGCGCCGGAATAATCGATGATGACGTTCTTTAGCCGCGAGAATTCATGCATCACTTCGAAGCCGCCGCGCCGTCCGTAGCCGCTCTCCTTGAAGCCGCCATTGGCGGACATGAAGGAGGCGGAGCGGTAGGTATTGACCCAGACGGTGCCGGCTTCGATCTGGTTGGCGAAGCGCAGGGCGCGATCGATATCCTTGGTCCAGATGCCGGAGGCGAGGCCGTAATAGCTGTCATTGGCGAGTGCGATCATCTCGGCCTCATCCCGGAAAGGCATGACGCCGACAACAGGGCCAAAGATCTCGTCGCGCATGAAGCCCATGTCGTTCTGCGCATCGACCATCACTGTTGGCTCGTAGTACCAGCCGCCGCTCGAGAGGCCCTCCTTCTGCGGACGGCGGCCACCGGCCGCGAGCTTGGCGCCCTCCTTGACGCCCGAAGCGACATAACCCTCGACCTTGGACAGCTGGTCGGCGAGCGCCAACGGACCGATATCGGTGTCGTCGACCGTGGGCAGACCGACGCGGATGCGGGCGGTGCGCGCAATCAGCGCGTCGATGAACTTGTCGTAGATGCTGGCCTCGACGAAGCAGCGTGATCCGGCAACGCAGGTCTGTCCGGCAGCGGCAAAGACGCCGGACACGACGCCGTTGACGGCATGCTCGATCTCGACATCGCCAAAGACGACATGCGGCGACTTTCCGCCGAGCTCCATCGAGCAGGGCACGAGATTCTGCGCGGCGTTTCCGGCGATGCGGCGACCCGTCGCGGTGCTGCCCGTGAAGACGAATTTGGAGACGCCGGGATGGCAGGTCAGCGCCTCGCCGGCGCTCTTGCCAGTGCCGGTGACGACGTTGACGACGCCAGCCGGGAAGCCCGCTTCATGGATAAGTTCGGCGAGCGCCAGCGTCGAGGCGCTGGCGTGTTCCGACGGCTTGATGACGACGGTATTGCCGATCGCCAGACAGGGCGCCAGCGTTCCAGTCAGAAGCATCAGCGGCGAATTCCAGGGCGTGATCATGCCGACGGCGCCGAGCGGTTCGCGCAGGTTGAGGTTCAGCGTATCCATTCGGTTGATCGGGATCGTATCGCCCTGCAGCTTGTCGGCCATGCCGGCGAAATAGTGGTAGCTATCCGGCATCGAGCGCATCTGCGCCCGGGTTTCCTTGAGCAGCTTACCGTTGTCGCGCGTCTCGATTTCGGCGAGCGTATCAGCATTGGCACGGACGAGTTCGGCGAGCTTGCGCACCAGTGCGCCGCGATCGGTCTGCGTCATGCGCCGCCAGGTGGGATTGCGGAAGGCGGCATTTGCAGCAGCGACGGCAGCCGCAACATCGTCGGCATCGGCTTCCGCGAATTCGTACCAGGGCGTGCCCGTGGTCGGATCGTAGCTCGCCATATAGTTCCCGCTCTTCGGCGCCACGAATTCGCCGTTGATGAACAGGCCCTGGCGCGAACCCTCGATTGAGCTAACGGTCCTCTTCATATTATTTGCCCTTGGTCTTGGGAGGCTTGGACCCAGGCGCGGGCTTCGCCGTCGATCATTGCGACTCGGCCGCCGTCGTCTGAATCCATGTAGATACCGAACCGGCCGGCCTGCCGTTCGCGCACGTAGCGGCGCAGCATGGAACGCAGTTCGTGGGTGGCGATCGCCTCGTAGGGCAGATCGTCAATGGCGAAGAAACGGAGATCCGCAGGCACATTGATGCCCGCACCCTCACCCGCCATCCGAGCGCGATAGACGAGATAGCCGGGATCGCTGTCGGCCACGTCGAAGACCGAGTAGAGAAAGGTTTCTTCCGGCACGAGGCTCAACGCATCGCCGCCTTCGACAACGAGCTGGCTGTCAGCCTTGCGGCGGCGCGCCGAGGGAAGCACCCACCCGCCCTTGCCGTCCGAGCGCAACAACAGGCCGTCACCGGCCTCGATGAGATAGCCGATGATCATGCCATGCGAGGCCAGCCAACCTGCCGGCAGCGGATCCTTGACGTTGGCATAACGGCCGCGGCAAAAGCCGAGCGGCGCCGTCGGGCTGGTGCCGAAAGCGCGCACCTCGCCGATCAACACAGCATGGTCGCCGGCATCGACGGTGTTGTAGGTCGTGCAGTCGAACCAGGTGAGGCTGTCGGTCAGCACCGGCGCGCCGGTATGAATACGATCGTGGGTGACGGACTGAAACTTGTCCGGCGACTTGGAGGCGAAGGTCGCGGATACCCCGACCTGTCCCTCGTGCAGGATATTCACGGCGAAGCACCCGGCACCAGTGAAGGCCTGATAGCTGCACGCCGATTTTGCGATGCAGACCAGAAGCAGAGGCGGATCGAGCGAGACGGATGTGAACGAGTTCGCCGTCATGCCGCGCGGTGTTCCGTTTTCGTCGCGGGTGGTGATGACGGTGACGCCCGTCACGAAAGTTCCAAAAGCCCGGCGCAGGGCGATCGGGTCGATCGGCGCATCCGCCTTTTCCGCTGTCTCCGCCATGCGTTCGTGCCTCCTCCGTTTGTTGAGAGGAGGCTATCGCTGCCCGTCCGGCGGTTCTTCCTTGGCTTCGACGGAGTGAGCAGAAAACTTCTGCTGCGATCGGTAGGAGACAAAAAGCGGCCGGCAGGATGCGCCGCGAAACCGCGGGTGCCGGCTGTGAGAGACTACTTTTCGGCGCTGACGCGATTGTCGATAACGCTATGCAGGCGGATTGCCAACTCGACGGCGAAGCGCTTCTCAGGCGTCTCGACATCGACGCCGAAAAGCTCCTGGATGCGCGACAGGCGGTAGCGCAGCGTCGTCACATGCAGGCCCATCGTATCGGCGCAGGCCTGGCTGCGGCAGGCTTCCTGAAGATAGGTGGAGAGCGTTTTCAGATAGGGCGTGCCGTTTTCGCGGTCATGCTCGGCAATGGCGCCCACGCTTTCCTGCACGAAGCTGCGCACCTCGCCGGCTTCGGACGCGGCCACCAGCATCGGCAGCGGCCCGAAGTCTTGCGCCGATACCGCTCCCGTCAAACCAAAAGAGCGGCCGATGCGGATCATCCGCTTGCAGCGTTCCCAGACAGCCGGATAGTCGGACAGCGCCGCGCAGCGCGTTCCCGCAACGACAACAGGCGGCTCGTCGAAATAGCGGCCGAGCTCCTCGGCGATACGGCGCGTCAGCTTGACCGTCCGCTCCTGCCTTTTACTGGCATCATAGGGCACGAGGCAGACGACGCCACCATCGATGGCGATCAGGTTTGCCTGCAGCGAGGCCTGCAGCATGATGCGGGCAAGCGTGTGTTCCACATCGACGGAGGCCCCGCCGAAGGCTTTTGTCTTGTCGGGGAAGTCGACGACGATCATCTGCTGCGGCACCGAGAAATTCAGCCCCAGCCGCTGGGCGCGCTGAGCGACATCGCCGGCATTGCGCCAGCGAGCCTCAACGATCTCGAAGAACAGCTCGGTCTGGGTGCGGGTTTCGAAGCGGAAGCGGATGAAGCTGCGCATCATCTGGACGCTAAGCGCGAACTTGGCGCTGTCGAGCATCAGGAGATCGAGATCGCTGAACTCACGCAAGGTCGGAAAGATGATCAATGCGCCAACCAGCTGTCCATCGACCGTCAGCGGCTCGATACGCGCGGAGATCTTGAAGCGTTGCGCGCCGTCATCGAGGAACAGGTAGGCGGCATCGGTCGTGCCGCGGTCGATCGCCTCACGCGCCGCCTTCATCAGTGGCCGGGCGACCGTGGTGGCCGCCGCCTCCTGCCAGGAGGCCTCGTCATAGAGCCCGTTCGGCGCACGCCCAGCGATGACTTGATTGGCGGTGAAATCGACGACGACGGTCGGATTGGGCAGCATCATGCCGACCATGGCAGAAAGGGGCGCGACCGCACCGTCGCTCAGGACATGTTCGAGCAGCGAGGTATGCGCCCGCAGTGCCCGCTCGAGCCGCTGCGCCGCACGCTTCTCGGCTTCCAGCCGGTGTTCGCGCTCGACGGCAATGGCGCCCATGTGAATGATGGCACCGAGAAAGGCGAGATCGTCCTCGGAGACCTCGGTGATCTGGCGCGAGATGACGCTCAGCACCATCGGCCGGCCCTCGGCGTCCTTGCAGTTCATCGGCATGACGAGAACGGTGCGGTAATCGCGCTCGAAAGCTTCCTTGCGGTAGCCGGGAAATTCGACGGACTCGCGGGCGTCGCGGATATAGACGGGCTCATTGCGCTGTAGGGCGATCAGCGAGGGGCTGGTCGCCAGCTCCCATCTGTCGGGCAGCTGCCGCTCGATCAGCGTCGGGTCATAGCGGACGATGACATAGGCATAGCCATGTGCCGCATCGATCCCCATGATCGAGCCGAGCGACCAATGGGCATGACGGCACGCCGCCGCAATCAGATGCTGCAGCACGGTCTGCAGATCGCCGCCGCTGTTGATCTGGCTTGCAACGTCGCGGAGCGCCAATATCTGAGACTTCTGATCCAAACTGCCTCGCTACCTTTCAGCGGGCGCATCATGCGCGCGCATTCGATGGAAATCTACTCCGTTTCGATGGAAGCTGGAGCCGCCCTCTTCCGCCGATCGAAGGAAGACGTTCGCCGTTTAGCCGCTAGGCTTCAGCGAGTTTTAGCATTTCGTGTGGGCGCAGGGCATGACACTCGGCATCAGAAAGATTTCTACCTTCCTCGAAGAAACACATGTCGAAGGCGGCAAGGCAGCGCCTCGGCCGGTGACCATGGTCGTCGTGGCGGCAGTGATCCAGAATCCCTGGGCCGGGCACGGCTTCGTCGAGAACCTGCGGCCGGAGATCATCCGCATCGCCGGCGACCTCAGCCATGAGATGACGACGCGCCTGCTGCGCCAGATGGATGCCGAAAAGATCGAAGCTTGTGGCAAGGCGGCGGCGGTCGGCATTAACGGCGAAATCGAACATGCGTCGGCGATGATCCACACGCTGCGCTTCGGTAATCCGTTCCGCGAAGCGATCGGCGGTACGAACTACCTGGAATTCGCCAATACCCGCAACGGCCCCGGCGCGCTTCTGTCGCTGCCGATGATGCACAAGAGCGAAAGCGGCAAGCGCTCGCACTTCCTGACCGCCAATTTCCTGATTGCCGATGCGCCCGGACCGGGCGAGATCGTCGTGGCGATCGGCGCTGCCGATGGCGGCCGGCCGCATGCCCGTATCGCCGACCGCTTCCAGGATATTGCCGAGATGGAAGCGGAATGGGCGGCATCGCTTCACGAGGCGTAACGAGTGGCGAACACGCCTGCATAGCGGATTTTACTATTACAATCTAATGCAAACGATCGGCGCGCTTTTGACGCCCTCCAGCAAGATAGGGACATCCACTAGCGCTCGCCGGAAAGATTGAGTTTCTCCCGCGCCCCGCTCGATGCGGCTGCGCAAGTTGGAGAAGCCGAACCGCTTCTGCCGATCGGCATGTGATCGGGACTCGGGAGCAGTGCGCCGACACCTGGAGACCATCTAAGATCTCCCCGGTTTCTCCGGCGGCAGCTCACAACGTACTCTCCGGAGAGCACGGATAGTGGTTGCCGTCGACACAGGATGCGAACATCTTCCCGACAAACCGTACGGGGCACCTTTCGAGGGCAGCACGCGAGCCCACTCGCGCGGGATCGCTAAATTATGCTAGAGGCGCGTGTTCCTGTCTCGCGCTTCGGCTCACCATCCAAGTGCGAAGCTTCGCGCACACTCCGTGTCGAGATTTGCCCCCGTTGCATTGGTCAGCGCGAAACCTGCGCTACGGTCAGATGCTTAGGCAGAGGTATTTAATCTCCACATAGTCTTCAATGCCATACTTGGAACCTTCGCGGCCCTGGCCGGACTGCTTGATGCCGCCGAACGGGGCCGCTTCGGTGGAGATCAGGCCGGTGTTGATGCCGACCATGCCGTATTCCAGCGCTTCCGCTACGCGGAAGATCTTGCTCATATCCTTCGAGTAGAAGTAGGACGCCAGGCCAAACTCGGTATTGTTGGCCGTTTCAATGACCTCCTCCTCCGTCTCGAATTTGAAGAGCGGCGCAACAGGTCCAAAGGTTTCCTCGCGAGCGATCTTCATGTCGATAGTGACACCCGTCAGCACGGTTGGCTCGAAAAAAAGGCCGCCTCGGGCATTGCCGCCGAGAACCACTGCCGCGCCCTTTGCCACCGCGTCGCCTATATGTTCCTCGACCTTGGCGAGCGCCTTTTCCGAGATCAGTGGACCGGCGTCGATGCCCGGCTCAAGCCCGTCGCCGATCTTCATCTCCCGCACCTTGGCCGCGAGTTTCGTGGCAAAGGCGTCATAGACCCCGGCATGCACGAACAGCCGATTGGCGCAGACGCAGGTCTGGCCGTTATTGCGGTATTTGGAGATAATGGCCCCTTCGACCGCCGCGTCGAGATCGGCGTCATCGAAGACGATAAAGGGGGCATTGCCGCCGAGTTCCAGACCCAGCTTCATGATCTGGTCGGCGCCCTGGCGCATCAGGATTTTGCCGACATTGGTAGAACCGGTGAAGGTCAGCTTGCGCACCTTGTCGTTCGCACACATTTCCTTGCCGACACTGGCCGAGTCGGTCGACAGGACGACGTTGAAGAGTCCCGCCGGCAGGCCGGCGCGCTCCGCCAAAACCGCGATTGCAAGCGCCGACAGCGGCGTCTCCGCCGCAGGCTTCGCGACCATTGCGCAGCCGGCTGCAACCGCAGGCGCCATTTTGCGCGCAAGCATTGCATTCGGGAAGTTCCATGGCGTGATCGCCGCCACGACCCCGATCGGCTGCTTGAGAACGATAATGCGCTTGTCCGACCGGTGACCAGGAATGGTATCGCCATAGACACGCTTGGCCTCCTCGCCGAACCATTCGACGTAGGACGCGCCGTAAAAGATCTCGCCCCTCGCCTCCGCGAGCGGCTTGCCCATTTCCATGGTCAGGATGGTGGCGAGGTCATCGGCGTTGGCGACGATGAGGTCGTAGAGGTTGCGCAGCACCGCGGCGCGTTCCTTGCCGGTCTTCCTCGCCCACGTCTTTTGCGCTGCGTGGGCCGCATCGATGGCACGCGCGGTTTCGGCCCGGCCCATGTCGGGCAAGGTGGCGACGACCTCGCCCGTCGCCGGATTGATGACGTCGAACCTCTTCCCGCTGTCGCTACTCGCGACCCACTCCGTCCCGAGCAATCCCTTGTCGATCGCCAGGCTGGGATCCTGCAGCCTGGCGAGCAGTGTTTCCGAAATCGTCATTCGCAGAGCTCCTCGTGCGGCCGCGCATCGGATTGTATCCCGGCGGCTAGAATTCCGTTGCCGGGCGCGCCGCCCGCGGCACGGCGGTGATTTTCACTGACCGAAGACATGCGCCGAGCCGGCATCGAATCTCAGCCACACGGCATCGCCGCGATTGAGCCCGGAGATCGCCTCGTGGCCGAACGGCAGGCGGACCGACAGGTCGTTGCCCTTGCTGGTTTTCGTGGCGACGTGGACGTTGTTGCCGAGGAAGGTGATGTCGCTGACCGTGACTGGCAACCCAGCATCGGAGCGTGTCTTGGACAGGAGCAGTCGCTCCGGCCTTAGCATCAGCGCCGCCTTGCTGCCGGAGGATGCCGCCCCATGAAGGGGCACGTCGGAAACGGTCATGCTATCGCCGATCGCGATCTCAGCCCGGCCATTCGCCGCAGAGACGACATTGCAGGGCAGGAAATCGCTGTCGCCGATAAACTCGGCGACGAACCGGGTCGCGGGATTGGCATAGAGCTCCGGCCCGGTGCCGATCTGGTCGATCACGCCCTTCGAGAAAACGGCGATCCGATCGGAAAGGCGAAGCGCTTCCTCCTGGTCATGCGTGACATAGAGGATGGTCACTTCCGTCTGCTGGTGAATCCGGCGGATTTCGTGCTGGATTTCTTCGCGTAGCTTCTTGTCGAGTGCCGAGAGGGGCTCGTCCATCAACAACACAGGTGGGTCATATGCGAGGGCGCGCGCCAATGCGACACGCTGCTGCTGCCCACCGGACATCTGCGCGGGCTTGCGGTCCTCGAAGCCTTCGAGCCGCACAAGCTTCAGCATCTGGCGCACCTTGGCATCAATTTCCGGCTTCGGCCGCCGGCGGACCGTCAACGGAAAGGCGATGTTCTCGCCGACGGAAAGATGAGGGAACAACGTATAGCGCTGGAATACCATACCGATGTTGCGCTTGTGCGATGGCGTCATGAGCAGCGTTTCGCCGTTGAGCAGGATGTCGCCGCGCGTCGGGTTCTCAAAGCCGGCGAGAATATAGAGCGTAGTGCTCTTGCCCGATCCCGAGGGGCCGAGAAATGTCAGGAACTCGCCCTGCGCGACATCGAGATTGACGTCTTGCACGGCGGTCACCGGCCCGTACTCTTTGCGAATACCCCGGATTTGCAGGAAAGGTTTGCTCATGATTTCAGTCCTTTGCGAATGATGGCGACGAACACCATCAAGAGCACGGTCAAGAGAATGAGAAGCGTGGAAGCTGCAGCGACGACCGGTGTCAGATCCTGCCGCAGCGTCGCCCAAATTTTCACGGGGAGCGTCTGGAGCGTCGGGCTCGACATGAAGATTGCAACGACCACTTCGTCCCAGGAGGTGAGAAAGGAAAAGATCGCTGCAGAGAAGATGCCGTGGCTGATCGCCGGCAGCGTCACCCGGAGCTTGGCTTCGAGCGGAGACGCGCCGCACAACACGGCGGCATCCTCGATCGATTTGTCGAAGCCTTCGAGCGCATTGGTGATCGATAGGATCGAGAAGGGAAGCGCCAGCACCAGATGCGAGATGACGAAGCCAGTTAGGGTCCCGTTGAGTCCGATCTGCAGGAAAAATGCGTAGAGCGCGACCGCAAGTACCACGACCGGCAAGATCATCGGCGTCAGGAACAGCGCCTTCAACGCTTCTCGGAGCGGGAAACGCCCGCGGGTTAGGCCGAACGAGGTCACGAGCCCTAGCAGAACCGAGAGGACAGTGACAATGATCGCGATCTGGAAGCTCGTCCAGGCGGACTCGAGCCAACGCGGATCGGCGAGAAGCTCCTGATACCATTTGAGCGTCCAGCCGGGCGGCGGAAAGATCAGCCATTGCGACGATCCGAAGGACAGCGCCGCGATGAACAGGATCGGCAGAAGCAGAAATGCCGTCGTCAGCAGCGTGATGCCGAGGAGAACGAGCTTCCACCAGCCGAGGCGATCGAAGTTCAAAAGCATCTCAGCGCCCTCCCATCCGATCGGTGCCGAAGAAGCGGAGCTGGACGGCGTAGAGCGCCAGTGTGACGACCAGCAGCACAAGGGCTGCGGCACCACCCATGCCCCAATTGACGAGAGACTGGACGAACTGCGCAATGAGTTCGGCGAGCATCATGTTCGCGGTACCGCCGAGCAGCGCCGGCGTGACGAAGTAGCCGAGCGACATGACGAAGACCATGAGCGCGCCCGCCGCCATGCCCGGCATCGCCAGCGGCAAGAGCACGCGGACGAGCGATTGCCAGCGGTTGGCGCCACAAAGTGCGGCCGCCTGCAGGATGGCCGGGTCGATCTTCCGAATGACGCCATAGAGCGGCAGGATGATGAAGGGCAGCATGATGTAGGTCATGCCGATCGTCACACCGGTCAGATTGTTGACGAGCGGAAGCGGCTTGTCGATGAGCCCCATCCCGATCAGCAGCTTGTTGATGACACCGGTGCGCTGCAGCAGCACCATCCAGGCATAGGTGCGTGCCAGCAGATTGGTCCACATGGACAGGAGCAGAATGGCGAATACCACCGAAGCAACGCGGGTGGGCAGGATGGCAAGCGCCCAGGCGACCGGAAAACCGATCAGCAACGAGACAAATGTGACCAGGCCGGATACGATGAAGGTGTTTACAAATATGCGCAAATAGGTCGAAGAGCCCAGCAGTTCGGCGTAGTTGCCGAGGCCCGGCATTGGTTCCGTGACGCTGCGCATCAGCAGGATGGCAACCGGCAGCACGAAGAACAGGATCAGCAGGCCGAGCGCCGGCAAAGTCAGATCAAAGTCGGTCGGCCGCCGGGCGCGTACGGGCGCAAACGGTCTCCCGCTCTCGGTTTCGGTCTGCGTAACCATCGTCGTCTTTCCTCCCATCAAGAGGGCAATGCGCCGTCAGGGGACAGCACGCAGCCCTCTGACCGCCGGAGCACCGGAAGAACGCCACAGCCGTCCTCCCAGTGGTTCCCGGTGGTTATTTCGCCTGCCAGGCGTACCAGCGCTCACCAATCGCATCGCGGTTTTCTGCCCAGTAGTTCATGTCTGCGTTAACCTGGCTCGCCGTCTGCGCGTCCGGCAGCGTTTTTGCCACTTCCGGGTCCATCATTTTTGGGGAATCCAAATTGATGGGCGCGTAGCCGGTTAAACTGGCGAGTTCAGCTTGGGCCTCGGCCGATGTTGCAAGTGCAATGAACTTCATCGCCGCTTCCTTATTCTTCGCTCCCTTCGGCACGACGAGTGAATCGGCGGCCGTGATGTTCTGCTCCCAGGAGGTTTCGGTATTGATGCCACTTTGGGCTAGCGCGGTCATGCGACCGTTCCAGAGGCTGCCGAAGGGTGCCTCAGCAGAGGCAAGGAGCTGCTGCGACTGTGCGCCGCCGGACCACCAGATGATGTCGCCCTTGATAGTGTCGAGCTTTTTGAAGGCGCGGTCGAGATCGAGCGGATAGAGTTTGTCAGCCGGCACGCCGTCCGCCAGAAGCGCTGCTTCAATGACGCCAGGCGCCGACCACTTGTAGAAGGTGCGCTTGCCGGGGAACTTTTCCGTATCGAAAAGGTCCGCCCACGTCTTTGGGCAGGCATCGACCACGTCCTTGTTGCAACCAATGACGAAGGAATAATAGAAGCTGCCGACCGAGTAGTCGGTGACGAAACGCGGGTCGAGTTTCGATTTGTCGATAACTGAGAAGTCGAGCTTTTCGAGCAGACCTTTCTTGCCGGCCTGCGCGGCGTAGTCGCCCTCGACGTCGACTACGTCCCAGGTGACGGCATTCGCCTCGACCATGGCCTTGAGCTTGCCGTAGTCGGTCGGCCCGTCCTGCAGCACGTTGCTGCCGGTCTTCTCCGCGAACTTGTCAGCCCAGGCAGCCTTCTGCGCGTCCTGTGTCGTGCCGCCCCAGCTTGAAAAAACGAGATCGGCGGCGGATGCCGGCGCGGATGTTGCCATGGCGGCGGCGACGATCGTTAAAGCGAATATCCTCTTCATGTTCCCTTGCTCCGTTGTTCCCGGTTTTACTTGATTGGTTGTTCTGGTGATGCGCCGCCGGTGGGCGAAAAGCGCGTAGCCTTCATGATCTTGTTCTCCGCGACTTCGATGAGGTCGCGTATCTTGGGGAGGAATGCCCGCCAGTCGGGGTCGTCCATCAGTGCCGCCCTGCGCCGCTCACGGTCGTCGAGGCTCGCATAGGCCCAAATGTGGACGATCTCGTTGATCGGACCGATCTCGGAGAAGAAATAGGCGACGAGTTCGCCAAGATGCTTCCTCTGGATGGCGATCCCCTCGTCCTCCACCACCTGCAGGTAGGCCGGGATGGCGCCGTTCTTCAGTCGATAGGTGCGGATCTCGTAGAACATCGCCGTCACCGCATCACGAACGGGTCTGGGATCGGATCGTCCGACGTCCTGAGCCAGACGGTCTTCGTCCGCGTGTAGTCGAGCGCGGCTTCGAGGCCGCCCTCGCGCCCATGGCCGGAGAGCCCGAAACCGCCGAAGGGCGCGATCGGGGACACCGCCCGGTAGGTGTTGACCCAGACGATCCCAGCGCGGATCCCCTTCATCAACCGGTGCGCCCGCGTGAGGTTCTGCGTAAAGACACCGGCCGCAAGCCCGTAGCGCGTGTCGTTGGCGAGACGCAGAGCTTCGGCCTCGGTTTCGAAGGACAGGACCGAGAGTACGGGACCGAAGAACTCGTTATCGAGCGACGGCGAGGCGCTACCGTCGCAATCGAGAATGGTCGGGCGAAAATAGAAGCCAGCACCTTCAGGCGCGGTGCCGCCGGTCACGAGCCCGGCGCCGGCGCTGAGCGAGCGGGCGACCAGTGCTTGTACATGGTCGCGCTGGCGCTCAGTCGCGAGCGGGCCGACCTCCGTCGCCATATCGAGAGGGCTTCCGATCCGGATCGCCTCCGCCTTGGCCTTGAGGATCCGCAGGAAGCGATCCTTGACGCTTCTTTCGACGATCAGCCGCGAACCCGCGACGCAGCTCTGTCCCGTCGCGGCAAAGATCCCGGCGACCTGCGCATTGGCAGCGCTTTCGAGGTCGGCGTCGGCGAAGACGATGAAGGGCGACTTGCCACCGAGCTCAAGCGAGGTCGAGGCGAGATTCTCCGCCGAATTCCGCACCACATGGCGCGCGGTCTCCGGCCCACCGGTGAAGGCGATGTGGTCCACTTGAGGATGTCGGCTGAGCGCCGCGCCGCAGGAGGGGCCGAAGCCGGTGATGATGTTGACGACGCCGGCGGGAAAGCCCGCCTCATGCACCAGCCGCGCGAATTCGAGGAGCGGTGCCGGTCCATCCTCCGAAGCCTTCACCACCATGGTGCAGCCGGCCGCAAGCGCCGGACCGATCTTCACCGCCGAGAGGAAAAGCTGGCTGTTCCAGGGCACGACCATGGCGACGACGCCGATCGGTTCGCGCCGCAACCAGACATCCATATCCGGCTTGTCGATCGGCAGATAGGAGCCCTCGATCTTGTCGGCGATCCCGGCGTAATAGCGGTAATAATCCGCGACATAGGCGATCTGCGCCGAGGTCTCGCGGATGATCTTGCCTGTGTCGCGCGTTTCGAGTTCGGCGAGCTTGCCGGCATTTTCTGCAACGAGATCGGCAAGCTTGTAGAGGAGCTTGCCTCTCTGCGTGGCGGAAAATTTGTGCCACGGCCCGTCATGAAGGGCCTTGCATGCAGCCTCGACGGCACGATCGACGTCCGCTTCTCGCGCCTCCGGCATCTCCGCCCAGGCACGGCCGGTGGCAGGGTCGATGCTTTCGAACCGGACTTCGCCGTCCGTGAATTCACCGTTGATGTAACACTGGAAGCGCTGCATGTGCCCTACTCCGCAAATGCCGGCATGACCTCGGCGATGAAGCGTTCTAGCGACGCCTTCTTGCGCTCGAAGGTCATGCCCGTGTCGATCCAGAAGGAATATTCGTCATAACCCATCGCCTCGTAGCTCTTGATGCGAGCGATGACCTCGTCGGCTGCACCAACGACGTTGTTGCGTCGCATCGCCTCGGCCGAGAGCATGGCGTTGGCGGCAATCTCCTCATCCGGAATCCGCTCGATGAGGCCCTGTGTGATCGGCCTCTCGTTCTTGAACCAGGCGAAGAAGTAGTTGTAGTAGACGCTCATCTCATGCGCGGCCTGTGCGATGTCCACCTCGTCGGAGCCGACATAGGTGTGGCGCAGCAGCATGATCTTCGGCCGCTCGACCTCAGGGCTTTTCGCGCAGGCGTCGTTGAACCGTCCCATCAGGCTCCGCACCTCGTCGTCGTCTTGCCAGAGCGGCGTCACCTGCACATTGCAGCCGTTCGCGACGGCAAATTCGTGCGAGTTCGGATCGCGCGCAGCAACCCATATCGGCGGATGGGGTTTCTGCAGCGGCTTCGGCGACGAGGTCGTGGCAGGAAACTTGAAGAACTCGCCATTGTGGCTGTAGTCACCCGCCCAAATACCCTTCACCGCCGGAATGAGCTCGCGCATGCGCTGCCCGGCGCTCCAGGCATCGAGGCCCGGCAACAGCCGCTCGTATTCAAAGGAATAGGCGCCGCGGGCAATCCCGATATCGAGCCGGCCATCGCAGATCAGGTCCGTCATCGCGGCTTCGCCCGCGAGCTTGATCGGATGCCAGAACGGGGCGATCACCGTGCCGGTTCCAAGCCGCGCGGTTCTGGTGCGGCGGGCAAGGTCGGCAATTGTCACGAAGGGGTTCGGTGCAATGGTGAACTCCATTCCGTGATGTTCACCGGTCCAGATCGCGTGCATGCCGCCTTGGTCGGCGATTTCGCAAAGTGTGACGAATTCTTCGTACAGCGTCTTGTGGTCCTGGCAGGCATCCAGGCGCTCCATGTGAACGAAAAGCGAGAATTTCATGAGCGTGCGTCCTTCTTCGCGATCGGGTGAACCGTGCCGCCGGTCTCGTCGCCGAAGTACATACCGAAATTGCCGATGGAGCTTTCGAGCACGAAACGATTGATGATGTCGGCGGTCGCGGTGCTGCTGAATTTCGCCTGGGCGGCGTCCTCCGGCCTCAGGAACTGGCCTCTTTGCGGGGCACCGTCGCTGGCCAGTGCGTGATAGACGATGTGCTGCCGTCCATCGCTCTTGTCTTCATAGACCGAATAGAGAAAGCCGATGGTGACGTTCAGTCCGGTCAATTGCTCGAGATGCGCCGCCAGGGTCCGGGCGGGGTCATCGCCTTCGACGGTGCAACTCGGGATCGACAGCGTTTCATCGCCCACGAGATATACTGAGCCCTGCTGCTCGAGCACTGCGCCGAGACGAATTTCGCCCCCGACGGCCGCGGAAACGGCCTTGCCCGCCAGCCTAGGCGTGAAATAGCCGCCGCGGGCATAGCCGAGGCCATTTAGTCCGCTGTTCTCGAAGGCCGTTACGCGCCCGACCATTATCACATGATCGCCAGCCTCGATGAGGTTCTGCTTCGAACACTCGAACCAGGCCGCGACCTGGGAAAAGATCGGGCAACCATTCGGCCCTTTCCTCCAGTCGACGGACGCGAACCGATCCTCCACCGGCCGGGCGAAGGTGTTGGAGATGTCTTGTTGTGTTTCGGACAGGACGTTGACGGCGAAACGCTCCGCTCCGGTCATCGTCTCATAATTGCGCGAGGTCTTGGCAATACACACGAGCAGCAGGGGCGGATCCAACGAGACGGACGTAAAGGAATTGGCTGTAAAACCGATTGGCTGGCCCGCCGGATTGTTCGCTGTCACCACCGTCACTCCGGTCGCAAAGGCGCCAAAGGCGTCGCGCAAAGCTCTTGGATCTTCCACACTCATGCCGGCTCCTCCCGGTAATTCAGCCACTCCGCCATCAGCGCATTGACACTTTCCGGCGCGGTCAGATTGACCATATGTCTGTGACCATCGACGACGCGGGCCCATCCGTTCGGCGTCAGGGACGCCATCTGCTCAGCCATTTCCGGCGTCGAATTCGGGTCTCCCGAACCCGTGAGGAAAAGGGCGGGGCAAGTGACGGAAGGCCAGCAATCGGCATAGGCCTCGTCGCCGTTTGCAAAGGCGGTATAGGCGATCGCGTATCCTTCCGGATCGACCGCCTCTAACCACGTGCGGGTCAATTCCCGTGCTCGCTGGCTCTGCGGATCATCGCCGAACCATCGCAGCAACGGTCCCGCCGTGTCCACGCCGGTTGTTCGGATCGCCGCTGCGCGGGCCAGAACGGCCGCCTTTGCCGCGGGATCGCGGCGGTAAACGCCGTTGAGATAAGCGACTCGCGTGATGCGGTTGGCGAAGGTTGCCGCCGCGCCGCCGGAAATCAGCGCACCCATCGAGTGCCCCGCGAGATTCGCACGGTCGATACCGATATCGTCCAGAAAGCGGCCGAACCAGTTGACAAAGTCGCGCACCGTGCTGCCCGCCGCGATTTTCTCGCTGCCGCCATGCCCGGGCATGTCCACCGCGATGACGCGATGGGTCTTGGCGAAGGCTTCGATCTGCGGCGCCCAGGCCTCGAGGCGCATGCCGACGCCGTGAATGAGGATCAACGGCTCGCCCTCACCGGCTTCGAGGTAGGCGGCTCCGCGCACAGTCGTCTTGCGCGGCAGCGCCGTGCCGCCCTCCCCGGACGTATTTGATGTGACCGTCTGCATCGAAGTGCCTGCCGTTTACACGCCGGCCGGGTTGGCGACGTCCTGGCCGAGGTCCTTCAGATCCTGATAGCGGTCGCCGATCCGATGGTGCGGGCGTCCGCCAACCGATGCGCCAAGAGCCACGACGATTTCATCGGCGGCCGGCGCATCGGGCATCGCCGTCTGAATCGTCAGGTAGTGAGAACGGCGACCCTCATCGTTCTTGTCCATCAGTGGGATCATGACGGTGGCGTTGGCGGGGCCGCGCGTATTGCAGAAGGCGAGATACGACTTGGCGCCGACCGCTTGGCGATAGTGATTGCCGAAGCGCAGCGTATGGATGAGTGCCGAGGCATGCTCGATCTCACCGTCAAGCCCCACAACGGCGGCCTTGCCGTAGCCTTCGACCGCTTCGCCTGAGCCCACGGCGTCGATAATCATTCTTGTCAGGAGCTCCCCAAGCACAGGTGCTGCCGCATGGATCTCCGGCTTGAGGTCCTCCACGAAGCCCCGCCCCGCCCACGGATTTTTCACCACCGCCAGCGCCGAAAACAGCTTCAACGGCTGCGGGGTGGCCTTGCCTCCTTCGATCAAGGTCGTTTCGATTTGGAGCAGCGTTTTGCGGATCTGAACGGGCATTGGAAATCCTTCCCAACATATCTATTACGTCTTATGGTATACCATAATATTGCAGTGTCAAGCGCCCCTGGAATCCGAACCAGAAGCGTCGGGAGCAACGGATGGGCATTGAAGAAAATCGCCTTGCGTCGGCGACTGGCGGGAGAGAAGCCAGCCTCCTGTCGCGGCGCGGGTGCGCGAAGCCTGTCAGATGGACCCAGGGCGAACGCCAAACTGGTCGCCGGCGGCCGCTGCACAGGCGTCCGATGTGTGTGGGGCGCTATTTCAGGAAAAGGAGGTGCCGCGGGCTCAGTTACAATGCCGTCGCCTTTGGAGAAGCGATCGGTGACCAACTCCTGGATAACCGGGGCTGGGCCAGGTCGACAGCATCGTCTCAGGGAAGGCAGGGCCATTCTGCCTTCCACCGTAACTATTCACTCGCCCGTCTGCTGAGCGGCGATGAGCGTTTCCGCGATGGCAGCGGCGCGGGCGACATGGTCAAGGGCGGCTCTGCAGGCCGCTTCGCCGTCGCCCCTTCTGATCGCGTTCACGATTTTTTCCATTTGCGCAGGTCCTTCGACGTCGCGATTCTTGGTCTTGATCGTCATGGAGCGCAGATGGTTGATCCGGACGGTCAGAAGATTCACGACGCCCCAGGCGACGTGCCGATCAACCCGGGTGAACAATGTTTGATAGAAAGCGGACGTCTGGTTGAGAACGCCATGCATGTCCTTGGCGGCATAGCTCTCGCGGATGCCCTTCAACGACGCTTCAAGAGCCTCCGCGATGGCCGGGTCGCGTCGTTCCGCGCACAGCCGCGCAGCCATTCCTTCGAGGGCACCACGGATTTCATAAATCTGCTTTGCCTCATCCAAGTCGAGGAGCGCGACGATCGGTCCCTTGTTCGGTAAGCTCGCCACGAGCCCCTCGGATTCGAGATGACGTAGCACCTCACGGACGACCGTGCGGCTCACGCCCAATTGACCGCAGAGATCACGCTCGACGAGACGTTCGCCAGGTTTGAAATAGCCGTCTACAATCGCATCCCGGACCTTTTCGAGTGCTAATTCCCTCAATGTCTTGGCCGGACGCTCTACTCGGATGTCGGTCTCCCGCGAATCAGCGTTCATCCTCTTACCTTAATATCGGTTCGTCTGCCGATGCTAGTGATATTACGGTGTACCATAATACTCGTATGCCTAAATTCTTCAATGGCGATCAACCGAGCGATATCTCCAGCCGCCTGCGCGTAAGATCTGGCGGGGCCACCCGGCTCCGAGATCACTTCAACGACAAGACTGAGCGCGTGAGGACAACACGGGCAGCAAACATTCGCATTAGTTTGCGCCCCGGCGATAAGGTTCCCGAGCCTGGCTCAGTGCGCAACATCAGGGAGAGTCAACCCCTAACGCCGAGGCACTAAACGACCATTTAAAGCTCTGATCGCACCGCTTCTGTTGGGGTGGACGGCCCCGAACGGCATCGAATGTGCCAACGCCTGCCCTGCCCTATCGATTGAGAGGATGAGGGTTCCTACCACTCGCCACGGACATTAGCGGCGCTCGAACTGACTTGTGGGACGATAACCGGCGACTGTCGCGGACAGCAATTCAGAGATTAAATATCGAGGTTGTGAAATGGGCGACTTGGCGTCACAAGATGAACTACTCACCTGTAGAATTTGCGGCCAAGACTTCAATGCTCGTAGCTATCAGAGGTCAGCCAAAGGCGAGACGGCGGGCCCATTCAGGGCCGTGCCGTCGACCGCGAAATGCGAGCCGTGGCAAGGACAGTCCCAGCAACGTTCAAGGGAATTCCAATGCACGTGGCAGCCAATATGCGTGCAGGACGCGGATCGTTTGTATAACGTCCCGTCCTCGGCGCGGAAGGCGGCAACCTTGGTCAAGCCCTCGCGGACGATGGCACCCTGTCCTGGCTGGAGCTTATCGACGGAGTCGACCTCGCCAGGCGCAACATACTCTGCGAAATTCTTAACCGCCGTCGCGTTCTCCACGAGATAGTCCACAATCGCTCCCGTGGTTTTGCGAGACGGCTCGTAAAGGTCCCGCCACGGACTGCTGCCTTTAAGGATCAGGTCCCGGATCAATAGCGAAGCGACAACTCCATGCGTCATGCCTTCGCCGGAGTCGCCGGTGATCACAAACACACGCTCGTTCCCCGGATTGCGGCCAATGAAACCAGTGTAGTCGATGGCTTCCATTACTTGGCCGGACCAGCGATGGGTTTCAGCGCCGAGATTGGGCACCAGGCGCTTGATCCAGGCCGTCAAAGCGGCGAACCGCCGTTCAGCATCGTCAACCGCACCCGTTTTGTGGTCCTCGCCGCCTACCAGGAGAAAGTCGCTCGCGCCCTCACCGGGTTGCAGGCGGACATAGTGATACGGATCTTCCATGTCCCAGTAGAGCCCATCCGGAACGGCTCCAGGGTCGATTTCGAACGACATCGCGTAGGTCCGATATGGCGCTTGTTTGGTGTGGATGGCGACACGGTCATTGATCGGCGAATTAGTTGCGACAACGGCCCATCTTCCGGTGAGGCTGAGCCCAGAGCTCGTTGACACGCGGGCGCCGTCTTCGGCTTCCTCGACCTTTTCGACAACTGTATCACAGCATAACCTGCCGCCACGCGCGCAAATGCTGGTAGCCAGCCCACGTAGATACTTGAGCGGGTGGAACGTCGCCTGACGGCCATAGCGGAGGGCTGGCGCCGCTGAAAACTCAACAAACGGCAAACCAACGATTTTTTCTACCGCGACCCCGATTTGGAGTGCTGCGGCGAGCTCGCGCTCGAGACTGGCATCCTCCGCTCCGGATGACGGAAATAAAAAGCCGTCGACACGTCTGAAGTCGCAGGCTATGCCCTCGCTCTTTTGGATCGCTTCGATACGGTCAATTGCGGCTGACTGACTTTGATAAAAATGCCGGGCCAGCTCGCGCCCCCGCAGCTCGATCAGCTGGGAGAAATAGTCATCGCATATCGATGAAAGGTGGGCGGTTGTCCGCGCGGTCATCCCGCTGCCGATTTCGCCGCGATCGATAACAGCGACTTTCTGCCCACACACGGCGAACTCGTAGGCTACCGACAAACCGGCAATTCCGGCGCCGATGACGATGACGTCGGCCTGATCGTTTTCCATGAGTGGAACCGCGTCAGGCGCAGCTTTGACCGTCGCCCACAGCGAGACGGTTCTTTCGTCGCTTACGTTCATGATGGGCCTTTCGGAACGAGCATTGGCTCAATTTAAAACGAGCGCAAAAGTTCCGCGGAGACGCTGCCCAGCCGGCGTCCTCTCGGGTTCCGCAATCATCGGCGAGGCGGATCAAGGTGTCGCTTGGCCTTTAATTAGGGTCTTCCTCACTTTGTGTGGTGGCGATTTTGGTCGAGCGGCAGCATGCGTGCCCTGAGCAGCTCCGGGCCAGCTCTGCCATACATCGCACGCTTGATTGTCTTCAGGCGGTTGATTTGGCCCTCCGCCTGGCCGTTGCTCCACGGCAGTTCGATGGCGTTGTAGACGGCGTCAAGATCGCGGTGCAGGAAGGTCTCGCAGACCACGTTTTATCATCAGCTCGAAGCGCAGCACCTCTCTTCACCCACCACAGATGCAGCGCAAGCTGAATACCCCATTTAAGAGTAGTCCTATGACGAAGCATCAGATTGAGGTGATCACGTCGGTCGAGCGGCGTCGGCGCTGGTCTCGCGAGGAGAAGGAACGGCGCGTCGCCGCGACATTCATGCCGGAGGCGCGCGTTTCCGAGATCGCGCGAACGGCCGGTATCCATGTGAGCCAGCTTTTTCGCTGGCGCAAGGAACTCTGTCAGATATCCGCGCCGTCCGTCCCGCAGCTCATTCCGGTAGAGATCGTCGAGCCGCCGCCGTCGTCGCCAGCGGAGCCGCCGGTCTCCCAGCCGCGCAAAAGGGCAAGTATCGTCACGATCGAGCTTGGCCGAGGCCGTCGCCTGCGGGTCGAGAGTGACGTCGACCCCGAAGCGCTCGGCCGGGTTTCTGATGTGCTGGAGCGGCGATGATCCCGGTCCCGAGCGGTGTGGGGTCTGGTTGGCGACGGGCTATACGCCTGTCCTAATGGTACAGGAGACCTTGAAGCGCGATCCGATAAGCGGCCCTCTCTTCGTCTTCCGGGGCTGGAGCGGCGGCTTGATCATGGTGATTTGGCACGATGGCCAGGGTGCGAAGGCCCACCTTAAGCGAAGGCGTCAGCAACGCGTCGCGAATGGCGATCGCCGAATGGTTCCTCCGATAGGCCGCTCCACCCATTACGGGCTGTCTGTGACTGGCGTTCGCTTGGCAGCTACTCACCGGAACTATTGCTCGCGAGCTCGGGTTTTCTAGAGATCCCAACTTCCTATCGCCACGGAAGGGCTGCAACTCCGCGGCGCCTAAACTGAAGGACGAGTCCTATGAGGTACAAACTGACCAGAGATTTCGTCGCCGCCCCATTGCTTGCAATCGCCGCCCTGTTCACAACGTCAGCACTCTCCAATGACCCCGGAACTGGCGCGCAGAATGAGCGTTGCCGCGTCGCTCCGGGTGCGGGCGCCAATCGGGGGACGCTCACAGAAAAACTTGATGATTGCGACGGAGTTCTGAAGCCTCCAACAGTCGGCGACACCGAAATGGTCGAGCCTGCTCCTGACGTCGGAAGAACGCCCGTGATCCGTCCAGACGAGTTGCCAGAACAACAGTAACGGTCCGAAGCCCAGTAGCTACGGCCAACATCATCTGCCGACTTGCTAATGGTTTCGCTCGCCTCCATGCGCTGAGCAGCTCCAGCTTTGGTCCGCATCGATCTGCATAGAACGAAGAAAAAGGCTTTTGCTGCGTGGAGAAGCGCCACGCCTCCTGCGACGGCCTGCGCGAAGTTCAGGACAATGCCGCGGTGTTCGATATGGCCGTTCCGGCCGGCGGCCGTTGATCATCGCGATCGATCAAGATCAGCGTGATCGAGTCCGAAGTGGTCGAGCACGAGTTGGAGATTGCGGCGGTTGGACTTGAAATAGACGTCGAAGACGTCGCCGACCACCGGGACGCTTCCCGCGACCGTGTCGAATCCTACATTGACCAGCATCTTGAGAAGCTTGTCGTTCGGCACGCCGAGACGGCGCGCCTCGTTGACGATGAAGAGGCTGACCGCCGCAGCGCCGAAATCGCCGATGCCGGGGATCAAGCCGAGCACGGAGTCCGCGCCGAGCGAGACGCGGGTGCCGGGAATTCGGAGCGCCGTGTCCATAAGCCGGGCCAGGCCCCGTATACGCCGGAGGCGTGCGAGTTGCTCAATCGGTATCGTCTGCTTTTTCATTCTTCTTATGTGGTCCCAACACGCCGCCGTTCAAATGTCATGCGGCCGACTTCTGCTTGCCGAGCCGCTTGATCGCCTGCTCAAGCGGACGCCGCCCATCGCAGTAATCCTCCCAAGCGATCGTCTTTGCCAAAAGCGCGGGGACCGTGCGGATGATGAAGCGCTTCGGATCGAGGTTGGATTTTGAGCTGCGTCCAGGTGCGGTGTCGATAGAACGTGCATTTAGTCCTGATGCGCGAGGTCGCAGCAGTCAGAAGGCAATACGCCGCGTTGGCGCCGCCGATCTTGAGTTTGGCCCCGTTCTCCTGAGCCCGGGCCCCGAAAGCGGGAGAATAGTGCAGTCGCTGAGAACGGCGACCTGATGTGAGTTGTATAGGACCGAGGACGGGCCGGCAGTTGCTATGGGCTCAGACCGTGGATCCGGCTACAAAGAAGAACTCGATGACACCTGAATGGACCGTTGACAAAAATCCTGACGTGAGGGGATTCGAACCAACGGTCATCCTGTTTGGATGGGCTAAAGCCTTGAATATACAGCAAGGCTCGTAAGTTGATGCCAAGCGGCAAGGCACTACTTCGCGAACTCACGATACAGCTCGACCGTCGGTGCGTGCGTATCGATCGTGTCGGCGACCTTGGCGGCCATCGGCAGGTTTTTCTTTTCCGCATCCCATGCCGCCCTAAAACGTTCAACCGTCTCGCGCGCCGTGTCGATCACCAGCTTTTCGGAAAGCTCCGCTTTCGCAGCCAGATGCGCCAGCTCGTCCTTCGACAGCGCTGCCATCTTTTTTGTGCGGGAGAAATTGAGCGCCGCCGTATCTTCCCCCTCGATGTAAGGGATAGTCGACAACAAGTCATACGCTGGCGAGAGCGCAGGGGTGCGGCGATCAGGATAGATGAGCGACCAGTTCTTCAGGTGCATGTCGCCATTGCCGATTAGCGTGCTGAAGACTAGACGCCGGATGAACTCCGCCACGTCGGCCGTGCTGGTTTCGATCCCCAGCACGCGGCCGATCACCCGGTAATTGCCCTTATCGTATTTGTGGTCGGGAAAGACGCCGAAGACTTGCGCAAAGTCCTCGATATGCACCGCTCCCTCCGGCGTGCGGTCAAAACGCTTGATCGCCAGCGCCTGCCCGTGCAGTTCACCCACCCCCTGCGGAAGACCGCTTACAGCGTCGAGATCAACCAGCTGGAGCTCAGGCACGTCCATACCCATCATGCGGGCGATGGTCATCATCGCGAACTCATTCTCGGGCACGCCGCTATATTGCTGAGACGGCAGCTTCACGATCCACGAGCCACCTGTGCCCTCGGCCGGAATGGTCAAGCCGCCGCCCTTTTTGTCGTTCTTAAAGGCCGAGAACTTCAGCTGCACACCCGCCAGCGAAAAGCGCAGCGCGTTCGGCCGCGCTTCGACGATAGCCTGCCCGTCATCCAGAGGCGCGTCATCCGCTTCGGAGGGATGCACCGTCACAGCCCCAGGCAGGTCGCGGCCGAGCATCCAGAGCAGGATGAATTCCCGCGACGGCTTCACACCCGCACGATCAGCGAGGTATTTGCGCAGCGGTCCTTCCGGCAGTAGGTTCGAGAAGAAGGGCGGGACTACCATGTTGTACGGCCTGAACTTCGTGATGAGCGCCCCGAACGGGTCTTTCAGGGACAGGCTAAGCGTCGGCCGCTTTTCGTCTTCGATATAAGCATCGTTGAACGCGAAGATGGTGCGCCCGTCCTGCAGATTCATCAGGGTCGCAACCGGTTCCCCATACAGCCTGACATCGAGTACCCTGACCTTAGGCATGATCGTCGTCCTCATCCAGCGCATAGGCCGAGCGAGGGACCGCGTCGTCACGCTCGCGGTGCACCGCGCCATTGCGTAGGTGTCTTACGACATGTGCGATCCTGCTCAGCTCCTGACGGGACGGAGGATCAGCCTGCCACCGGTCGAGGCGTGCAGTCGCCTCGTTGAATGTGTCCATCTCCTCGGCCGACAGAGGAAGATGCCGTAAGAGCGCGAGGCTATCTTTGAATGTATCTGCCTCGGAAGCACTACCGAACCCGCCCCGGTGCTGCGCAAACCACCGCTCAAGGCGCCCCACCAGTTTGCGCTGGTCGGATGTCACGACATCACTCGATGCCGATGCACTATCGAGGATATTGCGCATTGCCGGCATCAGTTTTTTCGGGACAAGGACGATCTCGAGGTCGAGCGCGCGCGCCACATCCACTAGGCTGCCAAGTCCGGGCTCCATGGTGCCCCGTTCTATCTGAGAAATATGGCTTTGCGTCAGGCCCGATCGTGCGCTCAGCTCGCGCTGGCTCATTTTCTGCGCTTCGCGCGCAGCGCGCAGCTGCTGCCTTATATGCTCCGTTTTATATGCCATATCATTATCCTGTATCGCACGATGCGAAACATACAGGATAATATATAAGAGGATTCTCAGAGCGACGCAATTTCGATATACAAAACCGTATCAAAAATGCTGACATATATAGAATTATATATATCAGATTGCAGTCTTGGGACTCACAGATATCCATCAGCTCCTATAGCCACCCATCAGTGCGCGCAGCAGATCAACCTGCGCAGACCCTGCCGGTATAGTGTCTGCTGTAAAGGGGACATTGATGTAGGCTCGCCCGTCCGGTTGCGGCCGCGCATGCAGGCCGAATTCCTCGAAAAGCCGGAAGCCTACCGCCCCGACATCGGCCAGCGCATTGTAGCTTTCCCATTTCCCCCGAGTGCCCCATAGCGTGCGCAGCTGGTCCACCAACCGGCCAATGGCAGTGACAAAGGCACGATCCTCGGTCGGTAGCTCAGGCGCCACTTCGCAGAGCGTACCGGTGTCGTTCATCCCGTCCAGATGTCCGAACAGGCAGGACGCGATCCGCAGGGGCTCAAGGATGACAATGCCGACGTCATGGAAGACGCGCACCACATCACCATGCAGCCGATAAGACCGGACAGCATCGCGCGCTCTGATACGGCAATCCGTCAGCCGGATCGCGAGATTGTCGCGCATGCGGGTTTCTTCATTTACTGCAAACCCTGCAGGCGCCAGCTTCCAACGGCGCCGCCTGCGAAGATGAAGAGCACTGCTTCAGCGGCGATGCCAAGGCCGAAATCTTCCGAAAGGCTCTCGGAAAGCTGAATCAGGGCAAAACAAAAACGAGATCGAAAAAGAGTTCAGGAAAGCTCGCCTTCGTCTGATCCGTATTTTCTTTCCTGAGCCAGTGCGGTGGTTTTGAGCCATGGAACCCCCGTAAGGATGAGAATCAGCGAAATATAGGGCGCTCAGCACGTGAATAAGAAACGCACGAGGGTTGGCTTGGGATAACCGATGGAGACCCTCGGCGCTGACATCGTGGCGATGGCAGCTTCATCACCTGTTCTACGCAGCCACAGCAAGGAGTAATCTATGTCTATCGGTATCATAGGAACTGGCCCTGCCCACATACTGGCTGAGGCTCGATAAGTTCTGTGTAAATGTTGATTTCAAATCGGCGCTCCCATTTGACTTTGGCTATCCATTGGCCGAACTCTGGATCGTAGCCAACTGATCACCATCGCCAACTACGGGAGGCCACGAGATTGAACGCTTCCCTGATCCGGCACGCCATCCACATTGCCGCAATTCTCGGCCTCTACCTTTCGGCCGCGATGCTGATTCCAGCGATGCTAGACCTCTATTATGGCCATCCGGATTGGCAGGTCTTCGCGGCCGGTGCTTTCGTTACCAGCGGCCTTTCTGCTGCGACTTTCATGGCAACCCGTGCTGGGCCGCCTCCGTTCTCGAAGAAATTCGGCTTTCTCCTCGTCAACGTTCTATGGTCGGCTTTCGCGTTGATCGGTGCCTTGCCGCTGTGGCTGTCCTCACTCGATCTCGACTTCGCGCAGGCGCTTTTCGAGTCCGTGTCAGCGATTACCACGACCGGATCGACGGTGATTGTCGGACTGGACGATGCCCCGCCCGGCATCCTGATCTGGCGATCGCTCATCTGCTGGCTTGGAGGCGTCGGAATTGTCGTCCTGGGATTGTTCATCATCCCGTACCTGCGGGTCGGGGGAATGTCCTTCTTCAAGATGGAATCCTCCGACACAAACGAAAAGCCATTTGCCCGCCTCGCCACCTTCAGCCGGGCGTTTTTCACCGTCTACGTTGGCATTACGCTCCTTTGTGCAATCGGCTACAACCTGACCGGGATGAACCGGTTCGATGCGATCAATCACGCCATGTCGACGGTTGCCACCGGCGGTTTTTCGACTCACGATGCATCATTCGCCTATTTCGGCAGCATTCCGCTCCTGTGGACGGCAACGTTCTTCATGACCTTGTGCAGCCTGCCCTTTTCGATCCTCATCGTGTTCGTTGCACGCGGTCGGCTCGACGCCTTGCGTGATCCTCAGATCTTCGTTTTTCTCGCCTATCTGACGGTCTTCGCTCTTTCGGTGGCGATTTATCACCGTTTGACGAATGGCGTCGAGTTTCACATCGCATTGGCCCACTCATTCTTCAACTTCAGCTCGATTCTCTCGACTGCGGGTTACATGAGCGAGGACTACCAGCTTTGGGGACCATTCGTCGTGATGGCCGCATTCATCGCGACCTTCATGGGCGGGTGTTCCGGATCCACCGCCGGCGGCATCAAGGCCTACCGCTTTATCGTTCTCTTCAGCGCCATCCACTCTGGCTTGCGCAAACTCATTTATCCGGCGGCAGTTTACCCTGTCCGCTACGGCCGAAATTCCCTTGATCTGGACACCTTGCGGGCGATCCTCCTGTTTTTTGTCACCTATATCCTCCTCTGGATTTTCGGCAGCCTTGCGATGGCTGCCTTGGGCTACGACTTTCTCACCGCCGTGTCCTCGGTCATCACCTGCCTTTCCAATGTCGGTCCCGGGCTCGGCAGCATCGTTGGCCCAGCCGGAAACTTCTCGACGCTGGAAGATCCGGAACTCTATCTGCTTTCACTCATGATGATGATGGGCCGACTTGAGGTGCTGACCGTGCTTGTCATCCTGACACCAGTGTTCTGGAAGCAGTGACAAATTAGTGACCGGCAAGCGGTTGCATGCTACCACGGCAGATAACCACTGTTTTATTGGAGAACCAGATGACCGCCCATCAGCGAGATCCATACGAACTCGTCGGCCGACTCATAGGGACCATCCTCAGCGTTGTCGCCTACGCATTGGTTGCATGGCCGCTGGTGCGGCCTTTCCTGTAATGGCGGCACTCGCGGCGTGGCGCAAAGCACCTGGCCTGCCCCCCGCACGAGTACCGAGTGCCTATGCCGGCCGTTTGTCGTGGCCGGAGAACAGTGAGGATGCGATATTTGCGCCATTCACAGACAATCGTATCGACGGCCATTGCGTCACCGGAACTCCGCCGTATTGTTAGGACAGCCGGCCTCAGCCTGCATCCATCGTCCATAAGATCGGGAGGATTTCCGCATGGCATTTTTAAGCTTGACCCGTCGCGCCGCTATGGCGGCCGGGTTTGCTTTCTGTTCGGCGCTCGCGCTTGGCTCGGCGGCGCAAGCGCAAGAGTTTCCGGATCGGACGGTAACGCTCGTCGTTCCCTTTGCTGCCGGAGGTTCGACCGACGTGGTTGCGCGGATCATCGCCCAGAAAATGTCCGACGATCTCGGCCAGCAGGTGATCGTCCAGAACGTTGCTGGCGCTGGCGGTAATCTCGGCGCCGCAAACGTTGCCCGCGCCGATCCCGACGGCTATACGATCCTGATGGCGACAGTAGCGACCCATGCGCTGAACCCGCTCATCCTGAAAACCAAACCCTACGATCCCGAAAAGGATTTCGCACCGATCTCGCTTCTGGTCGTGGTTCCGAACGTCCTGGTGGTCAATCCGGAACTGCCGGCCAAGACGGTTCAGGAATTGCTGGCACTCTTGAAAGCTGACCCCGAGACGTACGCCTACGCCTCCTCCGGCAACGGAACACCGCTTCATCTCTCCGGCGAGCTCTTCAAAAAGATGGCCGGCGTCGAGATGCAGCATATTCCCTACAAGGGCTCCGGCCCGGCACTGAACGACGTGATCGGCAATCAGGTGCCAATCATGTTCGACAATCTCCCCTCTTCATCCGGTCATATCAAAGCTGGCACCCTCCGCGCGCTTGCTGTCACGACGGCAGAACGCGCATCGTCCTTCCCCGACATTCCGACCATCGCAGAGTCGGGCATTCCCGGTTACGAGACCTACACCTGGAACGCGCTCTTCGCTCCAGCCAACACGCCACAACCGGTGATCGCCCGCCTCAACGAAGCTGCGAAGAAGGCCATGGCCGATCCGGCGGTGCAGAAACGCATGGAGGAATTCAGCGCCAAGATCGTGGGTTCGACGCCCGAGGAGCTCGCCGCCCACGTCAAAGCCGAGCTTGCCAAATGGACCCCTGTCGTCCGCGACGCCAACATCCAAATGGATTGATCTGCAGCTGTCGCGCCTACCGCCACTTACGGTTTCAATGATCCGTGAAACGAGCTAGTGCGAGCTTTCTGCAGATCGACCATTCGGTCCGGCCAGTAAAGCTGAAACAAGGTTCTAGCTGTTCCCCCTGGGGGAACGGAATGAACAGTCATAACAATGTCCGCTGACGCCGAGCAGTCGAGCGGCAACCGCTCACCGCGTGGTGGCCGAGAGCGGCGTTGGTTGCCGCGGCTATTGTGGGGCTTATACTATCTCAAGCGGCTCACTCACGATGCCATTCAACTCGATACATTATCCGATCTTAAAAGCACAAACAGGAACATTTCTCTACTTCGCGCCCCAGGGGGCGCGTTAACAGAAGGCGAATCTCTCTCGCAAAATCAGCTAACCGTTTGAACACCCGGTCTTTGGGCGGGCCAGGAGCCATGTCGTTAATCTGCCTTTGCCCTTCACATTGACAGTCCCCGACATTCGAACTCGAATTGATCGATCAACTGCGCATAGATCTCAGGAGAAACTTGAATGCGGCCGGGCACGCCTGTTGTTTCCATCCGCGATGCCACATTCACCGCATCGCCCCAGACATCATAGAAGAACTTCTTCACTCCTATGCCGAGTGCGACGACCGGACCACTGGCTATGCCGATGAATCGTCACGGCGCTGGGTATCATCTTGTCCGGTATGGTGGCGAGCTTCGTCAATTGGCCTTGGGCTCTCGTCCTTCCGGTCGCCGTATCCGTCCTCGGGCTCGCGGCCAGCGCCGGTCTATTGCCATGGATCGCGTATCTCACGGTTCTCGTGCGGCATCGCCCTCGTCTTCTCGTGCGGCATCGCCCTCGTCTTCTCGGGCGCCGCCGTGTTGGCTGCGGACAATGTCTCGCAAGGGCAAATGTGCCTTGCGGGCGGCGTGATGAACACCGCAATGGAAGTCGGTCCGACGGTGGGATTTGCGCTCCTGATGGCGGTGGCAGCGACCGGCGCCGACACCACCGACAGCTATGCCAGAGCGTTCGCAACGGCGGCTGGAGCCCAGGGCGTGGCCGCCGTGGCGGCCCTGTTGGTCGCGATCTGGCGACATAGACACGGCAATGCCCCCCAACATTGGGGCCGGACACCCTCCCCAGCGACAAGCCACAGGAGAAAGACGATGAGCGTCGTGCTGACCTTTGCCCTGACCGCGCTTCTGATCGGAGGCGGAGCCACTCTTCTCATGGATATGTGGGCTGCAGTGCAGAAGCACCTTTTCGGAGTGCCGCCGCTGAACTACGCACTTCTTGGTCGCTGGATGGGCCATCTCCGCCTGGGCCGGTTCACCCATGACAACATTACCGCTGCGCGGCCAATCCGAGAAGAAGCGGCGCTCGGCTGGTTCGCCCACTATGCGGCCGGGGTAGTCTTTGCCGCGGTTCTGCTGGCGGTGTGGGGCATAGAGTGGGCCCACGATCCCACGCCAGGTCCGGCGCTGCTTGTCGGCGTTGCAACGATCGCCGCGCCGTTCCTGCTCCTGCAGCCTGGGATGGGTGCGGGGATCGCGGCGAGGAGAACACCACGACCCAACGTCTCGCGTTTGCGGAGCCTTATCGCTCACATTTCATTCGGCATCGGCTTATACGCTTCGGCGCTGATCTCCGCCAGCGTGCTGCCGGGGTAAGTGCTGAAGGGGTCTAAGTGGAAGGAGCGACTTGAATACGTCCTTCCGTCCCCTCGCCGGCGAACCCGCCGCGCGACGAAGAGGTCACTCGCACGGCGATAGGGATCTGACCGTCCGCAGAAACTCGATGATCGACCGACGGGCGCTGCGTGGCTTCCATACCATCGCGAGATCCCAGGTGAGGTCGTCGGGCATCCCCACCAGCGGAACCATTGCGACACCGTCCACCCGCATCGAACGCGCTCCCTCGGGCACGAAAGCTACGCCCATACCGGCCGCTACCAAGCTCAGGATCGTGTGCATCTGCCGCGCCTCCTGACGCACGCGAGGCACGAAGCCGGCCTGCCGGCAGGCGCTCATCAGCCGACCGTGGAGCGAAGGTCCTTGCGCATATGGAAAGAGCACGAACGACTCGTCCGAGAGTTCGGCCAAGCCGATCGGGCTCTGGTTGCAAAGCGAACTCGATGCCGGAACTGCGAGGCAGAAACGGTCGCGATCGATCATCTCGACCTCTAGTCCCGACATTCCCTTCAACGGTGGCGTGACGAAACCCACGTCGATCGAGCCGTCCTGCAATCCTGCGAGTTGCGCGTCGGTCGACCGTTCATCCAGCCGAACGTCAACCATCGGAAAACGTTCGCGGTAGGCGCGGAGCGCAGCGGGCAATACACGGTAGAGCGCGGCGCTCGTGAAGGTAATCGAAATCTCGGCCAGATCCTCCGATGCGGCGCGTCGCGCCATCCGCACGCCTTCGTCCATTTGCTGCAGCGTGCGTCGAGCCTCCGTTAGAAACACTTGGCCTGCAGGGGTCAGCTCGACGCGGCGTTGTGTGCGCACGAAGAGCGGAAAGCCGAGCGCTTCCTCAAGGCGCCTGATCGACTGCGAGAGCGGCGGCTGGGCCATGTGGAGACGGGCGGCCGCCCTCCCGAAATGCAGTTCCTCGGCGACTGCCACGAAGTGGCGCAAGTGGTGCAGATCAACGCTCATATCGCAATCATCTCAATAAAGCGGCAATTGATATTGGAAGACATCGAACGCAGGTGCCAAGTCAAGAGGCGAGAATAGCAAAGCGGGAGTTTCTTATGCGTTCGCAGTCCATGATTCCACGTCTGACCGGACCGGTCCTCATTGGGGCCACTCTTCTGGGTGGCGCCGCTCAAGCGGAAATCGCCCGCCGAGACTTCACTGTCATCAGCGACCCGGGCGTTAAGCTTGCGGTCCGGGAGGTGAGTGATACCGAGGGTCCGTCCGGAAAGCCTCCCATCGTGCTTCTTCACGGCGCGCGCGTCCCGGGCGTTGCCACCTTTGATCTTCCGGTTGAAGGCGGCTCTCTCGCGGTGGACCTGGTTCGTGCGGGACACCGGGTCTTCATCATGGATGCGCGCGGTTACGGTGGCTCAAGTCGGCACGGGCAGGACGGCAGCCAGGATGGCCAGCCCCTCGTCCGCTCCGACATGGTTGTTCGTGACGTCGGCGCCGTGGTCGATGCCGTTCAGGCAAGGACAGGCGTCTCGCAAGTTGCCCTGCTGGGCTGGGCCACCGGCGGCCACTGGGCGGGCATGTATGCTAGCCAGAAACCCAGCGAGGTGAGCCATCTCGTGCTATATAATAGCCTCTACGGCGTGCACGCCGGTCACAAGACCCTGGGACCTGGTTCGGATATGGCGGACCCAAGCAACCCCGACCAGTTCAACATCCAGCGCTTTGGGGCTTATCGGTTGAACACTGCTGCCTCCCTCCTGCCATCGTGGGACCGCTCGATTCCGATCGAGGACAAGGTTGCCTGGCGCGACCCGAAGGTGGCGGAGGCCTATCAAGCCGCGGCGCTTGCCTCTGATCCGTCCTCGCGCAGTCGCAACCCGCCTTCATTCCGAGCGCCTTCGGGAGCGATGGCAGATTCCTTCGAACTCGCTTCGGGGCACAAGCTATGGGATGCCGGTCCGATCGCCGCGCATGTGCTGGTCATCCGATCGGCCAATGATTTCTGGAGCCGGCCCGAGGACGTGACCACGCTGGCGCAGGATTTGAGAAAGGCGGCAAGCGTTCGCATGGTCACAATACCCGAGGCGACGCACTATGTTCATCTCGACAGGCCGGAGCGGGGGCGCCGCAGCTTTGTCGCTGAGGTAATCCGCACGCTCGAGCACCCCCCGAAGACCCGAGCGGCTCACTGAGGACGCCCATCGTGGAGGCCGTATTCGTCTATCTGGAGAGCCTATCTTCCAGCGCGTGGATGCGCTCCGGAGTATGGCCTTTTCCCATCATCAACCTCATCCATGTGCTAGGGATCGCGCTTCTGTTCGGCGGCATAGCGGTGCTCGACCTCCGTCTCCTGGGCGTCGCTGCAAAAGCTACCCGTCGCCGGCCTCGCCAACCTCGTCCTGCCCATTGCTGCCATCGGCCTCTGCTTCGCAATCGGAGCGGGGCCGCTGATGTTCGCCGTGAACGCGCGCGCGTATGCCGCGAACCTTACCTGCCGTGGAAGCTCGGCCTCATCCTGCTGGCGGGCATCAACATCACGCTGCTGCATGCGACCGCGCGGCGTTCGCACCGATTCTAGGGCGAACGAGTTCCCGCCCTGGCTAGGGCGCGGTCGAGCTTTAACCATAGAAACAAGGGAAACCTGCTCCAACGTATCAAATGACCCCGCCCTTGTCTTAGGTCCGCAGTGGGCTCGCGAAGCGACGTGATTGCAAAGCCGCTGGATTCCAGAGCGCTAACATAGCCTTCGAGCGGCTGTGCCCAGCCGGCGAAATGCATTGTCAGCCCCTACTCTCCACCTTTGTCTCGAAACGGCGCCGATCGAAGTACGTCGCGGGAGTTTCCGACGGCGCACCAGGCCCGGACACGGCGAGGAGCTCCAAATCCGCCAGCGGGTGAACGATCGAAATGAAGAGCGTCCCGTCCTTTCGCAACACGCGCCTAATTTCCTTCAGCGCCCCAGGAACATCGACTCCAGCTCCTCGAGACGAGGAATATGCCGGATCGTGAAGATCAACGTTTTCCGGTGGGAGGAGAAGCTGTGCATCCTTTCAAACGCGCCGAAGTAATCGTGTGGATCGCGGCCATTGCTTGCGCTCACCCTTCTGACAGCAGCGATAATTGCAGCGTCCCCAATGTCAGATGATCCGGGGAAACTTTTGCTGCTTGGATGCTTGTTCGCATCGATCGAGTAAGAGCGCGGCAGGAGGACGGGCTCACTCCAGTGCGCAGCGAGAGCCGTGCGGGCTAGGCGCAGGCAAGCCCAAGGGCGCCGCGGACGGTTGCGCACGGCACGTCTCATCGAGCGTGCCCTTCCCTCCGTGGTCACCGGCTTGCGAACCGCGCGCCGCAGACCTCGCGATCCATTTCACGAGCCAGCCGAATCCTTCCCATTCGGCGCCGTCGAGTGGATCGGCGAACGCGTCGCAGCGTTTTTTGCGCTGTTGGCTTACCAGCTCCCTATATAGGATCGTCCATTCAAGTAGCATCTCGTTTCTCCGGGCATCTGGCGTTACCCGGAAGATGGTTCGAGAGGCCATGCAACTGTAGAGGCACGAACGAAAGCCATCTTTCATGGATGAAAGACGAACCGGATGAAAGTCGAAAACTGGGAAGATCTTCGTCTCTTTTTGCACGTCGCCGAGCAAGGTGGGCTTGCGGGTGCCGCTGAGAAGACGGGGATCAGCGCGCCGACCATTGGGCGACGGATGCTGGCGCTGGAGCGTGCCACGGGACGAGCGCTGTTCGTCAGGGCGCGGACGGGATACGAGCTCGCACCGGACGGGCAGATATTGCTGGACCGCGTGAGGGCGATGCAGGAGGCAGCGCAGGACATCGTCGATTGGCAAGAGACGGTGCATTCGATGCCGATCGTACGGCTTATTTCCGACAACACGATGTCGTGCTTCACGGCAACAAGCCTTCGGCACCTTTGGACACCGCACGATACTTTTCGCGTTTGTTTCAAGACAACTGAGGCCGCGATCGACCTGACACACCGCGACGTGGACATTGGACTCGCCGCGGAGCGGCCGCAGTTGGGCAATGTCGCGGTCCGGCGTTCCGTCGCCGTCGCCTATGCGCCCTACTGCGCCCAAGGTTTTGACCACCGGCGCCATTGCAACTGGGTTTCGCTGGGTACGGACGTCGCCAACCAGCCGTGGAAGCGGTGGGCATTCGAACAGCCGGGCCGACACATCACGAACTGGGTAAACTCACCGCGGATGATGTTCGATCTAGTGAAGGCGGGAGCGGGCATCAGCGTGATGCCATGTTTCATCGGTGATAGCGATCCGGGCTTCGTCCGGGCGGGGCGGGTGATCGATGAGCTCGGCCATGATCTCTGGATGGTCCTGCATGACGACGAACGCGGCCGGGAAGCCGTGCGCACGGTCGCAGACCGGCTTTCGGCGCTGCTCGCTGCAAATGCTTCTCTTTTTTTGGGGTCGAATGGGCGCGATCCCCTTTGAACCGAACCAGGATGGCAGCACGCAAGGGGGTGAGCTCGTCTATGTCGGCGAAGTCGGTACGGCCTTTTCGCGACGGATGTCGACGGAGTTACGCAAGCTGCTCGAGGCGATCGTCGCGAAGAAACCCACTGTTAACTGAAGCGGAACAACGCGATATTCACCGAGCCGCTGCTTTTGCCGAAGTCGAATTTCGCGCTTGGACTGCCGATACGAAGTTGAGATCAGGGTATCTAACCGAGGCGGCAAATCGCGGCATTCCCCTGCCCGAAGCGATGCAGCAGTCACTGCATAAGTCGGTGAGCCAGGCGGCGAGTTAATACACACCGCGGAACGGAAGAACGGACGAGCGGCGCGGCTGATTGTCTAAGGCGTGCGGAACGGGCACACCGATTCAGAGACGCTATGGGTGTGGCGTGATCAGCGACAGCGTCGGAAAGTAGGTGCGATACCGTCCGATATTGCGGGTCAGAAGCGGAAGCTGGCTAACTGCAGCATGCGCGCCAATGAAAAAGTCGGGTAGGACGCCAGTCCTTGATCCTCCTGCCCGCCGATATTGCGTGAACACCTTTCCTGCGAGGAAAAGCGCGGCTCGAGGAATTGGCGTCATCTCCAGTCCAACCTCCTAGCTGTAACTGTCGTTGTCATCTGCGTTCCTCGGTAATGCCAGATACACGGCAGGTATTACTTTGTGCAGGCGATTTCAAGGATAGCTGGGAATCCCACCGGTTTTGGACAGGGGTCATGAGCTATGACCGGCGGAACGCCACTACATCGTAGTCGTTCCTAGAAGCAGTGACCGCGTCGTCGTTTCGCCCCCCCCCCCCCGGAGCCACTGCGGAATTGGCGAGCAACGGATCTTGCAGATGAATGCTGAGTCATAACGCCCTCCGCTCTCCCATCATTTGTCCTGAGCAGCGCCATCACATCGGACCAAGCGAAAGCTCGCCGAGGGAACGACATGGTCGTACAGCGACGCCGCCGTCGATGGGAGGCCATAGACTACTTGCGAGATTACCGTCCCAGTTTTCAGCAGAAACGGAAGCCGTGGCAATCAGGCGGCGCTGCGCCGCAAGTGCTTCAGCGCGACATACTCCCAGACGGCTACCACGAGCAGTATCGCACCTGAAAGCGCCTGGATCGCGGAGTTGGCGATGAGAGGCTGACTCAAAAAGACCTCAGCAATATCTGTATTTTGCAAGCCGCCGCGTGAGCATGCGGATGTGGGCGATTGTGATCCAGGCCTCGGCGGAGGCGATCGTTTTCTCCCAATCCTTGGCCA
>NZ_JBHMIW010000027.1:0-87403 GCF_042436655.1 Sinorhizobium sp. P24N7 | reverse complement strand
GAAACCATCTTGGCCAGTGGCCCTGTGCGGCCACACCGAAAGGCCGAACATATGGAAGCAAGCGATCCGATCAAAAAATCTGCAAAAAACACTTGCAAGGGGGAGCCGTCCACATAAGGGATGAGGGTAGAGAGGGGGCGGCCCCTCGGCGCGTTTCATAACCCGTGAAGATAGTGAGGCGGCGCGGAAGGCCCCAAGTCACGCCCGTCTACAGCGTCCCGCTTCGCTTCGATGTAGTAGCCGCACATCCCGGTCCCTCATTCCTGTGCTTGTCACAGGAATCCAGCCAGACCAAGTCCTTGGGCTGGAAGGCTCTTCCGCGCCGCAGACGCGGCGCTGCTCTCATCCCTGTGACGAGCACAGCGATGAGAGTAGAGAGGGTGCGGTCCCTCGGCGCGCTTCATAAACCGTGAAGATAGCGAGGCGGCGCCGAAGGTCCCGGGTCACGCCCGTATACAGCGTCCCGATTCGCTTCGATGTAGTAGCCGCACATCCCAGCTCCTCATTCCTGTGCTTGTCACAGGAATCCAGCCAGACCAAGTCCTTGGGCTGGAAAGGGTCTTCCGCGCTGCAGACGCGGCGCTGCTCTCATCCCTGTGACGAGCACAGGGGATGAGGGTAGAGAGGGGTGCGGTCCCTCGGCGCGCTTCATAAACCGTGAAGATAGCGAGGCGGCGCCGAAGGTCCCGGCTCACGCCCGTATACAGCGTCCCGCTTCGCTTCGATGTAGTAGCCGCACATCCCGGTCCCTCATTCCTGTGCTCGTCACAGGAATCCAGCCAGACCAAGTCCTTGGGCTGGAAGGCTCTTCCGCGCCGCAGACGCGGCGCTGCTCTCATCCCTGTGACGAGCACAGGGATGAGAGTAGAGAGGGTGCGGTCCCTCAGCGCGCTTCATAAACCGTGAAGATAGCGAGGCGGCGCCGAAGGTCCCGGGTCACGCCCGTATACAGCGTCCCGCTTCGCTTCGATGTAGTAGCCGCACATCCCAGTTCCTCATTCCTGTGCTTGTCACAGGAATCCAGCCAGACCAAGTCCTTAGGCTGGAAAGGGTCTTCCGCGCCGCAGACGCGGCGCTGCTCTCATCCCTGTGACGAGCACAGCGATGAGAGCAGCGAGGGGGCGGCCCCTCGGCGCGTTTCATAAACCCGTGAAGATAGCGATGCCGCGCGGAAGGCCCCCATTCACGCCCGTATGCAGCGTCCCGCTTCGCTTCGATGTAGTAGCCGCACATCCCAGTTCCTCATTCCTGTGCTCGTCACAGGAATCCAGCCAGACCAAGTCCTTGGGCTGGAAAGGCTCTTCCCGCGCCGCAGACGCGGCGCTGCTGGATCCCTGTGACGAGCACAGGGATGAGGTGAGGAGAGATTGCAGTCCTCCGATACGTTTCCTACAGCGCCGCGCGCCTTACGCGCAAAGGTCGCTGTAGCACTTTGAGCTGCTGCATGTTTTTGTCCTTTGATCGGCTACGATCAAAGGACAAATGGAGTGGCGCACGGTCGGTGCTCGAGGTCTTCAAGCGACAAAACCGACCCGAGCTTCAACGCCATTATCCATCTCGCAGCCGTCATAAACTCAAAATGAATCTCGACGGGCCCTAAACCAGCTCGACGTCCACCACCCCGGGAGCGGAGCGAAGGGCGGCGGCGATCTCGGGTGAGATCCGGTATTTCTCGTTGAGCTCGACTTCGATCTCCCGCTGCCCGTTGTCCTTGATGACGATAAAGGAAACCAGGCCGTCCCCCTTGGCGTTCAGATGCGAGGCGATGGAGCGCAGCGGTCCGCAGTCGCGCACATAGACGCGCAAGGCCTTCTGCATCTGCAGCGATTCTTCCTCGAGCGAACGCAGGGTTCGGATGCGGAGGCCGATCCCTTCGGGCCGCTCTTCGGCGTCGACCGTCATCACCAGCGATTTGCCGGGCTCCAGAAGGTCGCGATACTGGTTCAGCATTTCGGAGAAGAGTACGGCCTCGAATTGGCCCGAAGCGTCCGAGAAGGCGACGATGCCCATCTTGTTGCCGGTGCGCGTCTTGCGTTCCTGCTTCGACGTCACCGTCCCGGCGAGGCGGCCCGCCGCCGCTCCCTGTTTTACGGCTGCCGAGAACTCCGCAAATGTCTGCACGCGCATCTTGGCGAGCAGATTGTTGTAGGTGTCGAGTGGATGGGCGGAGAGATAGAAGCCCAAAACCTGGAACTCGCGATGCAGCTTCTCCGAGGCGAGCCACGGCGTATAGGGCGGGAGCGCGATCCTCTCGGGCCCGGTTGCGGCGCCCGCGCCGAACATGTCGCTCTGGCCGCTCACCTTGTTTTCCTGGGCGCGCTGGGCGAAACCGAGGATACGATCGAGGCCGCCGACGAGCTCCGCCCGGTCGTAGCCGAAGCAGTCGAAAGCACCGGCGGCGATCAGACTTTCGAAAACACGCCGGTTCAAGAGCTTCGGATCGATCCTCAGGCAGAAATCTTCGAGACTTGCGAAAGGCCGATCGCCACGCACGGCGACGATGTGGTCGACGGCGGACTCGCCGACGCCTTTGAGGGCGGCGAGCGAATAATAGATGCGGTTGTCGCCGGTCTCGAAGTGGCGGTGGGAGGTCTGCACGGACGGCGCGACCACCTGGATGCCGAGGCGCATCGCATCCTGGCGGAAATCGTTGATCTTGTCCGTGTTCGACATGTCGAGCGTCATCGACGCTGCGAGGAACTCGACCGGATAATGCGCCTTCATGTAGGCGGTCTGGTAGGAGACGATGGCGTAGGCGGCTGCGTGCGACTTGTTGAAGCCGTAATTGGCGAACTTGGCGAGAAGGTCGAAGATCAGGTCGGCCTGCGGCTTCGAGACGCCATTCTTGACGGCACCGTCAACGAAGCGGGCGCGTTGCTTGTCCATCTCCGCCTTGATCTTCTTGCCCATGGCGCGGCGCAGAAGGTCGGCCTCGCCGAGCGAATAGCCCGAGAGCACCTGGGCGATCTGCATCACCTGCTCCTGGTAGACGATGACGCCCTGTGTCTCCTTGAGGAGGTAATCGATCTTCGGATGGATCGATTCGATCTCTTCCTCGCCGTGCTTGCGGGCGTTGTAGACCGGGATGTTCTCCATCGGTCCCGGGCGATAGAGCGCCACAAGCGCGATGATGTCCTCGATGCAGTCCGGGCGCATGCCGATCAGCGCCTTTCGCATGCCGGCGCTTTCCACCTGGAACACGCCGACCGTCTCGCCGCGCGAAAGGGTCTCGTAGGTCTTCAGATCGTCGAGCGGAATGCTTGCGAGGTCGATATGGGCGCCGCGCTTGCCGACGAAGTCGACGGCCGTCTTCAGAACGGTCAGCGTCTTCAGGCCAAGGAAGTCGAACTTCACGAGACCCGCCTGCTCGACCCATTTCATATTGAACTGAGTGACCGGCATGTCGGAGCGCGGATCGCGGTACATCGGCACGAGCTGCGAGAGCGGCCTGTCGCCGATGACGATGCCGGCCGCGTGCGTCGAGGCGTGGCGGTAAAGCCCCTCGATCTTCTGGGCAATGTCGAGGAGACGGGCAACGACCGGCTCCTTCTCCGCCTCCTCCTGCAGGCGCGGTTCCTCCTCGATCGCCTTGGAAAGCGGCGTCGGGTTGGCGGGATTGTTCGGCACCAGCTTGCAGATCTTGTCGACCTGGCCGTAGGGCATTTCCAGCACGCGGCCGACGTCGCGCAGTGCTGCGCGCGCCTGCAGCGAACCGAAGGTAATGATCTGCGCCACCTGCTCGCGGCCGTATTTCTGCTGCACGTAGCGGATGACCTCCTCGCGCCGGTCCTGGCAGAAATCGATGTCGAAATCGGGCATCGACACGCGTTCGGGATTGAGGAAGCGCTCGAAAAGCAGAGAGAAGCGCATCGGGTCGACATCGGTGATCGTCAGGGCATAGGCGACCAGCGAGCCGGCACCCGAGCCGCGGCCCGGCCCGACCGGAATGTCATGCTGCTTGGCCCATTTGATGAAGTCCGCAACGATGAGGAAGTAGCCCGGAAACTTCATCCGCTCGATGACGCCGAGTTCGAAGGCCAGCCGCTCCCGATAGTCCTCTTCCTTGTAGCCGGGCGCCATGCCGAGTTTGGCGAGCCGGCCCTCCAGCCCCTCCTCCGCCTGCCGGCGCAGCTCCGCCACCTCCGCGCGTTCGGCCTCCTCCGGATCATCCGAAGCGCCGGTAAAGCGCGGCAGGATCGGTCCGCGGGTCTTCAACATGAAGGAGCAGCGCCGCGCCACCTCGATCGTATTCTCCAATGCCTCGGGCAGATCCGCGAAGAGCGCCGCCATCTCCTTGCGGCTCTTCAGATAATGATCCGGGGTCAGACGGAAACGGCTGTCGTCGGACACCATCGCATTGTGAGCGACGGCCATCAGCGCATCGTGGGCATCATAGTCGGACGGCGACGGGAAAAACGCCTCGTTGGTGGCAACGAGCGGAACGTCGAACCGGTAGGCGAGATCGATCATGCGGTTCTCGTGACGCCGGTCGTAATTCCCGTGCCGCTGCAGTTCGACATAGAGGCGATCGCCGAAAAGCTCGATCAAGACTTTCAGGCGTGCCTCGGCCAGGGCCGGCGAACCCGACTTCAGCGCCAAGTCGACCGGGCCGGCTCCCGCCCCGGTCAGCGCGATCAGCCCGGACGTACCGCCTGCGGCGAGCCAGGAGCGGCTTATTCGCGCCTGCTGGTGTCCCTCGCCTTCGAGATAGGCGCGGCTGACGAGCTCTACCAGGCGAGCGTAACCGTCATCGGTCGCCGCGATCAGCACGATCGCGGGAAGCTTGACGAACTGATGCGCGTTTCCACGCCGCTCGCCCTCCGCTTCGTCCTCCATATCGATGGAGAGTTGGCAGCCGATTATCGGTTGCAATCCGTCGTCCGCGGCCTTCTGCGAGAATTCGAGCGCCGCGAATAGATTATTGGTGTCGGCGATGCCGATCGCCGGCTGATCGTCGGCGACCGCCTTGCCGATGATCTTCTTCAAAGGCAGGGCGCCTTCCAGCAACGAATAGGCGGAATGCACCCGCAGGTGAACGAACTGCGGATCCGCCGCAGCCCCTGTGCCGTGCCCGATACTCTGCCCGATACTCTGGTTGCCTGTCATCGCCGCACTCCGATTCTTGTCCGGCGCCGAGGATATCCTGTTTCCCGTCCCAACTGTCCAGTCTCAAGGACGGGCCGCCGGGGTTTTTGCCCGGCGTGTGGTGTTTGGTGTGCGTTCGACAGGAACGCGGAGCACGCTCGATAAATCCCGGTCACAGGCCGAGAGCGATTACCGAGATGCTCACGATGAAAAGGCTCATCGAGGCGAAGGCAGCAAGATCACGTACGAAATCAGCCATAACTTGTCTCCTTTCCGCTACTGTTCCCTTTTTGTTCTAATTTTGTTCGATAGTCAAGGAAGTCTGCATAGAAGACCCGCTATTCAGTGGCTATGGTTAACGTGCACCGGCGGCCCGCATTTGTGCATGCCCTTCCGAGGGTCGACACGCCTCGAATGGAACATGCAAGGAGCGCAGCCCGAAGCGGGTGACCGCGCCGCGAGTGAGGTCGGAGCCAAGTAGGCGCAGCGGCGGCCGAACTATTTCAGTTCGACGACCTTGCCGTCCTCGATGGTGACGCGGCGATCCATGAGTGAAGCGAGTTCGTGATTGTGGGTGGCGATCAGCGCCGCGAGCCCGGACTGGCGCGCCAGGGCTTCCAGCGCCTCGAACACATAGCCGGCCGTCTCGGGGTCGAGGTTGCCGGTCGGCTCGTCCGCCAGAAGGATGAGCGGCGCATTGGCGACCGCCCTGGCGATGGCGACGCGCTGCTGCTCGCCGCCGGAAAGCTCGGTCGGGCGGTGGCTGCCGCGATGGCCGATGCGCATATAGTCCAGGAGGGCCGATGCCCGCTCCGCCGCCTCGGCCTTGGGCAATCCGGCGATCAGTTGCGGCATCATGATGTTCTCCAGCGCCGAGAATTCCGGCAGGAGATGATGGAACTGGTAGACGAAGCCGATCTCGTTGCGGCGGATGGCGGTTCGCCGGTCGTCGCTGAGCCCGTTGCAGGAGGTGCCGTTCACGAGCACCTCGCCCTCGTCCGGGTGTTCGAGCAGCCCGGCGATATGAAGCAATGTCGACTTTCCGGTACCGGACGGGGCCACGAGGGCGACCGTCTCGCCGCTTCGCAACGTCAGGTCGGCTCCCTTGAGGATCGGCAGAAACGTGTCGCCCTCGCCATAGTGCCGCTCGATGCCGGAGAGCTGCAGTGCCACGCGCGCATTCATTTAAGCTGTTGTCCTTGTTATTCGTACCGCAGGGCCTGCACCGGATCGAGGCGCGAGGCGCGCCAGGCCGGGAAGATCGTGGCAAGGAAGGAAAGCGCAAGCGCCATGACGACGACGGTGACGGTCTCGTCGGCGTTCATATCGGCCGGAAGCTGGCTGAGGAAATAGAGCTCCGGATCGAAGAGCGTGGCGCCGGACACCCAGGAGAAGAACTGGCGGATCGACTCGATGTTGAGGCAGACGACGACCCCGAGGACGACGCCCGCGATGGTTCCCGTGACCCCGATTGCGGCGCCCGTCATGAAGAAGATGCGCATCACCGAGCCGGAGGTCGCGCCCATCGTCCTAAGGATCGCGATATCGCTGCCCTTGTCCTTCACCAGCATGATCAGGCCGGAGATGATGTTCAGCGCCGCGACCAGCACGATCAGCGTCAGGATCATGAACATCACGTTCCGTTCCACCTCGAGCGCGGAAAAGAATGTTCTGTTGCGCTCGCGCCAGTCCGTAATGAATATCTGCCGGCCGGCGGCATCCTCCACCGGCTTGCGAAGCTCGTCGACCGCGTCCGGATGCTCGGCGAATATCTCGATCGACTGGACGAGGCCTTCGGCATTGAAATAGAGCTGCGCTTCCTCGAGCGGCATGAAGATGATGGTGGCGTCGTATTCCGACATGCCCATCTCGAAGATGGCCGAGACGGTATAGGCCTTGACCCTCGGATTCATGCCCATCGGCGTGACGTCGCCGTTCGGCGAGGTGAGCGTGATCGTCCCACCCACCCGGATGCCCAGCTGCTCGGCCATGCGCGAGCCGATGGCGACGCCGCTGCCCGAGGCGAAGCCGACGAGGTCGCCGGACTGAATATTTCCCGAGATCGACTTCAGCTTGGTGAGGTCGTCGGCGCGTATCCCGCGAACGAGCGCACCCGTCGACGCATCGCCCAGGCCCTGTGCGAGAACCTGGCCCTCGACGATCGGAATGGCCATGGTCACGCCCGGAACGGCGGAGAAATTGGTGGCAAGATCGGCATAATTGGTGAGCGGGCCGTCCAGAGGCTGGACGATCATATGGCCGTTCATGCCGAGAATGCGCGAAATGAGCTCGGTTCGGAAGCCGTTCATCACCGCCATGACGATGATCAGCGTTCCCACCCCAAGCATGATCCCTATGAAGGAAAAGCCGGCAATGACCGAGATGAACGCTTCCTTGCGTCGCGAACGCAGGTAGCGCCAGGCGACCATACGCTCGAAGGCGGAGAAGGGACGGCTGGAAGATATGCTGGATGGAGCGGCAGCCTGCACTTGCTCATCCGTCGCCGCGGTCATCATCGATCCCTTCGTCTGTTATCTCGCCGCGACCAGTTTGTTGATCGCCGCTTCGACGGTCATCGTCTCCCGCGCGCCGGTCCTGCGGTCCTTCACTTCGACTTCGCCGTTCGCGATCGAACGCGGTCCGACGATCACCTGCACCGGCACGCCGATAAGGTCGGCGGTGGCGAACTTCCCGCCGGCGCGCTCGTCGGTGTCGTCAAGAAGAACGTCGAATCCAGCCTTGCCGAGATCGGAGTAGACCCTGCCGCAAGCCGCATCGCAAGCGTCATCGCCCGTTTTCATGTTGATGACGACGACGTCGAAGGGAGCGATCGCTTTGGGCCAGATGATGCCGTTGTCGTCATGCGAAGCTTCGATGATCGCCGGCACCAGGCGGGTCGGACCGATACCATAGGAGCCCATGTGCACCGTGTGTTCCTTGCCGTCCGGCCCGAGCACCTTCGCACCCATGGCCTCGGAATATTTGGTGCCGAAATAGAAGATGTGACCCACCTCGATGCCGCGCGCGGACAGGCGTTCGCCTTCGGGGATGGCGCCGAAGGCGGCCTCGTCGTGCATTTCCGAGGTCGCCGCATAGCGCGACGTCCACTTGTCGAAGATCGTCTTCAGGCCCGCGACGTCGTCGAAATTCGTATCCTCGCCCGGAATGTCGAAGCCGAGGAAGTCCTTGTGGCAGAACACCTCGGACTCGCCCGTGTCGGCAAGGATGATGAACTCGTGGCTGAGATTCCCGCCGATCGGGCCCGTGTCGGCACGCATCGGTATGGCGCGCAGGCCCATCCGGTCGAAGGTGCGGAGATAGGCGGCAAACATCTTGTTATAGGCGTGCTCCGCCCCTGCCCGGTCGAGATCGAAGGAATAGGCGTCCTTCATCAGAAACTCGCGCGAGCGCATGGTGCCGAAGCGCGGACGGATCTCGTCACGGAACTTCAGCTGAATATGATAGAGGTTCAGCGGCAGATGGCGGTAGGACTTGACGTAGGAGCGGAAGATGTCGGTGATCATCTCCTCGTTCGTCGGTCCGTAAAGCATCGGCCGGTCCTGCCGGTCCTTGATGCGCAGCATCTCCTTGCCATAGGCGTCATAGCGCCCGCTCTCCTGCCAGAGCTCCGCCGACTGCAGTGTCGGCATCAGCAGTTCGATGGCGCCGGAACGGTTCTGCTCCTCGCGAATGATCGCATTCACCTTGTCCAGCACGCGCTTGCCGAGCGGCAGCCACGTATAGATGCCCGCGGACTGCTGGCGGACCATGCCTGTCCTCAGCATCAGTCGATGGGAAACGATTTCCGCTTCCTTCGGATTTTCCTTCAAGATGGGCATGAAAAAGCGGGACAGGCGCATGACGGGTTCCAGAACTGGTGAATTCGCACTATCGACGGATTCAGGCAAAATGACGTTGTGCTTCGGCCGCTCCTTCGCCTGAGATCAGGGTAGGCAGCTGTTGCCATTCTAACAGGGCTCTTGATTTTCCCGGCGACGCATCGACGGGAGCCTTTCGAGTTCAGCGTTCATAGCCGCTTCGCGCGCGGAAGGGAACCCTGCCTTAAGGCCGGCTATCGCTGCGTCGACACATAACCCGGATGAGAAATACGGGTCGCGACCCTGCGGCAAAAGAGCACGCTAGTAACAGGACGAAGACAGTTGGTGTCAACGGAAAAATTTTACCCGACTGTAGCAAAAATGCAAAAAAAGCAGATGACAGCGCCCAAGGTTTGAGCTAATTTCGGCTCACAAAACAGGCAGGAAGACCAAATTCTTGCCGAAATTCGCGGTCAAGTCTTGGGAGGATAAGATCTTAGGCGCGCTCGTTCGCTGCCGCCGGAAACGGATTAAAGATCACGCGACACTTAAAAAACAAGGCTTTGGCCTTGTTTTTTTTTGGTTTTTCATCGCCCCCTCCGGGCGAAGCAGGCGCGAGAAAACGTCAATAATCTGTCTGTCAAGTGCGCAAACGCGCCGGCCGGCCTGCAAGCTTCCGCCCCCCCGGTTCTGCTACGTCATATTTTAGGGGTGAAAGAGCGTTGAAGGCGGCCCCCCCGTTGGTCCTTCGAGAGACCGCCCTCGTCTAGTATCCTACGGAGTTGCGTCAGCGGTCCTGCGGCAAAGGCTTTGCTTCCCGTTCGGTGGCCGGAGCCGCTTCGTCGCCGTGCAGCGGATGATGATGAGCCATCTGCTTCATCATCCCCGCGCATGCCTCCATCATCGGCCCCATGGCGCGCATCATGTCCATCATGCCCTTCATTCCGGACATGTCGCCACCCATCATATCCATGCCGCCCTTAACCGCCTCGTCTTTCGCGACGGGGGGCGCGCTATGGTTCGCATAGGCGGCGGTTGCAATGAGCAGTGCTGCTGAAAGCGTTAGCTTCGTAATGGTATTCATCCTGGTCTCTCCTTTCTCTGGTCACTTGGTTCGTTCATCGGTGGCCGATGCATCGGCCGGCTTCTTGCCTCGGCACATGACGCAATATCCGGTGGCACACATCACCGCGCAGGGCGCGAGGCTCAAGAGAATGGGGGCCACACCCGCCGCTGCGAGCCAGTCCCAATTTGCGGCCAGGCCGGTTCCGGCAACGCCCAGTCCGACAAGGATCCAGCCGCGGCGGCCGAACGGCATCCGCAGGCCAGCTACTTGCCTCGTGCTGGCGGCTTTTACGATTTCACTCATTTTCGAGTCTCCCGTTGTTCTCATGGCTCTGCCCGTCGCCCGCGGTGATCCGGGTCTGTATTTTGCGCTGGCGCTCCGGCCACCTGCTCTTGATGAACCCCAGAACCGCGGTGATCTCGGCATCGGTCAGCAGCCCCCCAAAAGCGGGCATATCGCTTTCGTAGTCCGGTAGAACCGCGCCGAGACCCGATTTGGTGAAGGTGAACAGCTCCTGATCCGAATGATGCCAGGTATGTCCGGTTGCATCATGCGGCGGCGCGGGCATGCGGCCGCTCGCTTTTCTCCGTCGCCAGTCAGGCTCTCCTTCCAGCCGCACCCCGTGGCAAGAGGCGCAATGGTCCTGGTAGATCGTCCGTCCCAGGTCGATCTGTTCGGACGTGACGGCCTCCCCCAGAAAGGTCAGGCCGTTGGCCACCGGCCGCTGCGCAGCGGCGGCAAACCAGCCCGCAGCGCCGATGCCCACCGCGACAAAGACCGTCATGAGTTTGCGCACACGCATCGGCCCCGCCTCCGCTGCTCACTCATCGGAATAGACCGCCGGGCCGTCGGGACCGAAAGAAAAGATGCGCAACGACCCCGTCTTTTTGGAGGCCATACCCGGCGCATTCGCCGGCATGCCCGGCAGCGTGATACCCGTGACGGCGGGGCGTTCATGGAGCAAACGCCGGATGATATCGGCCGGTATCAGACCGCTCAGGGTATAGCCGTCGATTTCCGCCAGGTGGCAACCCATGCCACGCTCAGGCACCCCCGCCGCCACCGAACGGTTGACGAAGTCCCGGTCATCGATCACGTGAACCTCGAAGTTCTCGGAGCGCAGGTAATCGACGTAGGCGTCGCAGCAGCCGCAATCCGGATCGCGCCAGACCGTCATCGGTTTTTCGGCAAGGGCCGGGGTCGCCAAGGCGAGAAAAACGGCCAGGGAAAGTATATTTCGCAAGAGAGTTCTCCTTCAGAGCTTCGTCCAGTTTGTGCCGCCATCGCGGCTGACTACGACCGCATCTTTCGTGACGGCGGCAAGCTGTTCGGGGTTTTGTGGATGCGATGCCAGGGCGAGCGCATTCAGCTCCGAGCTGCGGGACCAGTTCACGCCCGCATCTGCGGAAGTCCAAAGACCGGAAGGCATCGCGGCGAACAGCCTCTCGGATTCCGCGAGGCAGGAGACGAGCGCGCGGACCGCCTCCCCCTTGGGCAAGGGTGCTTCCGGTTTTTGCGGGCCGCCGGCAATCAAAGCGTCCATCGCGTCGCCCGCTACGATCGCCTGCCAGCGGCAGAAGCAGTCAGGCACCCGGATCAAGCCGGCCTCGGTTGCGGCATAGATCCAGATGCCCCCCATGCCCGAGGCGGTGTTCACCGAGGCGAGCCCGACGATCTCGCGTTCCCCGTCCCCGATCCAGGGCCGGTCCATTGCGAGGCTCCAGACCGCCCCGTTGTCTGTGCTGTGCCAGAGACCGTCACCTGCAACGGTGGCGTAGAGCGTGTCGGGCGCTGCGGCGGATGCGGCCAATGCGGTTACGGGCGCCCCCGGCAGTCCCTTTCCCGGGAATTGCCAGCTGCTGCCGCCATCCGAAGAACGTGCGATGCCGCCCCCTGCCAGACCGGCAACGATCTCACCCGCCCGCGCGGGGAGGCTGGCGAGCGCCGTCACGAAACCGGGTGACTTCAGGACCTGCCAGCCGATCACGGGAGCGAACCGTCGGATCTCTCCTTCGATCGCAGTTACGAGCGAATCGCCATCGAAAGCGATCGCGCGCGGGACAGAGGTCGCTGCCACGATCCTGTATGGCAACAGGACGAAGCCGGCGCCGGTGGCAAGCAAGCCCACAACACTTCGCCGGGATAGACCGGCGCATGCGGCCGTGGAAAAGATCATTGTCTTCCTCATATACGATTTCGATTGCAGCTATCGTCCTGCCTGAAGGCCGGCATCGGAACGACGTGGCTGAGATGGCGCGTGTCTGGCCTGGCCGCGTGCCCGGGCCGCCAGCGCCTATCAAAGCGACGGAGGACGGCTGAAACCTTGCTTCGGCGACGGTCGCCGTGGCACGGAAACTGACCGTTCCACGCACCTCTCAGGCATTGCGCGTCAGATCAGGCGAAATGTTTTGGGGGAAGAGGGTCCGGCGGTCCGATACGGCCAGGCCGATCTTCAGCCGCAGCGGGGCCGAAGACTTTTGACGGGACGATCGGTCGGTATCCGGGATAATCGACGGGCAGGCCCGACCCGAGGGAGGTGCAGTCGACGTTGCAGGCAAAGCCGTCAGCGTCGCCAGGCTCATCGTCGCAATCCGGGCACCCTGCCATCTGCGAGCCGGCATCGGCTGCCATGGCGATCATCATCGCCGTGCTACCTGCCGCCTGCGCAACGGTACTCGCGGCAAAGGCGGCGAGCCAAAGGCACAGGAGGAGGCGGGCAAAATACAGCATGCCCTTTATTAGCCGGCGGGCGAGTGGCTGTCGATTCACGAAACCGTGTCGCTGCGTTCCCGGCGTCAGTAGAATTCCGGCGCGAAGCGTGGGATTGCATCGATGTCGTAGCCGAGCTTCACCGAAACAATGTACCAGCCGAGATGGATGACGGCGGCAATGACCGTGGTCAGCAGTACGACCCTGAGGGCGCGGAAACGGGCTGGAGCACTCTCAACGGAGCCGGGGACGACGTCATTCTCTTCGGCTTGCGTACGCACACCGAGCGGCAGCACGACGAAAAGCGTGATCCACCAGATAATGAAGTAGATTGCAAAGGTAGAGAAGAGAGGCATCAAAAATCTCTGCGGTGGAGCGTTCGGCCGCGTTATAACCCCGCACGGCTCAACCGGCAAACCTCTTCCCCGCGCCCGACTGTCACACCTCTTCGAGCTCGATCAAGGTGCCCTGAAAGTCCTTGGGGTGAAGAAACAGGACAGGCTTGCCGTGCGCGCCGATTTTCGGGTTGCCGTCGCCGAGGACACGCGCTCCCGCCTGCCTCAGCCGGTCGCGCGCGGCGATGATGTCTTCCACCTCGTAGCAGATATGGTGCATGCCGCCGGCCGGGTTTTTCTCGAGGAAGGCGGAGATCGGCGATGTGTCGCCGAGCGGCTCGAGCAATTCGACCTTGGTATTGGGCAGCGTCACGAAAACGACGGTCACGCCGTGTTCAGGCAGGGCCTGCGGCTCGGAGACCGGCGCCCCCAGCGTAGCGCGATAGCTTTCGATGGCGACTGCAAGGTCGGGCACGGCGATCGCCACGTGATTCACTTTTCCCAACATCCGATGCTTCTCTCCCTGCCCTGCGGTTCACGATTTCGGAGGGTGCCGCCGGATCAGACCTTGGTGATGAACACCGTGACGACCGGCTTCTTGCCCCAGACCTGGTTCGTAGTGCTGCGCACGGCGCGGCGAACGGCTTCCTGCAGCATCGCGAGGTCCTTCCGCTTTGCCCGGGGAATGCTCTCTACAGCGCCGAGCACCGCATCATAGAGCGTGTCCTCCATCGCCTCGCCTTCGTCGTCGTATTCCGGAAGGCCGATCGGCACGACGTCCGGGTCGCCCAGAAAGTCGTAACGGCTGTCGAGGACGACACTGACGGAGACGTGACCGGCAAAGGAAAGCTTCCGGCGTTCGCCGATCCCCATCTCCTCGAAATCGCCGATGAGGGTGCCGTCCTTGTAGATGCGGCCGTGCGGCGCCTCGTCAATGACTTCCGCGGGTCCGGGCGCAAGCCGCAGCATTTCGCCATTGCGCAGCCGCGGCACGCTCGGGATACCCGATTGCAGTCCAAGCTCCGCATGCGCCGTCAGATGCGCCGCCTCGCCATGCACCGGCACGAGGATCTGCGGCTTCACCCACTGGTACATCTGCTGGAGCTCGGTGCGTCGCGGGTGGCCGGAAACATGCACCAGCGCCTCGCTGTCCGTGACGATGTGGATGCCTTGCTCGATAAGCCCGTTCTTGATGTCATTGATCGCTTTTTCGTTGCCGGGGATGGTGCGCGACGAAAAGACGATCGTGTCGCCGGCCGAAAACGCCACGTTGCGCATCTCGTCGCGAGCGATCTTGGCAAGGGCGGCGCGCGGCTCGCCCTGGCTGCCCGTCAAAATGACCACGACCTTGTCGCGCGGGACATAGCCGAACTCGTCCTCTGCCAGGAACGGCTTCACGCCTTCCATGAGCCCGACATCGCGCGCAACGTCGACGACGCGCTTCATCGAACTGCCGAGTAGAAGCACCTCCCGCCCGGCAGCCTCCGCCGCTTCCGCAACGGAGCGGATGCGCCCGACATTGGAGGAGAAGGTCGTGATCCCGACCCGGCCCTCGGCATCGGCAATGATCTTGGCGAGACTTTCGGAGACTTGCTGTTCGGACGGCGATACCCCCTCGCGCAGGGCATTGGTCGAATCGCAGACGAGAGCGAGGACGCCTTCCTCACCGATCTGGCGAAACCGCGACTCGTCGGTCAGCGGCCCGAGCGAAGGCTCGAGGTCGATCTTCCAGTCGCCCGTGTGCACGACCGTGCCGAGCTGCGTGCGAATGACGAGCGCCATCGGCTCGGGGATCGAATGATTGACCCCCACGGCTTCGACGCTGAAAGGTCCGACATTGATGCGGTCGCCCTGCTTGAAGATCGTGATCGGGATCTCGCTGCGGGATTTTTCGAATGCGCGCTTGGCCTCCAGCATGCCCGCGGTAAAGGGCGAGGCGTAGACGGGAACGTTCAGGCCCGGCCACAGATCGTTCAGGGCCCCGTAATGGTCCTCATGGGCATGCGTGATGATGATCGCCTTCAGATTGCGGCGCTGTTCGGCCAGAAAGGCGATATCGGGCAGAACCAGATCTACGCCGGGCAATTCCGGGCCGGGGAAGGTCACTCCGCAATCGACCATGATCCATTGGCGGTGACCTGGCCTTCCATAGCCGTAAAGGCCGAGATTCATGCCTATTTCGCCGACGCCGCCGAGCGGCAAGAACACCAGTTCTTCATCCTGCGCCATGTCGTGATGCGCCTTTGCTTTTTTCAATCATCCAAAAAATACGTCGCCCGCCGCAATGGTTTGCGGCGGGCCGGAACCCGTGTCGAGTAGAAGCCGGCCGTCCCGATCGATACCTGCAAAGCGGCCGGAAAGCGAGCGGTCCGGGAGGTTGACCGTGATCGCCTCGCCGATGCCCTTGGCCGCGGCGCGCCACTGATCGATGATTGCGGCGACGCCCGCGCCTCGGTCCCATACGGCGAGCGTTTCGGCCATGGTTACGAAAAGATGCGCGAACAGCTCCTCGGGAGAGGTCGTCGCGCCCTCCCGCCGAAGCGATGTGACGGGGTAAAGCGCGTCTTCAGGCATGACGGCGACGTTGATGCCGCAGCCAATCACCAGGGCCCGCCGCCCGTCGGCCAGAACCTCGCCTTCGAGAAGAATGCCGCAGGTTTTCCGCCCGTCGATAAGAATGTCGTTCGGCCATTTGATCGCGGCCTCGGCCCCGCCCGGTGGCATCACCCGGCGGATCGCCCGATGGACCGCGACCGCTGCGGCGAGCGGCACCGCATGCAGCCTGTCCACCGGCGCCGGATCGATGAGCAGCAGGGATGCGTAGAGGTTCCCCGGCTCCGAGAACCAGGCGCGGCCACGCCTGCCCCTGCCTCCGGTCTGGCGCACCGCGGTGATCCAGAGATTGCCGGGATCGCCCTCGCGCGCCCGCAGAAGGCACTCGTTGTTGGTCGAGACCGTTTCGGCGAGCGCGACGTGCCGGAAATCTTCAGGCGAACTCCGGCCGCCGCTTCGTCCGCCGGTCAAAAGAATGTCCGCGCCGCAGCTTCGGCAGCGGTTCCGAGCGGACCGCCGATGAGCACGTAGCCGAGCACGAAGAGGCCGGACAGACCGAACACCAGCCTAAGCTCGCCCGCCGTTCGGGCAAACTCGCCTCTCGGCTCCTCGAACCACATCACCTTGATGACCCGCAGATAGTAGTAGGCGCCGACGACGGAAGCGAGCACGCCGATGATTGCCAGGCCATAGAGCTGCGCCTCGATCGCCGCAACGAAGACGAAGTACTTGGCGAAGAAACCTGCCAGCGGAGGGATGCCGGCGAGCGAGAACATGAGGATCGTCAGCACCGTCGCCATGAACGGGTTGGTCTGCGAAAGACCGGCGAGATCGTCGATACCTTCCACATGCTCGCCTTCCCGCCGGCGCATGGCAAGGATGCAGGCGAAAGTGCCCAGCGTCATGACCATGTAGATCAGCATGTAGAGGATCACGCCGCGTACGCCGGCCATCGAGCCGGCCGCCAGACCGACGAGCGCATAACCCATGTGGCCGATCGAGGAATAGGCCATCAGCCGCTTGATGTTGCGTTGGCCGATCGCGGCGAAGGAGCCGAGCAGCATCGATGCGATCGAGATGAAGACGACGATCTGCTGCCAATCGGCGACCACCGGCTCGAAGGCGTTGATGACGATGCGCACGAGGATCGAAATGGCCGCGACCTTCGGTCCTGCGGCGAAGAATGCCGTCACCGGCGTCGGGGCGCCTTCGTAGACGTCCGGCGTCCACATATGGAATGGTACGGCGGAGATCTTGAAGGCGAGGCCTGCAAGAATGAACACAAGCCCGAAGACGAGGCCCAGCGAGCGGCCCTCAGCCGTGAGCGCCGCCGCGATCTCGTCGAAGCCGGTATGCCCGGTGAAGCCGTAGACGAGCGACATGCCGTAAAGCATCATGCCCGAAGACAGCGCGCCGAGAACGAAATACTTCAGGCCCGCCTCCGTCGACCGGACGCTGTCGCGGTTGATTGCCGCCACGACGTAAAGGGCGAGTGACTGCAGCTCCAACGACAGGTAGAGCGAGATGAGATCGTTGGCCGATATCATCAGCAGCATGCCGAGGGTGGCCAGAACCAGAAGCACGGGGAACTCGAACCGGTCGATCTGAGCCGAACGCGCGTGTCCGACGGTCATCACCATCACGGTGATCGAGCCGATCAGGGCGAGGACCTTCATGAATTTGGCGAAGGGATCCGACAGGAAGGCGCCGCCATAGGCCTCCCCCTCGCCCGTCTTCAGAACGAGCCACAGCCCGGCGATGATGAGCACTGCGACCGCAAGTCCGGTCACGGTCGGTGTGGCTCTTTCGCCCGAGAAGACGCCGATCATCAGGAGAGCCATCGCGCCGACCGCAAGGATCAGCTCGGGCATCGAAAGTTGCAGGCTGGCGATAAGGGTTTCAGCAGTCATGTCACATCACGTCCCTTGATCATTGCACCGAAAGCGCAACGTCTTGCGCTGCCTGCAGGGCGGCGGCGTAGTTGTTGACGAGCAAGTCCACGGAGGCCGCGGTCGCGTCGAAGACCGGTGCCGGATAGACACCGAAGAAGATGGTCAGGATCACCAGCGGATAGAGAATGAGTTTCTCGCGCCCCGACAGATCGAGCAGCGCCTTCAAGCTTTCCTTTTCCAGCGCACCGAAAATCACACGGCGGTAGAGCCAGAGCGCGTAAGCCGCCGACAGAATGACGCCCGTCGTCGCGAACAGGGCGACCCAGGTGTTGGCGCGGAAGGCGCCCACCAGCGTCAGCACTTCGCCAACGAATCCCGACGTTCCCGGAAGGCCCACATTGGCCATGGTGAAGACCATGAAGGCGACGGCATATTTCGGCATGTTGTTGACGAGGCCGCCATAGGCCGCGATCTCGCGCGTATGCAGCCGGTCATAGACGACGCCGACGCAAAGGAAGAGCGCGCCCGAGACGATGCCGTGCGACAGCATCTGGAAAATCGCTCCCTGGACACCCTGAACATTCGCCGCGAAGGTTCCCATCGTCACGTAGCCCATATGCGCCACTGATGAATAGGCGATGAGCTTCTTGATGTCGGTCTGCATCATCGCGACCAGCGAGGTGTAGATGATCGCAATGATCGACAGGGTGAAGACGAACGGCGCGAAGAAGTCGGACGCCAGCGGGAACATCGGCAGGGAGAAGCGCAGGAAGCCGTAGCCGCCGAGCTTCAGGAGGATACCGGCCAGGATGACCGAGCCTGCCGTCGGCGCCTGCACGTGCGCATCGGGAAGCCAGGTGTGCACCGGCCACATGGGCATCTTCACCGCGAAGGAAGCGAAGAAGGCAAGCCAGAGCCAGGTCTGCATTTCGCGCGGGAACTGATAGGCGAGCAACTGCGTGATGTCGGTGGTGCCCGCCTGCCAATACATCGCCATCATGGCAAGCAGCATCAGAACGGAACCGAGCAGCGTATAGAGGAAGAACTTGTAGCTTGCGTAGACGCGCTCCTTGCCGCCCCACACACCGATGATGATGAACATCGGGATGAGCCCCGCCTCGAAGAAGACGTAGAAAAGGATGATGTCGAGCGACACGAAGACGCCAAGCATCAGCGTTTCCAGGATCAGAAACGCGATCATGTATTCCTTCAGGCGCTTCTCGATCGTCACCCAGCTTGCCAGCACGCAGAACGGCATCAGGAATGCCGCCAGCGGGACGAAGAGTATGGAAATGCCGTCGACGCCCAGATGATAGGAAATGCCGGTGCCGAGCCACTCCCGCTTCTCGACCATCTGGAAGCCCGGATTCGACGGGTCGAACTGGTACCAGATGTAGAGCGACACGAGGAAGGTGAAGACCGTCGTCAGCAGCGAGACGTTCAGGATGTTGCGGCGGCCGTAGGCGCTGTCTTCCCTTGTGAGCAGGAGAAGCAGAACGCCGACGAGCGGCATGAAGGTGACCGCGGAAAGTACGGGCCAATCGGTCATCAGAAGGAACTCCCGAGCATCATCCAGGTAACGAGCGCTGCAATACCGATCAGCATGGCGAACGCGTAGTGGTAGAGGTATCCGGTCTGCAGGCGGACCACCCGGTCGGTCACGTCGAGAACGCGCGCAGCGATCCCGTTCGGGCCGTACCCGTCGATCACCCGGCCGTCACCCTCCTTCCAGAGGAAGGTGCCCAGGCGCTTGGCGCTGCGGACGAACAGGAAATCGTAGAGTTCGTCGAAATACCACTTGTTGAGCAGGAACTGGTAAAGCCCGCGATGCTGCTCGGCGAGATATTTCGGCGTCTCCGGCGAACGGATGTACATGTACCAGGCCGTGAAGAGACCGAGCGCCATGGCCGCGAACGGGCTCCATTTCACCCATAGCGGAACGTGGTGGTACTCCTCGAGAAGCTCGTTTTCGGCGGACGTGAACAGAGCGCCCTGCCAGAACTCGGCGTAGTGGTGACCGAAGAAATAATCGTGGAACAGGAAGCCCGCGACGAGGGCGCCGGCGGCAAGGATGTAGAGCGGCACCAGCATGACCTGCGGCGACTCGTGGACGTGATGCATGACGTCGGAGGAAGCGCGTGGCTTGCCGTGGAACGTCATGAAGGTCAGACGCCAGGAATAGAAGCTGGTGAAGAGCGCCGCGATGACCAGCAGCACGAAGGCCAGACCGGAAACGACGCTATGCGACGCGAAGGTGGATTCGATGATCGCGTCCTTCGAGAAGAAGCCCGCCGTGCCGATGACCGTACCGGGAATGCCGACGCCGGTGAGCGCGATCGTACCGATGAACATCATCCAGTAGGTGACCGGAATATGCGTGCGCAGTCCGCCCATGTAACGCATGTCCTGCTCGCCGTCGACGGCGTGGATGACCGAGCCCGCGCCCAGGAACAGGAGCGCCTTGAAGAAGGCGTGCGTGAAGAGGTGGAAGATCGCCGCGCCATAGGCGCCGACGCCGAGCGCGACGAACATGTAGCCGAGCTGAGAGCAGGTCGAATAGGCGATGACGCGCTTGATGTCGTTCTGGACGAGACCGACGGTCGCCGCAAAGAATGCGGTGATCGCGCCGATCAGGGTGACGACCGTCAGGGCGTCTGGCGAAAGCTCGAAGAGCGGCGACATGCGGGCAACGAGGAAGACGCCCGCGGTCACCATGGTTGCGGCATGGATAAGGGCCGAAACCGGGGTCGGGCCTTCCATGGCGTCCGGCAGCCAGGTGTGCAGCAGGAACTGCGCCGACTTGCCCATCGCGCCCATGAAGAGCAGCAGGCAGGTGGCCGTCAGGGCATGCCCCTTGTCGAGCTGCATTCCGAAGAGATTGATGACCGCGTCCCCTGCCGCAGCACCCTCGGCCGGCAAATAGTTCTGCGCGGCGGCGAAGATGGTCTCGAAATTGATCGAGCCGAAGAGGACGAAGACGCTGAAGATGCCGAGCGAGAAGCCGAAGTCGCCGACGCGGTTGACGATGAAGGCCTTCATCGCCGCCGCATTGGCGGACGGCTTCTTGTACCAGAAGCCTATCAGCAGGTATGACGCGAGACCCACGCCCTCCCAGCCGAAGAACATCTGCAGCAGATTGTCCGACGTGATGAGCATCAGCATCGCGAAGGTGAAGAGCGACAGATAGGCGAAGAAACGCGGCCGGTTCGGATCGTGGTGCATGTATCCGATCGAATAGATGTGCACCAGGGTCGAGACGGTGTTGACGACGACGAACATGACGGCCGTCAGCGTGTCGACGCGGAAAGCCCATTCGACATCGAAGCTTCCGGACTGGATCCAGCGCAGCACCGAAACCTTGATCATCTCCTCTTCGCCGAGGGCGACGTGGAAGAAGACGAACCAGGAGAGCGCTGCGGTGACGATCATCAGGCCGCTGGTCACATATTCGGATGCTTTGGCGCCGATCTGCGTGCCGAGAAGGCCGGCGATCAGGAAGCCGATCAGAGGCAGGAAGACGATAGCCTTGACGATGGTATCCATAGCCCTGTCAGCCCTTCATCATGTTGACGTCTTCGACGGCGATCGAGCCGCGGTTGCGGTAGAAGACGACGAGAATTGCAAGTCCGATGGCGGCTTCGGCCGCCGCAACGGTCAGGATGAACAGCGCGAACACCTGGCCGGTGATGTCGTTCAGGAAGGCCGAGAACGCCACCATGTTGATGTTGACGGCCAGCAGGATGAGCTCCACCGACATGAGGATGATGATGACGTTCTTCCTGTTGAGGAAGATGCCGAAGACGCCGAGCGTGAACAGAATGGCGCTGACGGTCAGATAGTGGGAAATTCCGATTTCCATAAGTGTAGTCCCTCGACCTCGCGTCCGATTAGATGCCCTGCCCCGGCTTGACCGTAACCACCTCGACGGCGGTTTCGGGGGTGCGGGCAACCTGCTGCGGAATGCTCTGACGCTTGATGTTCTGACGGTGACGCAGGGTCAGCACGATGGCGCCGATCATGGCGACGAGCAGCACGAGCCCCGCGATCTGGAAGAAGTAGACGTAATGGGTATAGAGGACATCGCCGAGCGCGGCGGTGTTGGTGCGGTCGCTCGGCGCCGGTATCGGCATTGAGATGCCCTTGGCGATTTCAGGCGAGAAAGCCGAGCCGCCGACAACGACGATCAGTTCGGCGGCAAGGATCAGCCCGATCAGCGCGCCGATCGGCGCATATTCGAGCACGCCGGCGCGAAGCTCGGCAAAGTCGATATCGAGCATCATGACCACGAAGAGGAAGAGAACCGCGACGGCCCCGACATAGACCACCAGCAGGATCATCGCCAGGAACTCGGCACCGGTCAGCAGGAAGAGCCCGGCCGCATTGAAGAAGGTCAGGATCAGGAACAGAACCGAATAGACCGGATTCCTGGCCGCGATGACCATGAATGCCGACGCCACGGCGATGAAGGCAAAAAGATAGAAAAAAAGAGCCTGCAGACCCATGATCGGTGCCTTTTTCGTCTTGCTGGCGTGAAGGCACGCAGGCCCGCACTCCATGAGGCAAAGCCGGACCACCTGTCCGGCCGATGCCCAAACCCGTTTTGCATGCACCGTCTTCGATCAAGCGGCGCGATGCTGCGTTCCGCGAATGGCCTCAGCGGTAGGGCGAGTCCATCGCAATGTTGCGCGCGATTTCCCGCTCCCACCGGTCACCGTTGGCGAGCAGCTTCTCCTTGTCGTAGTAGAGCTCTTCGCGCGTCTCGGTGGAGAACTCGAAATTCGGCCCCTCGACGATCGCATCGACCGGACAGGCCTCCTGGCAGAAGCCGCAATAGATGCACTTCACCATGTCGATGTCGTAACGCACCGTGCGGCGCGTGCCGTCGTTGCGGCGCGGCCCGGCCTCGATGGTGATTGCCTGCGCAGGACAGATCGCCTCGCACAGCTTGCAGGCGATGCACCGCTCTTCGCCGTTGGGATAACGGCGCAGCGCGTGCTCGCCGCGGAAGCGCGGGCTGATGGGCCCCTTCTCGAAGGGATAGTTCAAGGTCGCCTTCGGACGGAAGAAATAGCGCATCGACAGAAGGAATGCGCCGACGAATTCCTTGAGGAACAGCGAGCTGACGGCGTTCGAAAGACCGGCCATCATTAACCTCCAAACTTGCCGGTTGCGGAGAAACCGGCGGTATGCAGCGAAGCGTGAGCGGCCATCATGCCCAGCCCGTCAGCTTCAGAACGAATGCGACGATGACGACCATCGCCAGCGAAAGCGGCAGGAAGACCTTCCAGCCGAGGCGCATCAGCTGGTCGTAGCGATAGCGCGGGACGAAGGCTTTCACCATGGCGAACATGAAGAACACCAGCGACGCCTTCAGCACGAACCAGATGATGCCCGGGACCCAGTTCAGGAGCCAGATGTCGACCGGAGGCAGCCAGCCGCCGAGGAACAGAATCGTCGTCAGCGCGCACATCAGGCAGATCGCCGCGTACTCGCCGAGCATGAACATCATGTACGGGGTCGAGCCGTATTCGACCATGAAGCCGGCGACGAGTTCCGATTCGGCTTCCGGAAGGTCGAAGGGCGGACGGTTCGTCTCGGCGAGCGCCGAGATGAAGAAGATGATGAACATCGGGAAGAGCGACAGCCAGTGCCAGTCGAGGAACGAGGCAGGCAGGCCGAGCATGGTGCCGACGCCGTCGTTCTGCGCGTTTACGATGTCCGTCAGGTTGAGCGAGCCGACGCAGAGCAGCACGGTGACGATGACGAAGCCGATCGAGACCTCGTAGGACACCATCTGCGCCGCGGAGCGCAATGCGCCGAGGAAGGGATATTTCGAGTTCGACGCCCAACCGCCCATGATGATGCCATAAACCTCGAGAGAAGATATGGCGAAGACGAAGAGGATGCCGACATTGATGTTCGCGATCACCCAGTTCGCATTGAGCGGAATGACCGCCCAGGCGGCGAGCGCCAGCGTCACGGAAACGAGCGGGGCGAGCAGAAAGATCGTCTTGTTGGCGCCGGCCGGAATGACCGGCTCCTTGAAGACGAATTTCAAAAGGTCGGCGAAGGACTGGAACAGCCCCCATGGGCCGACGACGTTAGGGCCGCGGCGAAGCTGCACGGCCGCCCAGATCTTGCGGTCGGCGAGCAGGATATAGGCGATGAAAAGCAGCAGCGCGACCAGAAGCAGGAGCGACTGGCCGATCATGATGGCCGTGGGCCAGACATAGGTCGAAAAGAAAGCGTCCATGATGCTCTATTCCCTCGCGCTCATTCCGCGGCAGCTTTGAAATTGTTGCGCGCCAAGGCCGAGCATTCGGCCATGACGGCGGATGCGCGCGCTATCGGGTTCGTCAAATAGAAGTCTTTGACCGGAGACGCAAACACGGATTTCGCCATCGCACCGGCTTTTTGTGCAAGTGCGGCAATTTCGTCGCTGCGGCCTGCGGCGATCTCGTCGACTGCGGCGAAATGCGGATAGGCCGCATAGAGCTTCGCACGCAATTCGCCGAGCGAGTCGAAAGGCAGCTTCCTGCCGAGCACGTCGGAAAGCGCGCGGATGATCGCCCAGTCCTCGCGCGCTTCACCCGGTGCGAAAGCGGCGCGGTTGCCCATCTGGACGCGCCCTTCGGTATTGACCCAGGTGCCGGACTTTTCCGTGTAGGTCGCGCCGGGAAGAATGACATCCGCCGCATGCGCGCCGTTGTCGCCATGCGAGCCGATGTAAACGGTGAAGCCGGCCTTCTTGGCCGAAAGATCGATTTCGTCGGCCCCCAGCAGGAAAAGGACATCCATGGCGTCGACCATTTCGCCCGCCGACTTGCCGCCCTGACCGGGCACGAAGCCGAGATCGAGACCGCCGACGCGGGCGGCCGCGCTGTGAAGCACGGCAAAACCGTTCCACTCGGCATTCACCGCACCAACGGCAACGGCGAGCTTCCCCGCATTGGCGAGCACGGCCGCACCGCCCTCCCCTGCCAAGGCGCCCTGGCCGACGATGATCAGCGGACGCGCGGCCTTTTCCAGCGTTGCGAAGAACGTCCCCTTGCCGGAAACGAGTTCGGCGAGCGTGTCGGTACCCGCACCCAGATATTCGTATTCGTAACGCAGCTCACCCGCCTCGCCGATCACACCGATCGGGAAGTTGGCCATGCGGTAGCGCTTGCGGATGCGGGCATTGAGGACCGACGCCTCGAAGCGCGGATTCGAGCCGATGATGAGCAGTGCATCGGCGCTTTCGATGCCCTGGATCGTCGGGTTGAAGATGTAGCTCGAACGGCCGAACGACGGATCGAGCGCTGCGCAGTCCTGCCGGCAGTCGAGGTTCGCCGAGCCGAGCGAGGAGACGAGCTCCTTCAGCGCGTACATTTCCTCGACCGAAGCGAGATCGCCGGCGATCGCGCCGATCCTGTCGCCCGACGTGCCGGCAACGGCGGTCTTGATCGCCTGGAAGGCTTCGCCCCAGCTTGCCGGCTGCAGGCGTCCATCCTTCTTGACATAGGGGCGATCCAGGCGCTGCGTCTTCAGCCCGTCCCAGATGAAGCGCGTCTTGTCGGAGATCCACTCTTCGTTGATCTCCTCGTTGACGCGCGGCATGATCCGCATGACTTCGCGGCCGCGCGTATCGACGCGGATGGCGGAGCCGACCGCGTCCATGACATCGATCGATTCGGTCTTGCCGAGCTCCCACGGGCGCGCGGTGAAGGAGAAGGGCTTGGAGGTCAGCGCGCCGACCGGGCACAGGTCGACGACGTTGCCCTGCAGTTCCGAGGTCATCGCCTGTTCGAGATAAGTGGTGATCTCGGCATCCTCGCCGCGGCCGATCAGGCCGAGTTCGGCGATGCCGGCGACTTCCGTCGTGAACCGGACGCAGCGCGTGCAGTGAATGCAGCGGTTCATCACGGTCTTGACGAGCGGACCGATATACTTGTCCTCGACCGCGCGCTTGTTTTCCTGATAGCGCGAGCTGTCGATGCCGAAGGCCATCGCCTGGTCCTGCAGGTCGCACTCGCCGCCCTGGTCGCAGATCGGGCAGTCGAGCGGGTGATTGATGAGCAGGAACTCCATGACGCCTTCGCGCGCCTTCTTGACCATCGGCGTGGTCGTGAAGACTTCCGGCACCTCGCCGTTCGGACCGGGACGAAGGTCGCGCACGCCCATGGCGCAGGAGGCCGCCGGCTTCGGGGGGCCGCCCTTGACCTCGATCAGACACATGCGGCAGTTGCCGGCAACCGAAAGCCGCTCATGGAAACAGAAGCGCGGAACCTCGGCGCCGGCCTCCTCGCATGCCTGAAGCAGCGTGAAATGATCCGGGACCTCGATCTCTTTTCCGTCGACTTTCAGCTTTGCCATCTTCGTACTCAATCCTGTCTTCAGTCCGTCTGCTCTTCTACAGCGCCGCGCGTCTTGATCTGGCGCGCAAGGGCCGCTGCAGCACTTTGGTTTGCTGCGAGTTTCCTTTAATCGGCTACGATTAAAGGAAACATGCAGTAGGCAACGGACAATTCCTTCACGGTCTCGCCGCTTGCCGTGACCACCGCACGGTCGTCACGTTATTTCTCTCGCGCTCCCGTGAGCGCCTTTGCCTGCCCGATCCAATCGTCGCGGACGACGCGGCCGGCAAGGCCGAGTTCGCTATCCAGTCGCTCCACGTCGGCCTTGCTCAGGGCGGCGATGTCGGCGAAGCGGAATATGCCCCTGCCCTTAAGCACCTGCTCGAGCTTGGGGCCGATGCCGGAGATACGCTTCAGGTCGTTTGCGAGGCCTGCCGCCGGTGCCGCAGCCCGCTTGACGGGTCTGCGCGGTTTGCGCGTCGCGTCCGCGGAGACCGGAGCTTTCCGCTGCGCTGCCTTTTGCGGCCTTGCGACCGGAGCAGGCTTGGAGATCTCCGCCTGATCGGGCGCGGCGACGCTCTTCTTGAGCGTGCTGGCCGCCCCCTGCATCGCGCCGAACATCATGCCGGCGATGTGACTGGACAGACCGAAGCCAAGAGCCGTCGCTGCCGCGACGGCCGCCGCCGGATGCGCCATCAACGGATGCAATCCGACGCTCGGCAAGCCGGCGTTCGACAGGTTCTTCATCCATTCGCCCATGCCGAACGGGTCGGCCGGGTCGGCGCCCTGAGGCCATGCGAATGAACCGGCCGCGCTCGCGGCTGTCCTCTCCTGTCCGTCCTTGCGTGCCCCAGCCATGGTTTCTTACTCCGCCGCCTCCAACACGGCGCCATGCGAGGTCGCATTGCGCGTGTATTCGTCGATCCGCTTCTCCATTTCCGGACGGAAATGCTTGATAAGGCCCTGGATCGGCCATGCCGCCGCATCGCCGAGCGCGCAGATCGTGTGGCCCTCGACCTGCTTCGTCACGTCGAAGAGCATGTCGATCTCGCGCTTCTGGGCGCGGCCCTGCACCATGCGCTCCATGACGCGCATCATCCAGCCCGTGCCTTCGCGGCAGGGCGTGCACTGGCCGCAGCTCTCGTGCTTGTAGAAGGCCGACAGCCGCCAGATCGCCTTGATGATGTCGGTCGACTTGTCCATGACGATGACGGCAGCCGTGCCCAGGCCCGAGCCGAGCTCGCGCAGGCCGTCATAATCCATGATCGCGTCTTTCATCTGCGCGCCGGGCACGCAGGGAACCGACGAGCCGCCGGGGATGACCGCCAGCAGGTTGTCCCAGCCGCCGCGAATGCCGCCGCAGTGCTTCTCGATCAGCTCGTGGAACGGGATCGACATCGCGTCCTCGACCGTGCACGGGCGATTGACGTGGCCGGAAACCGAATAGAGCTTGGTGCCGTGGTTGTTGGGGCGGCCGAAGCTCGTATACCAGCCGGCGCCGCGGCGCAGGATGGTCGGCGTCACCGCGATCGACTCGACATTGTTGACCGTCGTCGGGCAGCCATAAAGGCCCATATTCGCCGGGAAAGGCGGCTTCAGGCGCGGCTGGCCCTTCTTGCCTTCGAGGCTTTCGAGCAGCGCCGTCTCTTCGCCGCAGATATAGGCGCCGGCACCGTGATGCACGTAAATGTCGATGTCGTAGCCGAGCTTGTTGTCCCGGCCGAGCAGGCCGTATTCGTAGCATTCGTCGATCGCCGCCTGCAGCGCTTGGCGCTCGCGGATGAACTCGCCGCGCACGTAGATATAGGCGGCATGCGCACCCATGGCGAAGCTCGCAATCACGCAGCCTTCGATCAGCGTGTGCGGATCGTGGCGCATGATGTCGCGGTCCTTGCAGGTACCGGGCTCGGACTCGTCGGCATTGACGACGAGGTAATGCGGGCGCCCGTCGCTTTCCTTCGGCATGAAGGACCATTTGAGACCGGTCGGGAAGCCGGCGCCGCCGCGGCCGCGCAGGCCGGAGGCCTTCACCTCGTTGATGATCCAGTCGCGGCCCTTTTCGAGGAACTGCTTCGTGCCGTCCCAATGGCCGCGCGCCATCGCGCCCCTCAGCGACTTGTCCTTGAGGCCGTAGATGTTGGTAAAGATGCGATCTTCATCTCTAAGCATGGGGTATCACCTCTTCACCGCGGCTTCTTCGCGGGCTTCGACTTATCGACCGTTTCACCTTCGATCTTGACGTTCTTCGCCGCCGCCTTCCTGGCGGTGGCCGGCGTCTTCAAGGTCGGATTGGTAACGTCCGTCGCGGTCGAAGGCTTTGCCGCATTCGACGGAGGCACGCTCACCGCCTGTTCGTCCTTCGACTTGCGGACCGATTTCTTCTTCTCTTCGACCGGCTCGGGCCCCTGCAGCGTCGTCAGGCCGCCGATCGGCGCGGAATAGATGCGGTCGATCTGCGGGCCCGGCACGACTTCCGCCCCCTTCCCGGCCTCGAAGCGGTCGATGATCTCCTCGAGCCGCTCCGGCGTCAGATCCTCGAACGTGTCCTTGAAGATCATGACCATCGGCGCGTTGACGCAGGCGCCCTGACATTCGACCTCTTCCCAGGAAAGGGTGCCGCCCTCGTTGAGGGTGAACGGTTCACTGGCGATCTTCTTCTTGCAGATCCTGATCAGGTCTTCGGCGCCGCGCAGCATGCAGGGCGTGGTGCCGCAGACCTGGACGTGGGCACGCGTTCCGACCGGCTGCAGCTGGAATTGCGTATAGAAGGTGGCGACTTCGAGAACACGGATATAGGCCATGCCGAGCATGTCGGCGACCGACTCGATCGCCGCCCTCGTCACCCAGCCATCCTGCTCCTGAGCACGCATCAGCAGGGGGATGACCGCCGACTGCTCGCGGCCCTCGGGATATTTCTTGATCGTTGCCTCGGCCCAGGCAGCGTTTTCCTTGCTGAACGCGAAGGCCGCTGGCTGGACTGTGTCTTCGGCTAGTCGACGAACGGACATTCTAGTGGACACCTTATCAGTTAATCGAACCGCACCGCGATTTCGTCAGCGAGACAAATTCGCAGGCATAGGCTGACTGGTCTTTCTGCAAAAACACGATGTAGCGCGCGCCGTTGTTGACGGCTGCTTTGATCTCGTAACCCCTCGACAGGAGCGCCGGCATGGTGCCGCCCCTGAGCGCTGCGGATGACTCGCTGCCGACGTCCTCCTGGGCCGAGGCCCCGGAGGCGAGCGCAAGAAGTCCGACGGCGACGAGCGGCACCAGACGCATCAGCGATCCACCTCGCCGAAAACGATATCGAGGGAGCCCAGCACGGCCGAAACGTCGGCAAGCTGGTGTCCGCGACAGAGGAAGTCCATCGCCTGAAGATGCGCGTAACCCGGAGCGCGGATCTTGCAGCGATACGGCTTGTTGGTGCCGTCGGAGACCAGGTAGACGCCGAACTCGCCCTTGGGCGCCTCGACCGCGGCGTAGACCTCCCCGGCCGGCACGTGATAGCCCTCGGTATAGAGCTTGAAGTGATGGATCAGCGCCTCCATCGACCGCTTCATCTCGCCGCGCTTCGGCGGCACGATCTTGCCGTCGAGCGAGGAGACCGGACCGATCTTGGCATCGCCGAGCAGACGGTCTACGCACTGGCGCATGATACGCGCCGACTGGCGCATCTCGATCATGCGGATGAGATAGCGGTCGAAGCAGTCGCCGTTCTTGCCGATCGGAATGTCGAACTCCAGGTCGGAATAGCATTCATAGGGCTGCGAACGGCGCAGATCCCAGGCCGCCCCCGAGCCGCGCACCATCACGCCCGAGAAACCCCAGGCCCAGGCGTCCTCGAGGCTGACGACGCCGATATCGACGTTGCGCTGCTTGAAGATGCGGTTGCCGGTCAGAAGCTCGTCGATATCGTCGACGGTCTTCAGGAACGGGTCGATCCAGTTGCCGATATCTTCGACCAGCTGGTGCGGCAGGTCCTGATGCACGCCGCCCGGACGGAAATAGGCCGCGTGCATGCGCGCGCCGCAGGCCCGCTCGTAAAAGACCATCAGCTTCTCGCGCTCCTCGAAGCCCCAGAGCGGCGGCGTAAGCGCGCCGACATCCATGGCTTGAGTCGTCACGTTGAGGAGATGCGACAGGATCCGGCCGATCTCCGAATAGAGAACGCGGATCAGCTGACCGCGGACCGGCACCTGCGCACCGGTCAATCTCTCGACCGCAAGCGCGAAGGCGTGCTCCTGGTTCATCGGCGCGACATAGTCGAGCCGGTCGAAATAGGGTATCGCCTGCAGATAGGTCTTGGCCTCGATCAGCTTTTCCGTGCCGCGATGCAGGAGGCCGATATGCGGATCGACGCGCTCGACGATCTCGCCGTCAAGCTCCAGCACCAGACGCAGAACGCCGTGCGCCGCCGGATGCTGCGGGCCGAAGTTGATGTTGAAGTTGCGGACGTTATGTTCGGTCATACCGATTGCTCCAGGCCGGATGGCGTCCTTCGCGGATCGCCGCGGGCCGACTTAATTCAGCGTGGTCTCGCCTTTTCGTCGCCGGGCAGCACGTATTCCGTGCCTTCCCAGGGCGAAAGAAAGTCGAAATTGCGGAATTCCTGCTTCAGCTCGACGGGTTCGTAGACGACGCGCTTGGCCTCGTTGTCGTAACGCACCTCGACGAAACCGGTCAGCGGGAAGTCCTTGCGCAGCGGATAGCCTTCGAAGCCGTAGTCCGTCAGGATGCGCCTCAGATCCGGGTGACCGGTGAAGAGGATGCCGTACATGTCGTAGGCTTCGCGCTCGAACCAGTCGGCGCCGGGATAGACCGACGTCGCCGAGGGGACAGGCTCGTTCTCGCCGGTCGCAACCTTCACGCGGACGCGCTGGTTCTGGCGCGGCGAGAGAAGATGATAGACGACATCGAAGCGGTCCGGGCGCTGCGGATAATCGACCCCGCAGACATCGATGAAGCTGACGAAACCACACTGGACGTCGTCGCGCAGGAAAGTCAGTAGCGCGACGAGGTTCTCGGCTTTCGCCGTCAGCGTCAGTTCGCCGTATTTGACCTCCGCATCGGCGATCAGCGCGCCACGCGCCTCGCGAAGATAGGAGGCAAGCTCGTTCAGGGCTTCACTCATCTTAAGTTCCCCTGCCCTTAGCGCTCGATCGTGCCGGTCCGGCGGATCTTCTTCTGCAGCAGAAGCACGCCGTAAAGCAGCGCTTCTGCCGTGGGAGGACAGCCTGGCACATAGATGTCGACGGGCACGACGCGGTCGCAGCCGCGCACAACCGAATAGGAATAGTGATAGTAGCCGCCGCCATTGGCGCAGGATCCCATCGAGATCACGTAACGCGGCTCGGGCATCTGGTCATAGACCTTGCGCAAGGCCGGCGCCATCTTGTTGGTCAGCGTGCCGGCGACGATCATGACGTCGGACTGACGCGGCGAGGCGCGGGGCGCAAAACCGAAGCGTTCGGCATCGTAACGCGGCATCGACATCTGCATCATTTCGACCGCGCAGCAGGCGAGACCGAAAGTCATCCACATCAGCGAACCGGTGCGGGCCCAGTTGATCAACTCGTCGGTCGAGGTGACGAGAAAGCCCTTGTCGGCGAGCTCGTTGTTGATCTCGCCGAAGAACGCGTCATTGCTGCCGATCGGCTTGCCGGTCGCGGGATCGAGGATACCCTTGGGCTGCGGCGCAACGAGCGTGGTGCCGGATGCTAATTCCATTCCAGCGCTCCCTTCTTCCATTCATAGATAAAGCCGACCGTCAGGACCAGAAGGAAGACCATCATCGACCAGAAGCCGAACCAGCCCAACTCCTTGAACGAAACCGCCCAGGGGAAGAGGAAGGCGACCTCGAGATCGAAGATGATGAAAAGGATCGACACGAGATAGAAGCGGACGTCGAACTTCATGCGGGCATCGTCGAACGCATTGAAGCCGCACTCGTAAGCCGACAGTTTTTCCGAATCAGGCGCCTTGAAGGCGACGGCGAAAGGAGCGACCAGAAGTGCGAGGCCGATCACCAGCGCGATCCCAATGAAAATCGCGATCGGTACGTAGGAACCGAGAAGTTCTGTCATTTTATCCGTCCCTGCCTGCGGAGGGCGCCATGAAAGCGCTTCAACGAAGAATGCCGCAGGCCGAAAAGCATGTTGCAACGCCAGAGTGGTTAGCGCAGCCGGCGCCCGGGCGCAAGCCTCGAAGGGGCATTTAAACCGGTTCGCAGCGCATAGCGGGGATGCGCCCACCGCAGGATGCGCGGCAAGGCGCGCAATCGCGGGAAGCCGGGCCTCCCGGCGCCAGGAATTCCGCGGCGAGACACTTTGCCGCAATGCAAAAAAAGGAAGCACAGATAAGGGGAGACGGCCACGTGAGAAGAGAATGGCGCGAGTGACGGGGCTCGAACCCGCGACCTCCGGCGTGACAGGCCGGCACTCTAACCGACTGAGCTACACCCGCGCATTATGGCCATCGCTGACCATTATCTCATCATCGGCACTTTTTGAGAATGCCGCATTCCTTCAAGAGTGGCGCGAGTGACGGGGCTCGAACCCGCGACCTCCGGCGTGACAGGCCGGCACTCTAACCGACTGAGCTACACCCGCATCTCTTGACCTTCCAGACGCGCTCGCGCGCCCCTGCCCGAAGCGGCCTTGCCGTTCGATGAGCGGCTAACTAAGCGGTTCGCTTTGGGGTGTCAAGCGCGATTGAAAACAAATCGGTGACGGAACGTTTTTTGGTCCACAGCATGGCTTCAGGCAAGGATTTTGCCGTCTGTGGAAGCGCGCACCAAAGGTGAGCACCCCCTCACCCCCTCGGGAGCTCGCCCTTCCTTTATATGCGGGCGCAGCGGAGCGACCAACAATGCGCCGCCTGCCTCGCCAGCCGCCTCCCTTCCCCCCCCCAATTGTCCACAGACTTCCTGACGGGTGCCCCGGTCCGCGATAAAAAATTCGAAAAAATCGCTCGAACGCTCTTGCGGTTTTCGCCGGTTACGCATAGATCACGCCCACCGACGCGGCGGACACTTGTCCGGCAACGCGATAGGGCGATTAGCTCAGTTGGTAGAGCGCCTCGTTTACACCGAGGATGTCGGGAGTTCGAGTCTCTCATCGCCCACCACTTCTTCCCGAGAAATTAGCCATCAAAGTCCTGCACAAGCGGGGCTTTTGTCCTATTTGGCAGTTCTCAATTTCTTCCACCCGTCCGCTCGCCGCAGCCATTGATTCCATTGAAAAACTCGCTGCGCGCCCTCACCCTTGCTGTGCGGCATGGAGTAACCGAAAAGATCAAGAGTGCTTGACGTGTGTAGGTCTCCCCAAGCTCAGGGACATCTCTATCTCTTATGCTTTCAGCGAACCGCCGAGAAGCAGAAGCCCGGGAAAAGATAGAGCGCGACACAGAAGATCAGTTCGGGAATTAGCTCGGGACTCGGTGACTTGGTTTTGTATTTGGCGTTTTTGGGCTAGTTCAGATCGAACACGGCCGCTTCGTCCTCGCGTGGCCTGTCCCCCTTGAGGGAAGCGTGCCGCAACTTTCCGTTGTCGGTCCATGCGCGATACTCGACCTCGCCGACCCAGGACCGGCTCGGTGACGAACGCGTGACCGGAATGGCGTCGATGGTTATCAAGAGTAGATTTCATGTGGTTGCCGGATTGACGAAAGGTGGAGCTTCAGCAACGTTGCTCGCATAACGAGCGAGGGACTCATGAGCACTATCGAAGAAAGCCTGCGCGCAATTTCTGAGCGTGTTAAGTCGCATTCCAGCACAATGGCAACTGAAGAAGCGGTGAAGACAGCGGTCGTCCTGCCCTTCCTGCGATCGCTGGGGTATGACGTTTTTGACCCCACAGAAGTTGTGCCCGAATTCACGGCCGATGCTGTGGGCAAGAAAGGCGAAAAGGTCGATTACGCCATCAAGATCGACAACGAAATTCGCATACTTATGGAGTGCAAACCGATATCAGTCGCGCTCGACAAAAAGCATTTAGATCAACTCTACCGCTACTTCAGCGTCACCAATGCGAAATTCGCGATCCTCACGAACGGTCGGACATTTAACTTCTACACAGATCTCGAAGCGCCCAACAAGCTCGACACGAGGCCGTTTCTTGTTTTCGACGTGACCGATTTCAACGCGGGAATCGTCACAGAGCTCCGCAAGTTTGAAAAGTCCGCCTTCAACGTCGCTGCAATTCTAGCGACGGCTGAGCGCCTAAAATATACTTCTGGCGTTAAGCAGGTCATCTCGAAACTCATCGAAGAGCCGACGGACGAGTTCGTTCGCATAGTTGCGGGCGGTGTGTACGAAGGACGCATAACGGCTCAGGTCAAGGAAATGCTGACCGGGGTGGTGCGCACGGCCTTCCGCGAGGTGATCATGGACACCGTCAAAAGCAGGCTTTCCAGCGCCCTAGCCGACACCGAGGAGGTCATCGAAAAGATCGACACTCCGGTTGAAGAAGAGCCGGACGTCGTCACCACCGACGATGAGCGTGAAGGATACATGATTGTGAAAGCTATAGTTCGCGACACGATCAGTCCGAAGCGCGTCGTGATGCGAGATCAGAAGTCCTATTGTGGCATCCTGGTCGACAACAACAATCGGAAGCCCCTAGCGCGCTTGTGGTTCAATCGCTCGGTAAAATACATTGGCTTGTTCGACGGCGAGAACGAAGAGCGGCTGATAGTCGATAGCCTGGACCAGATCTACGAGTATAGCGATCGGCTGCGAGCAACGGCCAAGAAATATGCGGAGCTGTGAGTTATCTGGGACTCTCGGCGCGTTTCGGGTGCGTGCTTCAGTAAATCCCGGGCACCGGTTTCAGCGAGTCGTGGACAGTTGCCGGGCGGATTGCGGTCGGTTCTCGGCTGCGCTGCTCCGCTCTGAGCATTAGCCGGAATGGAAGCTGTTCCCGATGCAAGGAGGCTTGCAGCAGCAATTATGCTTGCAGCCTTCCACGGGATGGCGGTCACAGTCTCCGCTGGCGACCTCCATGACGTCACGAAACGTCTGCTTGCCGCAAGAAAACATACTGAAATGGACGGAATTTATCAAGATATATACCGAGAACTTGGGGGAGATGTAGCGAATATTGTTGGCTTTCTTAAGAAGAATGGTTTTTCTTGCTGGACTGACGATGGGTATTTCATGGCTAGATGCGTTCTTGCCTATTGCGGCGACCGGTCCGCATTCGTTGGTTTTCGAAAGAGGCTGATGTCTGTGGATGTCCTCATTACGATACGCGGTGCCGATACAGCTGTTGCACACCAACCTATCGCGTGCCCGGAGGCAGCAGCTGCGCTTCGCCAAATACAGGAAAAAGCACTGACAGGGGAGAATAAGCATCGCCGAGAATAACAAAGTTCAGTTCTCGATCATCGAATGCGAAATCATGCGGAGGAGAGAAGAGTTCGTTGGCCGAGCCGTGTTTCGGCGCTGATCAAGGCGATGCGTTGCAACAAAAAGGTCGTAGTGTGAAGGTAAAGAACTGCGTGGCGATCGCGTTCACTGGCGCTGCTATTGTGTTTGCGGCTACTCCTTTGCACGCGGTCGAAACCATCAATATCAGAGATCGATTGCTCACGGCGAGAAAACAACAAGACTTCTCTAATATTTATGACGAAATACGTATCGAATTGGCAGAAAGGCGAGCAATATTGTGGATTTTCTAAATACTGTTGGATTCTCGTGTCAGACTGGTGGTCCGTTTTTCGAGGCTAGTTGCGTTTTTGCTTATTGTGGTGACGCAAGGTATTTCCCCGTCTTTATCAAGCGTGAGCTGATGACTATCATCTCACTATCAGGGGAATGATCACGTGTGGACCGGCGTCGCTCACCAACAGGCGGCCTGTCCGGCGACTGACTCTCTTCTAAGGCAGACGCAGGAAGAGTTATTGACTGGGCAGACTTCGAGTGACGGAACGCAATAACCTCTTTTTTCTATAAGATAATTACTACGCGCACGACCGAATAAGCCGCTACCCGCCCCGATACTGCTCCTCCGTCACATGCTCGAGCCAGTCCACCGCCTTGCCGTCGAGCGCCTCCTGAATTGCGATATGCGTCATTCCCGTTTCCGGCGCGGCGCCATGCCAATGCTTTTCTCCCGGCGGGAACCAGACGACGTCGCCGGCGCGGATCTCGCGCGGCTCCCCGCCCCAGCTCTGCGCGAGGCCGCGGCCTGCGGTGACGATCAGGGTCTGGCCGAGCGGGTGCGTGTGCCAGGCGGTGCGCGCGCCGGGCTCGAAAGTCACCGTCGCGCCGCGTACCCGTGCGGGTGACGGTGCCTCGAAGGCCGGGTCCACGCGAACGGAGCCGGTGAAATATTCGGCCGGGCCATGCGCCGAGGGTCTCGATCCGCATTCGAAGATATCCATTGGAGCCTCCTTTGAGGGACTTCGCCGGGCCAGCCGACGGGTGATGCAGGGGCAAGGCGCATGCAGCTTACCTCTTTCCGGCAAGCGGCTACAACCGGTGGATCGTCACGCCCGGGCAGGCGCTCCGCGCAATGTCGCAAAGGTGCTCGTGGTGGGTCAGATAGATCACCTGTCCGACATCGGCCATTTCCGCCATCAGTTCGAAGGCGCGGCCGGCGCGGCCGTCGTCGAAGGTTTCCATGATGTCGTCGGCGATGAAGGGCAGCGTTTCCCGCGTCGCCGCGACTTCGTGGTAGCCGGCGATCCTGAGCGCGAGATAGAGCTGGAAGCGCGTGCCCTTGGAAAGATCGCGGGCGAGCTTCGATCCGCCGGCGGCGGTATTTGCTATGAGGAATTCCTGGCCCTTGTCGGCTTGCGTCGAGAGACCGGAATATTCGCCGCCGCTGATATGCATGAAGGTTCGCGAGGCGCGTTGCATCATGGCGCTGCGGTGGCGCTCGCGAAACAGCCTGAGCGCCTGTTCGGCGGCGATCACGCCCGCGCGCAGGCGGAGATAGCCGATCGCCTTGCTCTCGATGTCGAGAAGCAGCGTGCGGCGCCGCTGTTCGAGCTCCGCCACCCGGTCGCCGCCCTCGACGGCGGCAAGCGCCCTCTCCCGGGTCCTGACATCGGAGTGCAGCTCGCTGACATCCCGGTCGGCCGCCTCGATCGCCTCCTCCAGCCGCGCCAGTTCCAGCCCGAGCTCCCGGTCGTCGAGTTCGGCGAGCAGCGCTTCGGCCTCGGCGGCGCTCGCGACGCCGAGCCGCGCGGCCAGATCGCTTTCCATTTCCGAGCATCGCTGTCGCAGCCGCTGCTCTTCGCGGGTGGCTTCCAGGCAGGCGGCCGCTTCGTCGAGAGTCCCGCAGCCGAAAAAGTCGAGGACCCTCTGCCTGTTGGCGCCGTGAAGTCTCTCCTCGGCGCGCAGCGAGTCGAGGCTCTCCTCCATGCGCTCGATATTGCCCTGAAGCGCCAGACGGCGCTCCTCCTTCTGAAGTGCGGCGGCAACGCGGTCGCGCACCGCGGAAAAGAGCGTGAGGACATCGCCGGCCCGTTCTTCGCCCAGTGCGGCGGCCACGCCGACGACGTTTTCCGTGAAGGCCGCCTGATCCCTGCGCATCCCCGCCACGCGATGATCGAGCTCCGCTTTCTTCTGCATCAGCTTGTCGAGGTTCTGAAGCACGGCGAGCACGGGACCGATTTCCTGCGGCAGCGGGCGCTCCACCTGCCGGGAAAGCCACGTGCCGGCGAGCGCCTCGTCCCATTCCCCGCACCAGGATGCCATCGCAGCCTCCGCGGCCGCAAAAGCGGTCCGCCGCTTTTCGAGCGCCTCCGAGGCGCGTTGGAGCTGCGCCACGGCATTCCGGCAAGCAGTGGATGCGGCCTCGGCGCGGGAGGAGACAAGTTCCGCTACCGCGAGCAAGGCGTCGAGGCGCTCCGGCAGCGCATCGCTCATCCCGAGCCGCGCCAGCTCCGCCCGAAGACTGCAGACCGCCGCCTTCTCTTCGGCGACCGCCCGGTCGCGCTCCTTCAGCGCAGTGCGAAGTTCCATGCGCAATTCGAGCGCGGATGCGCGGGCGGCAAGCCACGCCTCCAACTGGGGCAGCCCCGTTATGCAAGGCAAGCCACAGGCGCGTGCGGCGGCGCCGATCTCGGCATTCAGCCTCTGCCGCCGCTCCTCCGCGGCTTTCCTTTGCATGTCCAGCGACTGCAGGCGGGCGCGCCGCTCGGTCACGGCAAGCGTCAGGGCGCGTATCTCGGCCACGCGCTCCGCCTGGGCAAGCCGAAGCGCCGTGGTTGCATCATGCTCGTGCAGTGCCGCCTCGAACGCGATCGCCGTCTGCTCGTCCAGACCGGCACGATGCCGCTGCCAGGCAGTATCGCGGCGGCGCCTTAGTTCGCACACGGTCGCGTCGTCCACGACGCCGCCATTGGCCGCAATGGCGGCAAGGCGCGCCTCGTCTCCGGCCTGGCGTTCGCTTTCGTCGGCGATCCTGTCGCCGAGGCGCAAGCGCCGCTCCGCCTCGGCGTGGTCCTCGGCCCGCCACGCTTCCACGATGGGCGGTGCCGGTGCAGGAAGCGCGGCCAGATCGTCGATCGTGCCGGCGAAAGGCCGCAATTCATCCAGTCGGTCGCAAATGGCTGCATCGAGCCGGTCGATCTCTCGTGCCGATGACTGCTGGCGCAACAGGCAGTCGCTCTGCCGGAGGAGATGCACGCGTTCGGCGAGGAACGCCGGGTCGGCCGCCCCCTCCTTCAGCCGGGCAACTTCGCGCTCGGCGTCGCCGTGGTTCCCTTCCGCGGTTTCCATCTCCTCGCGCGCCGCTGCCAGCCTTTCCGAAAGGCTTGCGTGCCGGCGCACCAGATCCTGCAGACGGACGGCGCGCGCCGCCTGCAGCAGGAGCGAGGCCAGGTCGGGATTGCCCGCCTCGCCGAGGCGGATCAGACAGGCATCGATCTCCGCGGCCGTCTTCGCCAGTTCCTCCAGACGAGCCGGCATGTCGCGGTCAGCCGTGAGATAGCGGGCTTCGAGTGCGGTTTCGCGCAGAGCCCCGAACCGGTCCGCGATCGCCAGCGCCTGCTCGTCGCGAGGCAGCCTGGCAAGCTCTTCGCGCCGCCGGGCGAGTTCCTCGTGCAATTGCCGGAGCCGCGCGGCGATTTCCGCATCGCTGCGGCGAAGAACCGGCAATTCCTCCTGCCACTCGGCCGGCGGCACCGGCAACGGGTCCCGCCCGGCAAGCTCCTGCCGCACGCCGCGAAGCCGCGCGAGAAGCGGCAGGGCGTCGCGCTGAGCCCGCATCCGGTCCCGGTCGGCACGCAACTCGTTGCGCTGCCTCGCCGCTGCCTCGTGGCGTGCGCGCATTCTCGCCAGGGCCTTGCGGAGTGCTGCATATTCGCGTGCATTCACGTCGACCGCGTTCCGCTCCGCCTTCAGTGCGTCGAGCTCCGCCTTCAGTTCGGCGAGCTGGTGCTTGCGCGCCTGCGGGCGGAAGAAAGAATCCGCTTCGGCTCGAAGCCCGGCAAGCACGGCGGCGCTGTCCGGCAAACCGGAACTCGCGGAAAACAGGAGAGACCCCAGCTCGCCCTCGCTCTTCAGTATGGCTTCCCCGCCCTCTTCGATGCTGTCGTCGTCGAGCGAGAACATCGTGCTGTAGGTTGCCCGGTCGATCGAGCCGAGGGCTGTGGAAAACAGGCCATCGGGCAGCGGCTGCTCGTCGGGGCCGATCAGGCTGTTGGCGTTGCGCTTGATGCGGTAGGCGTGATGCAGGCGGTTACCGGCCGCGACGATGCCGCCGATCCGCATCGTCTGATAGGGATGCAGGAAGCCGTAGGGGCTCGAACGTTCGATGCCGAAGACGAGGTCGAGGAAGCCGGAAAAGAGGGTCGACTTGCCCGCTTCGTTCGGGCCGTAGATGAGGTGAAAATCCGGCTCGCCCAGTCTCGCCTCGCCGAAATCGAGATGCCGCTCCGTGAATTTTCCGTAGCGGACGAGCTCCAGTCGCTGAAGCCGCATCAGTCGATGCCTCCGGCGCCGGCACGGCCGTGAAGATGCGCCAGCACATCCGCACTCCCCGCAAGTGCTGCCTCCAGCGCCAGCCGCTCCAGCGCCTCCTCGTCGCTCGCCAGCACCTGCCTGAGTTCAGGCGGCAATTGCTGCAGGAGCTCCTTTGCAACTCCGCTCAGCTCGCCGCGAAAGCCGAAGGAGGGCAGAACGTCGTTTTCGACGAGTGCCGCCAGTTCGCCGACCGGGTCGGCCGCACTTTGCTCCGCATTGCCGATTGCCTGGCAGCCCAGTTCCGTCTTCTCGATCCAGCATCCGCCGATCCCGGCCGCGATGTTGACGATCTCCGCTTCCAGGAGATCCGCGTCGCGCCTGAGGCGCCAGGCAAGCGGCGTCGCGCCGGTCAGCGTCAAGCGCAGGATCAGATTGTCCGCCGCCATGTTCTTTCGAAGGTGGATCAATTCACGGCCCACCGCATCCAGCATGTCGCGCCAGTCCGCAATCCCGCTCACGTCGATCTCATGTCGCTCGAACGCGGCGGTGCCGGTCGGCCGGTCATCCAGCGCAACCAGCCCCTCATCGTCGATCGTCACGATCGTGACGCCCTTCGTCCCCGCTTCGTTGATGTCTCGGCCCTGCGGCATGCCGGGCATGACGATGCAGGGCTTTTCGCAGTGCACCTGCCGCTGATGGACATGACCGAGCGCCCAATAATCGAAACCGTGCCGCTGAAGCTCGGCGACGCTGCAGGGCGCGTAAGGGTCGTGGGCCGCGGATCCGGAGAGGCTGGTATGCAGCATGCCGATATTGATGCCGCCGGCGACCGGCGGATGGAACTGAGGCAGCAGGCTTTCCGGCGCGTGCGGATCGGCAAAGCTCACGCCGTGGATGTGCACCGTGCGGCCGTTCGCAAGCGTCTTGACATGTACCGCCCTGCTCCGGCCGGCAAATACATGCACCGAAGACGGCAAAGTGAGTTCGCGCGTCACCTGCGACTGGGAATCGTGATTGCCGCGAATGATGAACGTCCGGATGCCGGCCTCGTCGAGCCGCCGAAGCTCGGCCGCCAGGAAGAGCGCCGTGTTCATGGAGGTCTGGCTGCCGTCATAGAGATCGCCGGCGATCAAAAGCGCATCGACGCTTTCGGCGATGCAGAGGTCGACGATGCGGACGAGCGCATCGCGCGTCGCGCTTCGAACGAGGCCGGCAAGCTCCGCATTCCGGAGTGCCAGGCTGCGCAAGGGCGAATCGAGATGGAGGTCTGCGGTGTGAACAAATCTGAAGGGCATGGCCGGGCGGACCATGGCCCGGCGCCGCCGCTTTCGTCAATGGCAGCAGGACCGGGTATCCACGGAATGCTTGAACGCGGGCAGCGTTACGACGCGCCGGCCGACAACTCTTCGCTTCGCAAACAACGGCATCGCGACGAGGGCGCGTTTCTTATCGCCGCCGGTCATTCCCAAGTTTTAGGTGGTTTTGGTCGACAAATGCGGCAATTGTGACTATCAATAATGTCACTGCCATTTCACATGGCCCCTCATAATAACTCATAAGGTCATGAAGAAGACATTCGAGGTTTCCGATAAGCTGTTCGAGCTCTACCATCGCGTTCATCGTCTGGTGAACGAGTCCATGACGGAGGAAGGCGTATCGCTTGCCAGGAGCAAGTTCCTGTTCTTCCTGAGCAAGCTCGGACCCTGTCGGTCTACCGACATAGCCTGTGCGTTGAATTTCGCTCCGCGAACAGTGACCGAGGCGATCGACGGACTGGAACGCGACCGTCTGGTCATGAGAAAACCCGACCCCGAGGATCGCCGCGCAAAGATCGTCTCCATAACAGAGACCGGCAGGGCCGTTCTTCAGGCTGCAGAACATCCGCGCAAACAGCTCATCGAAGAGATCTTTTCGGCGCTCGATGACGAGCAACTGGACCAGTTGTACGATATCGTCAGCAAACTCGTCGAGAAAACCGACGATATCCGCAAGCGCAAGGAAGAAGCGGAAGCGACGGAGATTGCCGTCGCGCGCTGAAGGCCGTTTCTAGAATCAAGAGGCCGGGACATCATGTCCCGGCCTCTTTCGTTTTCTCCGTATCGGACGCTTACATGGCGTCCATCGCGCCTATGGAGAAGAACAGCGTTTCGCCGGAGGAGTCGTCGACGTCGTCATTGTCGGTGACGACATAACCGTTGCCGGCCGCGTCGATTGCAAAGCCTTCGACCTTGTCGACGACATAGCCGTTCAGCGACTGCAGGTCCGGAATGAGGTCGCGCACCTCTTCCTTGCTCACGACAGGCAGTGCCCCGCCGAGTGCCGCGGGTTTCAGGTCCGCAAGCGCGACGCGGTAGAGCTTCTTGAGCTTGGCGGCTTCGCCGACCAGATTGTCACGCTCGAGAATATAGGCGTAGGCTCCATGAACGGAGATTTCCGACAGGCCGACCCAGCCTTCCTCCGCCTTTTCAAGCGGATAGCGCACGGCGCCCCATTCCTTGCTCGACGGCTTGTAGGAGACGAGCTTGACGAAGCCCTTCTCGTCATCCTTCCATTCGCGCTGCACAGCCATCCAGAGAACCTGGTCGTCCCCTTCGCCCACGACGGCGATGCCTTCGAAGCCGTAGCGGATCTCGCTGGCGCGCAACTCCTCCGGTAGTGCGATCTCCTGCTTGATCTCGCCCTTCCTGTTCACATGCAGCAGCGCATGGCTGTAGAGCTTGTCGGAGTTGCCTTCCGAAGCGAGCCAGAAGCCGCCTTCGCCGTCAGTGGCGATGCCTTCGACGTCGAGCTTCTGGGCGGGAGCGCCGTCACGGGTGACCGGCAGGGCTTCCGTGATCAAAGCGGGCTTCTGCGTAGCGTCGATCGTGAAGATGGTCGGCTGCGACGAATAGACTGAATCATTGACCGCATGCAGGAAGCCGGGCTTGTCGGCAGCGGCAAGGCCGGAAAGCGCCCCGAAGCCGATGGGTTGCCCATCCTTCTCCACGGAACGGATCTGCGGATAGGCAGCCTCCCCTTCCCCGCGCTCGTAGATCATGACATGCGCCCGCGCCCCGCCGTCTTCGACGAGATCGACCTCGTTGGCGGTCGCAAACAGGTTGCGCCCGGGAATGGCGACAGCGCCCTCGGGGGAAACGCCGGAGGGCAGAAGTTGCACGAGCTCCGGTTCGCCGCCCGTATCCTTGTAGACGCCGACGATCGAGGCGCGTTCCGAGAGAACGAAGAAGAGCTTGTCTTCGCCGAATTGCGCCATTTCAAGCCCTTCCGGTTCGACGCCCTTCGCCGAAGAACGCTTTTCCGGATAGTGGCCGATCGACGCGATAGCGTGTTCGAAGGCTGCTCCCGACTCGTAGAGGACCTTCCCGGTCGTGTCGAAGATCGTGAAGCCGCGGCTCCCGCCCTCATAATCGCCCTCATTGGCGACGACCAGGCGATCGTCGTCGAGCCACTTGATCGCATCGGGCTCGCGCTTGCGGCCCGCCTGCTCGCCGGTAAAGGCGATGGAGCCGTCGCGCTTTGTGTCGATACCTTGGAGATCGACCGTGCCCGCAGGGAAATGCGTCTTCACGGTTGCGGACTTACCGTCGATGATGACGATGTGGTTGTTCTCCTGGAGGGTGAGCGCAATCTCGTCCCGGCCGTTGAAGGTTACGAATTCCGGCTCGGGATCGTCGCCGGCGACCTCGGCGAGACCGGTCAGCGTCACATGCTTGATGGTCGCGCAATCGGCCGCCCCGTCCTTCAGCGACAGGATCACGAGATCTCCTGCAGGCATCTGAGGGATCTGCCCGTCATTGACGTCCTCGTCGCGCTCGTTCTCGATCGCGATTGCGGCAAGCGTCCGATCCTTGTTCACGGCCACCGAGTCCGGCTGGCCACCGAGATCGCAGGTGGCATCCACCTCCCTGCCGGCAATGTCGACCACGGCGAGCACGCCGGATGGCTTGGTAAAGCTTTCGCTCGTGTTGACGGCAACGAGCGCTTTGGCACCGGCTACCGCAACCGAAGTCGGCTCCCCGTCGAACGAGACGATACCGCCTGCCTCAGGCGCCCTGGCGTCGGTGATGTCGATGAAACCAATGCGTTTGCCGGGACTGTCGGAATAGATCAGCGTATTGCCGTCTTCGCTTGCGGTGATGATTTCGGCCGATGTCGGGGCGTTCCGCTCGGCCCCCTCGGGCAAATTCGTGGCCACCGCAAAGGATGCGATGCGATTGAATACCTGTTCGGCCTGAACGACCGACGCCGTCGATGCGGCAAGTGCCGCGGCCAATGCCGTGGTGATGGAAATTGCTTTCATCTGTCCCTCCTTGTCGCGGCACGCCGTTGCGCTACCGCGTGCGTCCGAAAACGTCGGACGGGAGGCTTTTGCAACTGTCCTGTAACAGCCGGATGACAGGGAAAGCCGGAATGAAAAGAGGCCCGGATGACCGGGCCCCAATCAACCTGCCGAATGCCGCCTGGGCGGTATCGCGACAGATGGAACATGAACCAGTAGCGGACGGAGGCACCCGCCGCTCCATCGGTAAATTAGTTGACGGCGTCCTTGAGGCCCTTGCCGGCCGTGAACTTCGGCACGTTGCGTGCCGGGATGTCAACTTCCGCACCCGTCGACGGGTTGCGGCCCTTGCTGGCTTCGCGGCGCGATACGGAGAAATTGCCGAATCCGACGAGGCGGATGTCGCCGCCGTTCTTCAGTTCGCCCTGAATGGTCTCAAAAACTGCATCAACGGCAGAAGACGCATCTGCCTTCGAGAGTCCGGCCTTGTCGGCTACGGCAGCCACGAGCTCATTTTTGTTCATGTTTCCACCCCTTTCATGCTGGTTCGAAACGACTGTCTTCTTAAGGCGGGGCTGCGAAAGCAATGCCCACGTCTTGCCATTCCCAATTGCGCCTAATCCCTTGGAATGCAAGGGTTGCAGCGTGCTTTTACAACAAAAAAGACCGGCAGAACGCCGGTCTTCCTTGTTTTTCTGGCCGAAGGGCGCAAGCGGGACACACTTGTCACCCTATCTGCACTGCCTCAGTGGGCAATCGAAGTGCCCGCTTCGTCCTGCGAATCAACGGACGGCAGGGCGGCCGGCTGGCTTGCCGGATCCCATTCGATGGGCTCCGGAAGCCGCAGCAACGCGTGCTCGATCACCTCGCCCATCCGCGAAACGGGGATGATTTCGAGGCTGTTCTTGACGTTGTCAGGGATGTCGGCGAGGTCCTTGGCGTTCTCCTCGGGGATCAGCACCTTCTTGATGCCGCCACGCAGAGCCGCCAGCAACTTCTCCTTCAAACCGCCGATCGGCAGCACGCGTCCACGCAGGGTGATTTCACCGGTCATCGCCACGTCCTTGGAGATGGGGATACCGGTCATCACCGACACGATCGCCGTCGCCATGGCGACACCGGCCGACGGGCCGTCCTTCGGGGTCGCGCCCTCCGGCACGTGGACGTGAATGTCGCGCTTGTCGAACAGCGGCGGCTCGATGCCGAAATCGATCGCGCGCGAGCGGACATAGGATGCCGCCGCCGAAATGGATTCCTTCATCACGTCACGCAGGTTGCCGGTAACCGTCATGCGGCCCTTGCCGGGCATCATCACGCCTTCGATCGTCAGCAGTTCGCCGCCGACCTCAGTCCAGGCAAGACCGGTGACCACCCCGACCTGATCGTCACGCTCGGCTTCGCCGTGGCGGAAGCGCGGCACACCGAGATAGTCGTGGATGTTCTCGGCCGTCACTTCGACCTTCTTGGTCTTGCCCTTGAGGATCTCCGTCACCGCCTTGCGCGCCAGCTTCATCAGCTCGCGCTCGAAGTTGCGGACGCCCGCTTCTCGCGTGTAGTTCTGGATGACCGCCATAAGAGCGCCATCCGTGACGGAGAACTCGTTCGTCTGGAGCGCATGGTCGCGGATCGCCTTCGGCAGCAGGTGCCGCTTGGCAATTTCCCGCTTTTCGTCTTCGGTATAGCCGGCAATGCGGATGACTTCCATGCGGTCCATCAGCGGCGGCGGAATGTTGAGCGTGTTCGCCGTGGTGATGAACATCACGTTGGAGAGGTCGTATTCCACCTCCAGGTAGTGATCCATGAACGTCGAGTTCTGTTCCGGATCGAGCACCTCCAGAAGCGCCGAAGACGGATCGCCACGGAAGTCCTGACCCATCTTGTCGATCTCGTCGAGCAGGAAGAGCGGGTTGGACTTCTTCGCCTTCTTCATCGACTGGACGACCTTACCCGGCATGGAGCCGATATAGGTCCGCCGATGGCCGCGAATTTCGGCCTCGTCCCGAACGCCGCCCAGCGCCATGCGGATATATTCGCGGCCGGTCGCCTTTGCGATCGACTTGGCGAGCGACGTCTTGCCGACGCCGGGAGGGCCGACGAGGCACAGGATCGGCCCCTTGATCTTGGACGAACGGGCCTGCACCGCCAGATATTCGACGATGCGTTCCTTTACCTTGTCCAGACCGAAGTGATCGGTATCCAGCACCTTTTCGGCATGGTTGAGATCGGTCTTGATCTTCGACTTCTTGCCCCAGGGCAGGCCCAGCAGCCAGTCGAGATAGTTGCGCACGACCGTCGCTTCCGCCGACATCGGGCTCATCTGGCGCAGCTTCTTCAGCTCCGCATCGGCCTTTTCACGGGCTTCCTTGGAGAGCTTCGTCTTGGAGATGCGCTCTTCGAGTTCGGCCATCTCGTCACGGCCGTCCTCGCTGTCGCCGAGCTCCTTCTGAATCGCCTTCATCTGCTCATTCAGGTAGTACTCGCGCTGCGTCTTCTCCATCTGGCGCTTGACGCGCGAACGGATGCGCTTTTCGACCTGAAGAACCGAGATCTCGCCTTCCATGAAGCCGAGCGCCTTTTCGAGGCGCATCTTCACGCTCGTCGTCTCCAGCATTTCCTGCTTTTCGACGATCTTGATCGACAGATGGGATGCGACGGTATCGGCGAGCTTCGAGTAGTCTTCGATCTGGCTCGCGACGCCGACGACTTCCGGCGAAATCTTCTTGTTGAGCTTCACATAGCTTTCGAATTCGGAAACGACCGAACGGCTCAGCGCCTCGATCTCGACCGGATCCTCGTCCGGTTCGGGCAGCGCATGGGCCACGGCCTCGTAGAAATCGTCACGCGGCGTATAGCGATCGATCTCGGCACGCGACCGTCCTTCGACCAGAACCTTCACGGTTCCGTCGGGGAGCTTCAGAAGCTGCAGCACGTTTGCAATCGTGCCGACTTTGTAAATGGCGGCGGGTTCCGGATCGTCATCCGTAGCGTTGATCTGGGTCACGAGCATGATCTGCTTGTCGGTACCCATGACCTCTTCGAGTGCACGGATCGACTTCTCCCGGCCGACGAAGAGCGGCACGATCATGTGGGGGAAGACCACGATGTCACGCAGCGGCAGAACCGGATAGGTCGCGCTTTCAGTCGCCGGAGACGTTTTGTTCGTCATATCATTTCCTTTCCGTCCCGATGTTCGGGCCCGTTTCCGGGAGCCTCTGCGGCACTCCCGGCTGTCACATTTCGTACATGAAAGTGGAGTGCAAGAGAGGCCTTTTCAAGGTACGGCGCAATCCCCGCCTTCATGGATAATCCCCGACCTTTAAGCTCGAATGCTGTTGCAGACCTTGCGACCTGCCCGGATATCGCGGCCTGCAAATGCGCACCCATTGAATCTGCGCATCATCGCGTTGTTGCGGCACTTTAGCAACAATCGATTGGTGCGATCACCATGATTTTGAACTGAAACATTCGAGGGAACGGGCCCGAACGGCGGCTGCAGAGCCGTCCTCGAAAATGCCGGTTCCGCACCGCTTCGCCGGCATGATCGCAACGGCGTCACATGAAAAAGCCCCCACGCGGGGGGCTCTTCAAACAATCGTGAGCGGCGATAAGACGCGCTGCGCTTGAGGCTCAAGCCGAAACGTTGGTCTTCTCCTCGGAACGCTCCGAGTAGATATAGAGCGGCCGCGCCGTTCCCTTGACGACCTCGTCCGAAATGACGACTTCGCGAACGCCTTCCAGCGTCGGCAGCTCGAACATGGTGTCGAGCAGGATCTTCTCCATGATCGAACGCAGGCCGCGTGCGCCGGTCTTGCGGACGATGGCACGGCGGGCGATCTCACGCAGCGCGTCCTCGTGGAAGTTCAGTTCGACGTCTTCCATTTCGAAAAGCCGCTGATACTGCTTGACCAGAGCGTTCTTCGGCTCCGACAGGATCTGGATCAGCGCATCCTCGTCGAGATCCTCGAGCGTCGCCAGAACCGGCAAGCGCCCGATGAATTCCGGGATCAGGCCGAACTTCACCAGATCTTCCGGTTCGAGCTCGCGCAGCACCTCGCCGACGCGCCGGTCTTCCGGAGCGCGCACCGTCGCGCCGAAGCCGATCGACGTCTTCTCGCCGCGGGCGGAGATGATCTTGTCGAGGCCCGCAAAAGCGCCGCCGCAGATGAAGAGGATATTCGTCGTATCCACCTGCAGGAACTCCTGCTGCGGATGCTTGCGGCCGCCCTGGGGCGGGACCGATGCGACGGTACCTTCCATGATCTTCAGAAGCGCCTGCTGCACGCCCTCGCCCGAAACGTCGCGCGTGATCGACGGGTTGTCGGACTTACGGGAAATCTTGTCGACCTCATCGATGTAGACGATGCCGCGCTGGGCGCGCTCGACGTTGTAATCGGCCGCCTGCAGGAGCTTGAGGATGATGTTCTCGACGTCCTCACCGACATAGCCGGCCTCGGTCAGCGTCGTCGCGTCCGCCATCGTGAAGGGAACGTCGATGATGCGAGCGAGCGTCTGCGCCAGATAGGTCTTGCCGCAGCCGGTCGGCCCGACCAGCATGATGTTCGACTTCGCCAGCTCCACGTCGCTGCTCTTTGCCGCATGGGCAAGGCGCTTGTAGTGGTTATGCACGGCGACCGACAGGATACGCTTGGCCTGCTGCTGGCCGATGACGTATTCGTCGAGGACCTTGATGATCTCCTGCGGCGTCGGAACGCCGTCGCGGGACTTGACCATCGAGGTCTTGTTCTCTTCGCGGATGATGTCCATGCAGAGTTCGACGCATTCATCGCAGATGAACACGGTCGGTCCGGCAATCAGCTTGCGGACTTCATGCTGGCTCTTGCCGCAAAACGAACAATAGAGAGTATTCTTCGAGTCACCGCCGTTGCTACCGCTGACCTTGCTCATTTCCACTTCCTTCCAGCACGCCGGACACCTTCGGAAAGATATCACGGACACTCAGTTCGCCTTGCACGTCGGCTCCAGGCGCCGCCCAAGGCTCTTGGGAGTACTCACCGTCCCGGGCGGAGGCCCGATCACCGGTTGCAACGACTCTCCCCATCAAATCCGAATGCTATGCTCCTTGTTCCAACATAGCATTAAGGATTCATATTAACGGCTTTGCCCCTTGGATAAAGCCCCTTCGCCATTACAAATGTGTCACAATTACATCTGTGGCGACACAAAAGCCCGTGTTCGAACTATTCCATGCCCTCGACCGCATCGCGCGACGTGATCACCTTGTCGATCAAGCCCCAGTCGAGCGCCTCGTCCGCACTCATGAAATGGTCGCGGTCGAGCGTCTGCTCGACTTCTTCGTAGGTGCGACCGCAATGCTTGACGTAAACCTCGTTCAGCCGGCGCTTCATCTTGAGAATGTCACGTGCATGCCGTTCGATGTCGGACGCCTGGCCCTGGAACCCGCCGGAGGGCTGGTGGACCATTATCCGCGAATTGGGCGTTGCGAAGCGCATGTCCTTGTGACCGGCGGCAAGCAGCAGCGAGCCCATCGACGCCGCCTGACCGATGCAGAGCGTCGAGACCGCCGGCTTGATGAACTGCATGGTGTCGTAGATCGCCATGCCCGCTGTCACGACACCGCCCGGAGAGTTGATGTAGAGAGCGACTTCCTTCTTCGGGTTTTCCGCCTCGAGGAACAGCAACTGTGCGCAGACCAGCGTCGCCATGTGGTCTTCGACAGGCCCCGTCAGGAAGATGATGCGCTCCTTGAGCAGTCGCGAATAGATGTCGTAGGATCGCTCGCCGCGATTGGTCTGCTCAACAACCATCGGCACCAGCGCCATGGCCGTATCAACTGGATTTCTCATATCGAACCTTCATCAATCGGGACCGCATCCCTTCGCGGACCGGAATCATCGGATAAGCCTCAGACCTTACATAGAGTGTCAATGCCCTTCACTTCAAGACGCGAACATTCGATAAACTGAATAGTCGCGGGCCCGGGGTCCAGAGCTTTTTATCGGCGTGGCGGATTGGCGGTAGAACAATTTTCCAATTCTTTATGCCGTCGCGCATGCCCCGGGCGCCTTCCTCACAGGCATTCGCAGGAGCGCGGTAAACGACTGGTAAATTCCGACGCCTTTCAAAGCTGGGACTCCAACGGCAGAAAGCGGATCACGCCGGCGATCAGCCGGCGGAGGATGCTTGCGTCCGGCTCGCGCCGCAGCAGCCGCAGGGAGCCGTTCGTCCGGTCCCGCCACGCGGGCCTGCCGTCCTTAAGCATCAGGCGATAGCTTCGCTCCGGCGCCGTTTCCTCCTCGAAGATCGACTGAAGCTCGGCGGCGAGCGCCTCGTCGGAGAAGACGATGCCCATCTCGGTGTTGAGCGACGCGGAACGCGGATCGAAATTCATGGAGCCAACATAGCCGCAGAGGCCATCGACGACGAAGGCCTTGGTGTGAAGGCTCGCGTTTCGCGCTCCGAACAGCGACATACGGTGGCGATCGAAGAAATCGCCGCGCTCCTTGAGCTCGTAAAGCTCGACACCGCCGTCAAGCAGGCCCTTGCGATACTTCACGTAGCCGCCATGCACCGCCGCGACGTCGGTTGCGGCGAGCGAATTCGTCAGCACCGCCACCCTCGCGCCCTTTCCCGCGAGCAGCGCCAGCACGCGCGTCCCCGCTGCGCCGGGGACGAAGTAAGGCGAGATGATCCGCAGATCACGCCTGGCGCCCTTGATCAGCGGGAACAGTTCGCGCAACAGCCAGTTCTGCCGCTTCTGCATCAGCGCCTTTTCCGGCGGGTCGAACGCCATGCGCATATCCGCGCTGCGATGGAGGGTCCGGCTCCCCCAATAGGGGCCGGGACCCGCGTCTGCGACCTTTTCGAGGTAGAAGCGCGCGGCCGCCGTGCGCGCCAGCGCGTCCAGCGCCTCTCTCAGCGCCGGAAGGTACTGCTTGCGCGGCGTCCTGAGCGCGGCGATCGGCAGCACCGACGTGCTGTTCCAGTAGAGATCGAACATGGCCGTCGCCTGGTCGACGACCGGCCCCGCCATCCAGACGTCGAGGTCACGAAAGTTCGACAGTTCCGCCGCGTCGAAATAGGCATCGCCGATATTGCGCCCACCGGATATGGCCAGCCGGCCATCGGCGACCCACAGCTTGTTGTGCATCCGGCGCGTCGCACTGAAGGCCCTTATCGCCATTTCGAACCCGCGGCGGAAGCGGTCCGTTCGTGCCCGGCTTGGATTGAAGAGCCGCACGTCGACATTCGGATGTGCGTCGAGCGAAATGCAGAGACGATCATGGATGCCTGCATTGATATCATCGAGCAGCAGGCGGACGCGAACGCCGCGGTCGGCCGCCCGGATGATCTCGCGCGTCAGCAGAAACCCCGTCAGGTCGTCCTTCCAGTAGTAGTATTGCAGGTCCAGGCTGCGCCCCGCCCGGCGGGCCGAAAGCGCCCGCGCAACGAAGGCTTCGATGTTATCGGAAATGAGCGCGACCACGCTCTCGCCGGGTTGGGCGGCACCCAGCAGCGGGCCAAGGTGCCGATCGATGCCCGTCTCGTCTCCGCCGATGGGGAGCGCGAATGATGGTTCGATCCGCGGCCTGCGACCAAACCAGCCGTAAACGTAGAGGACCGCGACCAGAAAGAGCCCGCAGAGCGCTACGAGAAAAAGTGCAATCCACGACAACATCAGACGCTGCCCTGCCGCATGTTTCACCGGAGCCGATCAAGGATGAAACATGCGGAAACCAAACTACGACGGCGACCAGCGCGCCCCACTATGGAGCGCGTGCGACACCGCTATCCCTGCCCCGCATCGGCCAAGCGGGCTTCCTCACCTTCGGGGCCGTCCTTCTGGACAACCTTCAGATCGATCGAGGCCTTGACGGGCAGATGGTCCGAAGCCACTCGCGCCAGGGGCGTGTCGTGCACGGCCACCGAGGTTACAAGATGATGCGGATTGCCGAGCACCCGGTCGAGCGGCAGCAGCGGAAAGCGCGAGGGGAAGCTGGCAACGGCTGAATGCGACGGGTCGAATATCGGACTGAGGAAGCTGAGCGAGGAGCGTTTGCCCATGCGCCATTCGTTGAGGTCGCCGATCAGCAGCGTCGGACGGCCGGCGCCGTCCGCCGTCGCCTTCAAAAGCGATTCCGCCTGGCGCGCCCGGGAATGACGCAGCAGGCCAAGGTGAGCGGCGATCACCCGCAACGGACCCGCCTTCAGGTCGAGATCGACGACGAGGGCGCCGCGCGGCTCGACGCCCGGCAATTTCAGCTGCCGCACGTCGGAAACCGCACCCTCACGGATAAGCAGGACGTTGCCATGCCATCCGTGGCCCTTCTCGCTGAAAGGCGAAATCGGAACGGAGACAAGATGCGCCTCACGGCGCAGGTGCTCGAGATCGAGGAGCCCCGCGCGCTCGCCGAATCTCTGGTCGGCCTCCTGAAGCGCGACGATATCCGCACCGATCTCCGCGATGACCTGCGCAATTCGCGGCGGGTCGAAGCGCCCGTCGGTGCCCACGCATTTGTGGATATTATAGGAAGCGATCACGATGTCGCCGCGGTTCACTGCGGCATCACGGTTGACGACCGTCGGCCGCCGCTTTCGTATCGCTGCCATGATGCCCGCGGATAGATTGCCTTGCGTCTTTGCCATGCCGCTCCCTGCTTGCTGCCGCATCATGCTCAAATAGGTCGGGCGGTGCTACCGGAAAAGTAGCTAGCGGCGATGTTGTTCCTTCCGGTGCCGAAGGCACTTGCAGTCAGCACGCATGGCGCAATAGAGATGCGGATCGTCATCCGATTGCAGCATTCGAAGAGTCGATATCATGTCCATCGCCCCCGGTATCACCATCGACGGCCCCGCCCGGCGCGTCTCCCTGGACGTCCGCAACCCCCGCTTCTTCCGCAATCCGCTGCCGGCCTACGCGGCGCTTCATGCGCAATGTCCGGCCTTTTTCTGGGAGGAGCCGCAGCAGTGGTTCTTTGCGGGCTACGAGCAGGTGAACAGTCTATTGCGCGACCGGCGCTTCGGCCGACAGATCCTGCATGTCGCCACCCGGGAAGAACTCGGCATGCCGAAACCGAAACCGCATCTGAAGGCTTTCGATGCGCTGGAGGAACACTCGCTGCTCGAACTGGAGCCGCCGGCCCATACGCGGCTGCGCACGCTCGTCAATCGCGCCTTCGTCTCCCGTCAGATCGAACAGCTCAGGCCGGAAATCGAGGCGCTCTCGCATGCGGTGATCGACGGCTTCGAGAAGGATGGTCAGACCGAGCTGTTGAAGACCTATGCCGAGACGATCCCGGTCACCATCATCGCGCGGATGCTCGGCATCCCGGTCGAAGCGGCGCCGCGTCTGCTCGACTGGTCGCACCGCATGGTGAAGATGTACGTGTTCAATCCCAGCCTGGAAACGGAGTTCGACGCCAACCAAGCATCGGCGGAGTTCGCCGACTACCTGAAGGGAATCATAGCGGAGAAGCGGGCAAACCCCGCCGACGACCTGCTCACGCATATGATCACCTCGGAAAAAGACGGCGAGCGCCTGTCGGATGCGGAGCTGATTTCGACCACGGTCCTCCTTCTGAATGCGGGCCACGAGGCGACGGTTCATCAGATCGGCAATGCCGTGCACACGATCCTGCAGTCCGGCCTCTCGCCCACCGAGCTTTTTTCGGACGAGAAGACGACGGAGCGCACGGTGGAAGAGTGTCTGCGCTTCGCCGCGCCCTTGCATATCTTTCAGCGCTACGCGCTCATGGATATCGAGCTGGAGGACGGCATCGCCCTCAGGAAGGGGGACAAGATCGGCCTCATGCTGGGGGCGGCGAACGTCGATCCGCGCAAATTCTCCTCTCCCGATACGTTCAGGCCGGATCGCAACGAAGGCGCCAACGTCTCGTTCGGCGCAGGCCTGCATTTCTGCATCGGCGCACCGCTGGCACGGCTGGAGCTGCAGATTTCCCTGCCGATCCTGTTCCGGCGGCTTCCCGGAATGCGGCTCAGGAACGAGCCGCCGGTCAAGGACGCGTTCCACTTTCATGGTCTGGAGCGGCTCGATCTGGTCTGGTGAGCGGTGTCAGACGCGGATCACGTAGTCCTTGCGAGTCGTTTCAACGACTTCCCAGGTTCCCTTGAAGCCGGGTCTCAACACCAGGCTGTCGCCGGCTTCGAGATGAAGGGGCTCCCCGCCCTCTTCGGTCACGATCGAATGACCGGAGAGGATGTGGAAATATTCCCACTCGTCATAGACGATCCGCCACTTGCCGGGGGTGGCTTCCCATATGCCCGCATAGAGCCCGCCGGCCTCCTCGATATTCCAGGTGCGAAATTCCGGATTTCCAGAAATCAGCCTGTCGCGCGCCGGCACCCCGATCTCAGCCTCGACGCAAGACGGATCGAATTTCAGCATATGGCCCATAAGAAGCCTCCACGTCCTGCCGTGCCTCTCAGGCCTTCCCCAGCGCCTGTTCCAGATCGGCAATGATGTCGGCCACGTCCTCGATGCCGACCGACAACCGGATGACGTCGGGTCCGGCGCCTGCGGCGATCTGCTGCTCCGGCGTGAGCTGCCGGTGCGTGGTCGAGGCGGGGTGGATCACGAGCGAACGCGTGTCGCCGATATTGGCAAGATGGGAGAACATTTCCAGTGCCTCGACAAAGCGCTTTCCCGCCTCGTATCCGCCCGCGAGCCCGAATGTGAAGACGGCTCCCGCCCCCTTCGGCGAGTAGCGCTTCTGCAGCGCGTGGTTCGGATCGCCTTCCAGCCCGGAATAGCGGACCCAGGACACCTTCTCATGCCCCTTCAGCCATTTGGCGACCTCCAGCGCGTTGTCGCAATGGCGCTGCATCCTCAGCGGCAGCGTCTCGACGCCGGTCTGGATAAGGAAGGCGTTGAAGGGCGAAATCGCCGGACCGAAATCCCTCAGACCCAGTACCCGTGCGGCGATGGCGAAGGCGAAGTTGCCGAAGACCTGGTGCAGGACGATGCCGCCATATTCCGGCCTGGGCTCCGACAGCAGCGGATACTTGCCGGATTTCGACCAGTCGAACGTACCGCCGTCGACGATGATCCCGCCCATCGAATTGCCATGACCACCGATGAACTTGGTGAGCGAATGGACGACGATATCGGCGCCGTGTTCGAGCGGCCGCATCAGATAGGGCGTCGCCATCGTATTGTCGACGATGAGCGGCAGTCCATGCCGCCGCGCGACGTCTGCGATCGCGGCTATATCGACGAAGGTGCCGCCCGGATTGGCGAGGCTTTCGATGAAGATCGCCTTGGTGCTTTCGTCGATCTGCGCATCGAAGCTTTCGGGCTCCGCCGAATCGGCCCAACGGACCTGCCAGTCGAAGGCCTTGAAGGCATGGCCGAACTGATTGGCCGACCCGCCGTAAAGCTGTCTGGCGGAAACGAAATTGTCACCCGGCCTCATGATCGTATGGAAAACCAGCAGCTGGGCCGCATGCCCCGAGGAAACGGCCAGGCCGGCGGTCCCGCCTTCGAGCGCCGCAATCCGCTCCTCCAGTACCGCCTGGGTCGGGTTCATGATGCGGGTATAGATATTGCCGAATTGCTGAAGGCCGAAAAGTGCCGCCGCATGATCGGTGTCGTTGAAGACGAAGCTGGTCGTCTGGTAGATCGGCGTCGCCCGCGCGCCGGTCGTCGGGTCCGGCTGGGCCCCGGCGTGGATTGCAAGCGTGCTGAACCCGGGTCCGGATTTCATCGTCGTTCCTCCCTCATTTATTAACGATCAACCGATCAGTCGCGGATATTCGATTGCCGGGCAGCGGTCCATGACGACCTTGATGCCTGCGGCCTCGGCCTTGGCCGCAGCTGCATCGTCGCGGACGGACAGTTGTCCCCAGATGACCTTGGGCAGGGCCGGCAGCGACAGGATCTCGTCGACGAGCGCCGGCAAGGCCGAAGCCGCACGGAAGACGTCGACCATGTCGATCGCCTCCCCTATTTCCGCGAGGCGCGCTACCACCGGCTGGTCGAGAATCGTACCGCCCGCATGGCCGGGATTGACCGGAATGACGCGGTATCCCTTGCGCAGAAGAAAGGCCATGACGCGATAGCTCGGCCGCTCCGGCTTCGGCGAAGCGCCGACGAGCGCGATGGTCTTCGTCTCGCGCAGGATGTCGGCAAGATAATAATCCGGGTAGGCATCGTGGTGCATGCTTGTTGTCCGCGCATGTTTATCATGCGGAGCGATAGTTGGCGTGGAGCGGCTGCGAGTCAACCAAGGCACCTTCCCCGGCCATGCATTTGCACCGTTTCGTTGCGATCGATCTGTAATTCCGGTTGCATTTCGGCAAATGCGAGCCCACAACCGGCTTTCCCGCCCAATCACCCCGCCGAGGTTCATCTTGCCGCCGGACGTCATTGCGCTCGTACTTCTCGGAGCGCTGCTGCACGCGACCTGGAACGCGCTCGTCAAGGCCGGCACGGAAAAATCGCTCGACGCCGCCATGGTGTCGCTTGGCGGCGCGGTCGTGGCGCTCCCCTTCCTGCCCTTCCTCCCGATGCCCGGTTCCGAGGCCGTGCCCTACATTCTGGTTTCGGCACTTTTCCAGTTCGCCTATTTCCAGCTGGTCGCAGCCGCTTACCGCGCAGGCGACATCGGGCTGGTCTATCCCTTGATGCGCGGCGTCGCTCCTCTTCTCGTCGCAGCGACGAGCAGCCTCGTCATCGGCGAGAAACTGAGCGGCGGCGCGATGGCCGGCATCATGACGATCTCCGCGGGCGTGCTCACGCTCGCCTTCGAATCCCGCAAGGGCGGCAGGCACGCCATCGTTCTGGCACTGCTCAATGCCTGCGTGATCGCGAGCTATACCTATGTCGACGGGATAGGCGCCCGCATTTCCGGCAATGCCATATCCTACACGCTCTGGATGGCATTGCTGCCGCCGGTCCTGCTCTTCGGCTGGGCCTTCGCCCGGCGCGGCGTCAAGCCGGTCGCGCGGCATGTGAGCCGTCACTGGTGGCGCGGGCTTGTCGGCGGCGCCGGATCGATCGGCTCCTATGGCCTTGCGCTCTGGGCGATGACGAAAGCCCCGGTCGCCACCGTCGCCGCCCTCCGCGAAACGGCGATCCTGTTCGCCGTCGTCATCTCCGTCGTGTTCCTCGGAGAGCGCGTCAGCGCCTGGCGCATCATCGCCGCCTGCATCATCGCGCTCGGTGCCTTGCTCCTCAGGCTCGCCTGAGGCCCAGGACCTAAAGCGCGTCGCGCTCGTTACTGCATGTCGTTATCCCAGAACCGCTGCACACTTTTGGGCGACATGCACTATTCCTCTTTCCATTCCGGCATGCGCTTGCCGAGAAAGGCACCGATACCTTCCTCGGCATCGCGGGCGAGCATGTTCTCGACCATCACGCCGACAGCGAAGTCGTAGGCGTCGGCAAGCGGCATTTCCGTCTGACGGTAGAAAGCCTCCTTGCCGATCTTCAGCGCCTGCGGCGACTTCGAGGCAATGATCGACGCATATTTGTCGATGACCTGGCGCAGATATTGTTGTGGGACGATGCGGTTGACGAGACCGAACTCCTTCGCTGTCCCGGCATCGATCGTCTCACCGGTCAAAAGCATCTCCATCGCCTGTTTGCGATGGGCGGCGCGCGTCAGGGCGACCATCGGCGTAGAACAGAAAAGACCGATATTCACGCCGGGGGTGCAGAAGGTCGACGTGTCGGTGCAGATCGCGAGGTCGCAACTGGCGACCAACTGGCACCCGGCGGCGGTCGCAAGGCCGTCGACTTCGGCGATGACCGCCTGCGGCAGCCTGGTGATCGTCAGCATGACTTCGGCTGCGAGGCGAATCGTTCGCTCGAAGAACGCCCGGCCACCGTCGGCGTCGGCCCTGTGCGAGGTCATTTCCTTGAGATCGTGGCCGGCGGAGAAGAGCTTCCCGGTCGCCGCGATCACGACGACCTTGATCTCCTTCGAGACGGCCGCTTCTTCGAGCGCCGCCAGCAGTGCTTCCATCAGGGCGATCGAAAGCACATTTGCCGGGGGATTGTTGAGGGTAAGCCGAAGGACCGGGCCATCGAACTCGCGCAGCAAGGGTCCGTTCGACTCTTCTTTCCTGAATGAAACGACGTCCGCCATGGCTCTCTCCCATATCGAAGTTCGTGTCGTGGTACGCCGCCGTCGCCGCTCTTTCAACCCCGCGCTCCCGACTGACCTATGACTGCCTAAGACCAATTTCCCGCTTGCACGGCGCTCCAGGACGTTTTGTAACGGGTGCAACCGAGGCAAGTAACACGGGAGAGAACGCGATGACCCTGCAGCCGGTCATGACCGTCGAGGAGCTCAACCGCTTTCTCGACACCGATTTTCCGCAGGTCCACACCGACGGAAAGGTCTTCGCGGTGACCGAGACTGGACCGGGCTTCGCCACGATGCGGCTCGACCCCAACGAGCGCCACATCCGTCCGGGCGGTACGGTCTCGGGCCCGACGCTCTTCGCGCTGGCGGACGTGTCGGCCTATATCGCGCTCATCGCGCATATCGGTCCGGTCGCGCTTGCCGTCACCACCAGCCTCAACATCAACTTCCTGCGCAAGCCGGAACCGGAACCACTCGAATGTACCTGCCGGATTCTCAAACTCGGCAAACGGCTGGCCGTTCTCGACGCATCGATAAAGACGGTAGCAAGTCCCGATTTGATCGCGCATGCGACGGCGACCTATTCGATTCCGCCCCGTTGAAGTGTGGTATAATAATACCACACTGGTAACTATCTGAATTTGCTTCATCTTCTTTCACGGCGCACGGAAAGACGGTCTTGACCTTGATGGCGAGCTTCCTTATAAGCTGCCCCAGATCGCGGTCCGACTGGGCCGCCTTCTTTTTTGCCCTCATCGAGGTCAAAGCAAGCAACAAGAAACGCCCGGCTTCGTTCCGGGTCCAAACGAAAGAGTTTAGATATGGCAACCTTCGTTCAGAAGCCTGCAGAGGTGGAGAAGAAGTGGATCATCATCGACGCCGAAGGCCTCGTTGTCGGTCGCCTCGCTTCCCTTATCGCAAACCGCCTGCGCGGCAAGCATAAAGCCACCTACACGCCGCATGTCGACGACGGCGACAACGTCATCGTCATCAATGCAGAGAAGGCCGTCCTCACCGGCAAGAAGTACACCGACAAGAAGTACTACTGGCACACCGGTTACCCCGGCGGCATCAAGGAGCGCACCGCGCGCCAGATCATCGAAGGTCGCTTCCCGGAGCGCGTCATCGAGAAGGCCGTCGAGCGCATGGTTCCGCGCGGCCCGCTCGGCCGTCGCCAGATGAAGAACCTGCGTGTCTACGCCGGTTCGAACCACCCGCATGAAGCACAGCAGCCGGCCGTCCTCGACGTCGCCAAGCTGAACAGCAAGAACACAAGGAGCGCCTGATAATGGCTGACCTTTCCGCTCTCAAGGAAATCGCCACGACCGCGGAACCGGCTGCTCCGGTTCACGTCAAGAAAGTCGACGCCCAGGGCCGCTCCTATGCGACCGGCAAGCGCAAGGACGCCGTCGCCCGCGTTTGGATCAAGGCCGGTTCCGGCAAGATCACCATCAACGGCAAGCCTTTCTCGGACTACTTCGCCCGTCCGGTTCTGCAGATGATCCTGCAGCAGCCGGTCGTCGCGGCAGCCCGTGACGGCCAGTTCGACATCGACGCGACCGTTGCCGGCGGCGGCCTTTCCGGCCAGGCCGGCGCCGTTCGTCACGGCATTTCCAAGGCCCTCACCTACTTCGAACCGGGCCTGCGCCCCGTTCTGAAGCGCGGCGGCTTCCTCACCCGCGACAGCCGCGTGGTCGAGCGCAAGAAGTACGGTCGTGCCAAGGCACGTCGTTCGTTCCAGTTCTCCAAGCGCTAATCGCTGGCAGACTGCACTTTCGAAGGCCGGGCTCGTCCCGGCCTTTTTTCATGTGCATCCATAGCGTCCCCGTGCACATGATTTTGACGCCGGGCTCTTGCCTTGCCCCGATCGATTGGCCAACGTCCGCACATCTGTCGGGAGAACAGCATGGCCAACAAGTCGATCGACCACGCGATCACTGCAAAATCACTGACGGCGGCGGCCTCCGATCCGACGCATGCCGGCATCCTTTCCTTCATGCGGCGGAAATACACCAAAGAGCTCAAGGGTGTGGAGGCGGTCGTCTGGGGAATCCCGTTCGATGCGGCCACGTCGAACCGCCCCGGCGCGCGCTTCGGGCCACAGGCGATCCGACGCGCATCGGCGATCTTCGACAACGATCCGCAATATCCGTTCCAGCGCGACCTGTTTGCCGACATGGCGACGATCGATTACGGCGATTGCCTGCTCGACTACGGCAACCATGCGAAGACTCCCCAGACGATCGAGCGCGAGGCGTCGAAAATCCTGAAGTCCGGCGCCTACCTGCTGACGCTCGGCGGCGACCACTTCGTCACCTATCCGATCCTCAGGGCCCATGCAGCCCTGCACGGACCCCTCGCCCTCGTCCAGTTCGACGCCCATCAGGACACCTGGCCGGACGAGAAAGGCCGCATCGATCATGGCTCTTTCGTCGGCCGCGCGGCACGCGAGGGACTGATCGACGTGGAACGCTCGATCCAGATCGGCATCCGGACGCATGCTCCGGAGGATTGCGGCCTTCGGATGGTCTACGGCGACGAGCTCGAGGAGATGCGCGCCGAGGAGATCGCCGATACCATCATCCGCCATGTCGACAGCCGCCCCGCCTATCTGACCTTCGATATAGATTGCCTTGACCCGGCCTTTGCGCCCGGCACCGGCACCCCCGTGGCCGGCGGCCCGTCAAGCGCCAAGATACTATCGGTCCTGCGCAAACTCGGCGCGCTTCATATCGCCGGAAGCGACGTGGTCGAGGTGGCGCCTGCCTACGACCACGCGGACCTCACCGCCATTGCTGGCTCGACCATCGCCATGTATATGCTGGGCCTGCGTGCCGAGTGGCTGGCGGAGAGGCGCGGCTGATCGAAGCGGCGGCGCGCGCCCAAGAAATTGATTCAATTTTATGCCAGACTGATTCCGGAAACGCCGCTAACGGACTGCAGGAGCAGGAAAATCATGACACCGAAGATCTTTATCGATGGCGAACACGGCACGACGGGCCTGCAGATCCGTGTGCGCATGGCCGGCCGTACGGATCTCGAACTCCTGTCCATTCCGGAAGCGGAGCGACGCAATGCAGCGATGCGCGAGGATCTCCTGAACAGCGCCGATATCGCCATCCTATGCCTGCCGGACGACGCCTCGCGGGAGGCCGTTGCCATGGTTGCCGGAAACAATCGCGTCCGCATCATTGATACGTCGACCGCGCATCGCGTCGCGCCCGACTGGGCCTATGGCTTTGCCGAGATGGACAAGGCGCAGCCCCAGCGGATCCGCGACGCGCGCCATGTCGCCAATCCCGGCTGCTACCCGACTGGAGCGATCGCCCTGATTCGCCCTCTGCGCCAGGCGGGTATCCTGCCGGACGGCTATCCCGTCACCGTCAATGCGGTTTCCGGCTATACCGGCGGCGGCAAGCAGATGATCGCGCAGATGGAGGACGACAAGAATCCGGACCACATCGACGCGCCGCATTTCCTCTACGGGCTTACGCTGAAGCACAAGCACGTGCCGGAAATGAAGATGCACGGGCTTCTCGAGCGCGCGCCGGTCTTCAGCCCTTCCGTCGGCAAGTTCGCGCAGGGGATGATCGTGCAGGTGCCGCTTTATCTCGAGGACCTGGCAGCCGGTGCAACGCTGGAAACGATCCATCGGGCCCTCGTCGACCATTATGCAGGACAGTCGATCGTTGACGTCGTGCCGCTTGAGGAGAGCGCCAAGCTCGCCCGGATCGATGCGACGGAGCTCGCCGGCAGCGACGCCATGAAGCTTTTCGTTTTCGGTACCCAGGGTGGAGCGCATGTCAATCTGGTCGCGCTGCTCGACAATCTCGGCAAGGGCGCCTCGGGCGCCGCCGTCCAGAACATGGACCTGATGCTGTCCGCCTGACACGGCGAGTCGAGACGAAAACCCCGGCAGCGTTCCTGCCGGGGTTTTCGTTCGTTCGATCGCAGGCAAATCAGTCGCGCATTTCTATCGCCGTGTCTGTCGGATAGGTGCCGACGAAACCGCGCCAATGGGCGATCGCGAAGCCGAGCACGACGAGGGCGCCGCCCTGATGCAGCACGCCCCAGCCGATCGGTACCTGCAGAAGCAACGTCGTGATGCCGATTGCCGCCTGCACCGTCACCAGCGCGAAGAGGAGTACCGAGCGGCGGGCATGTGTCGTCTCCGGCGCGGCGCGGAGGGACGCGATCATGTGCCAAAGCGCCAATGCGAACAGCAGATAGGCGCCGAGACGGTGGACGAACTGCACCGTCTTCGGATTTTCGAAGAGATTGATCCAGGCGGGCTGCTGCACGAACAGACCGCCCGGCACGATCGCCCCGTCCATCAGCGGCCAGGTGTTGTAGCTCAGACCCGCATCGAGACCCGCGACGATCGCGCCCAGATAGATCTGGAAGAGGCTCATGGTCGCGATGGCCGCCGCCATGCCTTGCGACCTTTTCGTCGGATGCGCGTCGTCGGAATGCGGACACAGCCCCCGGTAAATCCACATGCAGGCGGCAAAGATCAGGCAGGCGATGGTCAGATGCGTGGCAAGCCGGTACTGGCTGACTGCGGTCCGCTCCGCCAGACCGGAGGATACCATCCACCAGCCGATGAATCCCTGAAAACCGCCGAGCGCCAGGATTCCGAGAAGCGGCAGCCGCAGACGCCGCTCTATCCGCCCCGTGATCCAGAAGAAGAAGAGCGGCAGAGCGAAGATCACGCCGATGCCGCGCGCGAGCAGCCGGTGCGCCCACTCCCACCAGAAGATGGTCTTGAACTCGTCGACCGTCATGCCTTTGTTGATCTGCTCATATTGCGGAATGCGCTGGTAGAGGCGGAATTCCTCCTCCCATTCCTCCGCGGAGAGCGGCGGTATGACGCCGTGGACGGGTTTCCACTCGGTGATCGACAAGCCGGATTCGGTCAGTCGCGTAGCCCCTCCGACGAGCACCAGCGCAAACAGAGCGAAGAGAACGGCGGCAAGCCAGCCGCGGATCTGCCGGCGGTTGCGCTCGGTTCTGCCGATCTCTTTGAGCAGCATCTGTTCTGTTGCCAATTCGGCGTGGGCCATGGCACTTCCTCATCTGTCGCGGAAACGGTACCGCTATGCCGGCATTGCCGGTCAGGACGGTCTCAAAGCCGTTGATTTGCACCAGAGTGCCGTGCAAAACAAGGCCGAACCCTTTGCGGCATGCCGTCGCGGGCCGCCCGAGTGCCAACGCTGCCGCCACCGAAAGATCGAAAAATGCCCGTACGCCTCCGAAAACTGATCGGTACCGTCCTGCTCATCATCCTCGTCGTCGTCTACGCACTTGCGGCCGTTACCTTCGCTTCCCTGCTGCTCGGCGCGTCTCCCTGGTGGGTGCATCTGCTTTATTTCTTCTTCACCGGCCTGCTGTGGGTCCTTCCCGCCATGCTGATCATCAAATGGATGGAAAAACCCGCCGCCGATCACTGAGGTTTCCGGGCATGAGAATCGCGGTGATTTCGGATGTTCACGGCAACGACCTCGCGCTCGAGGCCGTGCTTGCCGACATCGACGCACAGGGCATCGACGAGATCGTCAATCTTGGCGATCATCTGAGCGGCCCGCTGAATGCCGCGCGGACAGCGGAGATCCTGATCGGCCGCCGTACCGCTGCGATACGCGGCAATCACGACCGCTATCTTCTCACGCTCGACCCTGCCCGCATGGGATTGTCCGACCGCTCCGCCCATGAAGAACTCGATGAGCGCCACCTCGACTGGCTGGCCGCTCTGCCGGCGACCCTCGTCTATCGGGACGCTCTCTTTCTCTGCCATGGCACGCCGACGAGCGACGAGGCCTATTGGATGGAAGCGCTGACGGGCGACGGCATCGTTCACATGGCGCGGCGCGCGGAGATCGAGCGCTTTGCCGACGACATCGAGCACCCCGTAATCCTCTGCGGCCACACGCATGTTCAACGTGCCCTGCGGCTTTCGGGCGGGCGGCTCCTGGTCAATCCGGGCAGTGTCGGATGCCCGGCCTATGGCGACGACCGGCCAGTCGCGCACAAGGTCGAAACCGGTTCGCCGGATGCCCGCTACGCCATCGTCGAGATGGCATCCGGCGACTGGAACGTCACCTTCCGCTGTGTCGGCTACGATCACATGGCGGCGTCGCTCCTCGCGGCCGAACGCGGCCGCGCCGAATGGGCAACGGCGCTCGCGACCGGGTTCCTCGACTGAATTCTACCGGCCGCCTTGCCTGCATTTCCAGCGGCCGCCTGTTCCGGCTTCATATTCCCCTAACCCTGTTGTCTGCCGGGCACGCGCGTGCCTGCCGGATTAATCAGATCTATCAGAATTCCCGTTTCAATGGCTGCATCACGCATGCGGATCGACAATGATGGCAAGTTCCGATTTCACCCTTTCGCCGGAAGCCAGCGCCGGGCGGTATCTTTCGGCCGGGAGCGTCGCCCGTGAAGGCAGCGGTGCCGGCCGGATCACCATCTCCGTCCACGCGGACATGGACGAGATCGAAGCGGAATGGCGCGTTCTTGACGGAAGCAGCGGCAATTCGCTGCACCAGAGCTTCGACTGGTGTGCGGCGTGGACAAAGACGCATGGCAGCGAACTGCTGATCGTTCGTGGTGCGGCTGGCAGGGAGCCGCTTTTTCTCCTCCCGTTCGAGATCGAACGCGGCCGGCTTTTCCGCGCGGCGCGCCTGGTCGGCTCGGAGCACAGCAATCTCAACACCGGCCTGTTCGGCCCCGGCATCGACAATGCGCCCGCTGCGGAGCTCACGGCAGCGCTCACCGGCGGCATCGGTCGCCAGCTCCGCCGTTTCGCGGACGTGATCGTGTTCGACCGGACGCCGCAGATCTGGCGCGGCGCGCCGCACCCCCTCGCCGCTCTGGCCGGCATCGAGAACCCGAACGCCTCCTTCCAGTTGCCGCTTCTCGGCACGATCGAGCACACACTCGCCCAGATCAATGCCAAGCGGCGGCGCAAGAAGATGCGCATATCCGAAAGGCGCCTCGCCGAGATTGGCGGCTATGATTATGTTATCGCTCGCGAAACGCAGGAGGCCCACGCCCTGCTCGAGACTTTCTTCCGCCAGAAAGCCGCCCGCTTCGAGACACTCGGCCTGCCGGATGCCTTTCGTGATGCCGAGACGCGCGCCTTTTTCCATGCGCTGATCGATGCCGGGGCGCCCGAGCCCCTCCTCGAACTCAATGCGATAAGACTGAGGGGCGAATATGCCGGCCGAATTCTCGCGGTCGCCGGTCTCTCGCGTAAGGGCGACCACGTCATCTGCCAGTTCGGTTCGATCGACGAGGAAATCGCCGCGGACGCCAGCCCGGGCGAGTTGCTGTTCTACAGAATGATCGAGCGCCTCTGCGCGGAAGGCGTCGCCGTCTTCGACTTCGGCATCGGCGACCAGCCTTACAAGCGGTCGTGGTGCACGGTGGAAACCCCGTTGCGCGACATCGTTCTGCCCCTTACGTTCCGCGGTCGGCTGGCCGCCGGCGGTTTCCGGGCGATCGCCGGGGCGAAACGGTTGGTCAAGGCCAACGAAACGCTTTATGCCTTCATTCAACGGCAGCGGCAGCGGCGGCAGACATCGGCTGCAAGCGCGGATGAACCGTGACGTTATGCAGCGCGGCGGTCGGGAAAATCGGGGCCGTCCTGCCCCTTCCCGGTCATCAGCACGACGTCGCGATATCCGGCTTCCCCGAAACTCAACAGCATCTCGACGATCTGGTCGTCGCTGATCGACGGTGCCGACAGAATGATCTCGGTGCCCTCGTGCCGTGCCACCTTGGCGACGGCCTCCGCATCGGCCGACCCGCATTCGATCAGGACGAGATCGTAGGCGTTGGCGAGCGCGTCGATGATGATCTGCAGCCGGTCGATGCCGCGCATCGCCGCATGAGGATCGGCGTCGCCATGGGGTATGATATGTGCTTGGGACAACCTGTCCGAGTGAATCGACTCGGAGAAGGCGACTTCGCCCATGAGCAGATTCGTAACCCCGGCAAGGTCCTGCGATTGTGCCATGAGCCGCGTCGGACAGGCCGAACCGGAAAGGTCGATCAGCACGACCTTCTGCTCGTCCTCGGCCAGAACGCGCGCCAGCATCACGGTGGCCGTCGATCCCTCGTCGCCGCCCGGCGATACCGAGACCGCAATCCGCACGCCATTGGCACGAAGATGTTCGGCCACCGACTCGATCGAAAAATCGTGCTTCGATGCCGCATTTCCATCGCCGCCGTTCTCCTCAGGCGCAGGTTCCGCCGCGACGAGGACAGGTGCGGGAATTTCTTCGATCACGCCAGCGACTGAAGGCATTTCTGCGGGCTGACCCGCGGCCGGTGCTTCGGGGAGCGAGACCGGCCTTAGCGCCCGGCCGCTGAAAAGTTCGCCAAGCATGACGACGACGCAACTGACCAGGAGGCTTGCAAAGGCAGCGACGATCGTGATCGGCAGCACCTTCGGAAAGCTCTGGGCGGTCGGGACCACGGCGCGCGAAATCACGCGTGCATCGGCCGGAGTTGCGTTCGCAACTGTACGCGACGTCGCCTCGCGGTATCGGGCGAGATAGGTTTCGAGCAGTTGGCGCTGCGCCGTCGCCTCGCGCTCGAGCGCGCGGAGCCCGACCTCCTCCTCGCCCGCCTGCGCCGATTGCGCCTTGAGCGTGTTCATTTGCTGAACGAGCTGCTGCTCGCGCAGTTGCCCGACCTTCGCCTCATTTTCGAGGCTCGCAAGAATCTTCCGCGTCTCCGACCGGATCTGCCCTTCGATCCCTTCGAGCTGGGATTTGAGCCCCTTCAACCGCGGATGGCCGTCGAGCAGTGTCGTCGACAGGTCGGCGATCTGCGCCTGGACGTTGGCGCGGTTCTCCTTGAGACGCTGAATCATCGGCGAACCGACGATGTCGGCAAGCGTGTCCGCCGGACGGCCGTCGGCGAGCGCCGTCCGCATTCCCTCGGCGCGCGCAGCCGTGTTCGCCCGCTCCGACCGCACCCGTGCAAGCTCCGTCGAAATGTCGGTAAGCTGGCGCGTGGCAAAATTCTGCGTCTCGCCGGTCGGAAGCAGGCCCGACTCGGCGCGGTAACCTGCGACCTTCGCCTCCGCCTCGCGCACCTTCTCGCGCAGGTTGGCGATCTCCGGCTCAAGCCAGCGGCTCGCCTCGGAGTTCGAGTCGAGCTTGGCTCCGCTCTGCAACGAAAGATAGACATTGGCCATTTCGTTCGGAATGGCGGCTGCGAGCTTCGGGTCCTTCGAGGTGAAGGCGATGGCGATCACACGCGATTTTTCGACCTGATAGACCTGCAGCTTCTCTTCGAACTCCTTCAGCACCCGTTCTTCCGGCGGCAAATCGAGAGGATTCTTCTTCAGACCCAGCATCACCAGGAGATCGGACGCGGCAGAAGGCCGTGCCGAGGGATCGAACTCGTCGAGTTCGTGAAGCTTCATGTTGCGCGCGACCTGCTTGATAAGGTCCGCCGAACGCAGGACCTGCACCTGGCTGAGGATGCCCGACTCGTCAAACATCCGGTCGGAGCCATTCTGCGAAACTTGATTGGTGCCGCTGAACTCGGGCTCACGCGACTCTATCAGAACGCGCGTTTCGCCCTCGTAATCGGGATCGACCATCTTGGCAGCCGCGAAGGCGACGGCAGCGGCCCCGACCGTGGCGAGCAGCACCCGCACGCGGCGTTGCCAGATGGCGCGAAAAAGCCCGCCGAGATCGATATCCACATCCTGCTGTCCGCCGATGCCCGACATGCCTGCACTCCAAAGCTTTCTCGTTTGGCGGGAAGGTAAACGAACATGGTAACCCAAGGGTTAATTTCCGCTGCAACCAGAGGGTGGCATGCGCCATGACGAGAAGGGCATTCGATGCGGGAAATTCTCGTGGTGGATTTACCGGCCATTAACCCTAACGGATCGATAACATCGGCCAACGGTGATCGTTTCCGGAGCCCCTGACCGCATGTCGACCGCAGCCAACAAGAGAACAAGCGTCTTCGCCGTCGCGATCCTGTCGGCGCTCGTCGGCGGTTGCACGAACTACCAGCCCGCCCCCAAGGGCTTCAGCCAGGCCACGGTTCAGCCCTATCGGCTGGACAGCGGCGATCGCCTGCGCATCAACGTCTTCGAACAGGCAAGCCTCAGCGGCAGCTACACGGTCGATCAGGCCGGCTATGTCGCCTTCCCGCTGATCGGGGCCGTTCCGTCGCGCGGGCATACGCTTCCGGAACTGGAGGGGATGATCGCGGCGAAGCTCCGCCAGGGCTTCCTCAAGGATCCGGACGTCACGATCGAGGTCGACCGCTACCGCTCCGTGTTCATCATGGGCGAAGTGGGACAGGCCGGCCAATACGCCTACGTTCCGGGGATGACGGTACAGAATGCGATCGCCGTCGCAGGCGGCTTCACGCCACGCGCCAACCAGGCGACCGCCGACATCACCCGCAAGATCAACGGCCGCATCATCACCGGACGCGTTCCGGTAACCGACCCGGTTCTCGCCGGCGACACCGTCTATATACGCGAACGACTGTTCTGATCGCCATGAGCGAACGCCCCTTGCGCATTCTGCATTGCTTCAGATCCCCGGTCGGCGGCATATTCCGGCACGTGCGCGACCTTGCCGAAGCGCATGCGGACGCCGGACATCAGGTCGGAATCCTTTGCGACAGCACCACCGGCGGGGCCCACGAGGACGCGCTCTTCGAAGAGGTTCGCCCGCATCTGGCGCTCGGCATCATCCGTGTTCCAATCCATCGTTCGATCGGGGCATCGGACGCCGCGGCGCTTTGGCGCGGCTACAAGGAAATCAGAAGTTTGCAACCGGATGTATTGCACGGCCACGGCGCCAAGGGCGGCGTGATGGCGCGCATCGTCGGTTCAGCCCTGCGGGTCAACAAGTATCGCGTAGCCCGCCTCTATTCGCCCCATGGGGGCAGCCTTCACTTCGAGCGCCGGTCCCTGGCTGGTTCGCTCATTCTGCGCGTCGAGCGCCTGCAGGAACGCCTGACCGACGCCCTCGTCTTCGTCTGTGAATACGAACGCCGCACCTACGGCGCCAGGGTCGGCCCTCCACTGGCGCGCAACGAGCTGATCTATAACGGCATCGACGATGCGGAATTCGAACCGGTCGAGACGGGCCCGGGCGCTGTCGATTTCCTCTATATCGGCATGATGCGGGACCTGAAGGGTCCCGATCTTTTTATCGAAGGATTTGCCGCAGCCGAAGAGATCGCCGGCCGCAGGCTTTCCGCCTTGATGGTCGGAGATGGCCCGCAGCAGCGGCAATACGAAGAAATGACCCTGCGCATGGGTCTCGCCGATCGCGTCCGGCTGCTGCCGGCAATGAGGGCGCGCGAGGCTTTCGCTCTGGCCCGCAAGGTCGTCATTCCCTCCCGCGCAGAATCCATGCCCTATATCCTTCTGGAAGCGCTCGCCGCCGGAAAGCCCGTAATCGCGACCCGCGTCGGCGGCATCCCGGAGGTTCTCGGGTCCGATAGCGAGGCGCTCGTCCAACCCGGCGATGCGGGGGCGCTTGCCCGCCTCATGGCAGACGCCATCCTGGACGCCGGCTGGGCTGCCCGGACGATGCCCGACGCGGACCGGTTCAAATCCCGCTTCGCCGCATCGGTGATGACCAGACACGTGATGCAGCTTTATCGAGACCTCACCGAGGAATCGCTTGTGCCGCAGGGGCGGCTGCGTACAACGTAAGCGTTTCTTAGTGGCTTTCTGCTATCCGGGCGAAGGACTTCAGCGCCGGAAAGCGACCATGAACCAGTTTGACAGGCCAGAGAGCTTCAACCCCGAAGCGCTTCGCAAGAAGGTCTCGGAGATCCGCAAGACCACCACCGAACAAAAGAACGGGACAGGGGGAAATGCGGGGCTCAACCCGCTGGCGAAGCAGATCGCCCTCCAGTTCCGTGCGGACACCTACACACCGGCGATGATCACCGGACTTATCCGGCTTCTCGACTTCTGCGCACTTTTTGCCATCGGCTACGGCATCAATGCACAATATGTCGCGCCGGCGCTGGAGCAACTGCCGGTCTATCTCCTCATCCTCGCCGGGGGGCCGGCGCTCGCCGTTGCCGCCATGCAGGTCGCCGACGCCTACCAGGTGCCGGCACTGCGCGCCTGGCTGAGGATGACGCCGCGCGTCCTCGGTGCCTGGACGGCTGCGTTCGGCGTGATTGCGCTTGGCCTTTTCTTTCTCAAATCGGGCCACCTCTATTCGCGGTTCTGGATCGGCGCATGGTTCCTCGCCGGCGGGTTTTTCCTCGTCGCGGAGCGCGCATTCATCGCCTATTCGATCCGTCACTGGTCGAGAAACGGCACCATGGAACGGCGAGCCGTCATCGTCGGTGGCGGGCAGCCCGCGAAGGACCTGATCCGGGAGATCGAGCATCAACCGGACAACGATATCCGCATCTGCGGGATCTTCGACGATCGAGACGAGCGCCGGTCCCCGAATGTGATTGCCGGCTATCCGAAACTCGGGACGGTGGACGAACTGGTCGAATTCGCCCGTCTCGCCCGCATCGACATGCTGATCATCTCGCTGCCGCTGACTGCGGAAAAGCGCATCCTCGCACTCCTCAGAAAGCTGTGGGTGCTTCCGGTCGACATCCGGCTCGCGGCGCACGCCAACAATCTCCGTTTCCGCCCACGCAGCTATTCGCATGTCGGGCAGGTCCCGATGCTCGACATCTTCGACAAGCCGATCGCCGACTGGGATTCCGTCGCCAAGCGCTGCTTCGATATCTTTTTCAGCCTCGTGGCGCTCGCTTTGCTCTGGCCCGTCATGCTCGCTGCCGCCGTCGCGGTGAAGGTCACCTCGCCCGGTCCGATCATCTTCAAGCAGCACCGCCACGGCTTCAACAACGAGACCATAGAGGTCTACAAGTTCCGCTCGATGTACACGCATATGAGCGACCCGACCGCGCGCAACGCCGTAACCAAGAACGATCCTCGCGTAACCCCCGTCGGACGCTTCCTGCGCAAATCTTCGATCGACGAATTGCCCCAGTTCTTCAATGTGCTGAAAGGCGAGCTCTCGCTCGTCGGGCCACGTCCCCACGCCGTGCTCGCGCAGACGAAGGACCGAACCTATTCCGATGTCGTCGAAGGCTATTTTGCCCGCCACCGCGTCAAGCCGGGAGTGACCGGCTGGGCACAGATCAACGGCTGGCGCGGTGAGATCGACAACGACGAAAAGATCCGGTTCCGAACGGCATTCGACCTCTACTATATCGAGAACTGGTCGCTGCTGCTCGACCTGAAGATTCTCATCCTCACGCCGTTTCGGCTGCTGAATACGGAAAACGCCTATTGACCGCCGTCACCGCATCGCGGCCGGCTATCCTTCGCCCGCAGCTTGCCGCGATTTCGCTCGTCGGCTCCTGCCTGGTGACGATCGGCGTCTTCCTGTCCGGGTTCGTCATCGCCGAGCCCGCGCCCTACGAGATCTTCATGGCGGGGCTCATCGGCCTCTGGGCGCTTTTCGGCCTCAGGATCTCCCGTGCCACGGCTCCGCTCACGGTCCTTCTCGCCCTGTTCATGATCGGCGGCATCCTGTCGCTGACGGTGATGGCCGACCTTGGGACCGGTCCGATGTATATGGCCGTTACCGGCTTCCTCTGCCTCACGGCGGTGTTTTTTGCGGCCATCATCGAAGAGAGCTACCAGCGCCTGCCGCTCATCCTCAACGCCTGGGTGGCAGCCGCAGTCATCACCGCCCTCCTCGGCATCCTCGGCTATTTCGGCGCGATACCGGGTGCGGCGAACTTCACGCTGTACGATCGGGCAAAGGGAGCGTTTCAGGACCCGAATGTCTTCGGACCGTTTCTCGTAGCCCCCACCCTCTACCTCCTTCACGGCCTGCTGACGCAGCAGATCAGCCGGGCGCCCTTGAAGATCGCCGGGCTGCTGGTGCTCACGCTCGGCGTGTTCCTCTCCTTCTCGCGGGCGGCCTGGGCTCTCGACCTCTTCTGCGTCGTCGCTTTCGTCTTCGTCATGCTGCTTAAGCAGCGCAGCGGTCTCTTCCGCCTCCGGATTCTCGTGCTGACCCTCTCCGGCGCCCTGTTCGTGGTGGCAGCACTCGTGGTCGCCCTGCAATCTGACCAGGTTGCCTCTCTCTTCTCGAGCCGCACGCAGCTCGTTCAGGATTATGACGGCGGACATCTCGGGCGTTTCGACCGGCACCGGATCGGCTTTTTGATGGCCATGGAAAAGCCGCTCGGCATCGGCCCCATGGTGTTCAGCACCATGTTCCCTGAAGACGAGCACAACGTGCTTCTGAAGAGCCTGACATCCTATGGATGGCTCGGCTTCGTCGCCTATGTCACGCTCATCCTCTGGACGCTGTCGCTCGGCTTCCGGTTTCTGCTGCTCGAGAGGCCGTGGCAACCATATCTGATGATCGCCTGGATCACGCTTATCGGCCATGTCGGCATCGGCAACGTGATCGACACCGACCACTGGCGCCATTTCTACCTGCTTCTCGGCATTCTCTGGGGGTGCGCCGCGCTGGAATATCGCCATAGAAGGCAGATCCGTTCCGGAACGACCGCATGACTACGGGTAGCGAGCCGCTCGACGCCCCTCTGCGCCTGCTCGAGGTACTGGAACCCAGCGGCGGCGGGTCCGGACGCCACTTTCTCGATCTCTGCCGCGGCATGCATGCGCGCGGTCATCATGTCGAAGCGATCTATTCTCCTGTTCGGGCCGAAGACGGTTTCGTGCGCGAACTCCAAGCACTCGGCCTTCCCGCCATTCACGCCGTCGGCATGTGCCGGGCGCCCGCCCCCTCCGACTGGTCCTGCTTTCGCGCCATAAATCGCATCATCCGCACTGCCGGGCCCTTCGACGTCGTTCACGGGCACAGTTCCAAGGCCGGGGCCCTGACGCGCCTGCGCCTGCCGGGAAGGCACGTGCCGCGCGTCTACACGCCGCATGCCTTCAGGACGATGGATCCGACGCTCGGCCGCAGCGGCCGGGTGATATACGGAGCCATCGAGGCGCTTCTCGCCCGTTTCTACACCGATCACCTCGTCACTGTCTCCGGTGACGAACTCGCCCATGCGCTGTCGATCGGCATTTCGAGACAGGGCATGTCCGTCATCGTCAACGGCGTCGAGACCCCCTCGACCGGCAAGGCGCAGACGGTGCGCGCCAGCTTCGGCATTCCACCTGACGCCTTCGTTTTCGGCTTCATCGGCCGGCTCTCGGCGCAAAAGGCCCCCGAGCGTCTCATCAACGCCTTCGGCAAGGCCGCGACGGCGATCAGGAACGGTCACCTTGTGCTGGTCGGATCGGGAGAATTGGAGGAAGAGGTCCGCGCCGCGATCGCCGCAAGCGGTTTGCAGAACCGCATCCATCTGACCTCGGCCTTTACGGGCCCTCAGGCGGTGCCCGCATTCGATCTCCTCGTCATGCCGAGCCGCTACGAGGCAATGTCCTATGTGATGCTCGAAGCCGCCGCCGCCGGCCGGCCGATCATCATTTCCGACGTCGGCGGAGCCAGAACGGCCGTCGATCACGGAGAGAACGGCTACGTCGTTCCGAACAGCGAGGACGCCTCACCGCTTGCAAAAGCGATGATAGCGGCGGCCGACCCGGATATGTTTCGACGCCTTGCCAGCGCGGCTTCGGCACGCCGGGACCGTTTTACACTGAAACGCATGCTCGACGAGACGGAAGAGGTTTATCGGCGAATGGCAGCGCAGCGGCGCCGACAGCAGCCATAGGATCGAATCAGCCCAGATTTGGCCACAGACGTTCAGTACATTCCATTACACTTTATTAGGCATTTATAATTCTATTTATATTGGATGGGGGCAATCATGGGACCGGTAACACTGGTACTAACGGTGTGCCTTATTTCGGCGCCCGAAAAATGCCGTGAGGAGCGCCTGCACCTGGAGATCCAGGAAACGTTGATGCAGTGCACGTTCCGCTCCGCAATGTATGTCAGCAACTGGTCGGGACAGCACCCAGCTCTTAGTGTCAAAAAATGGCGATGCGAGCTTTCAGTGGCGAACAGGAGCATCTAGGCGTCCTACGACGCACCGGGCAGGCGCAAGAGGGACTCGGTGACGATCGGCAGGGTTGGTGGCCGGACGATGATCGAGGCGACGGCGGCAACCCGCTCCTCCAAACCGAAAGATGGCCTGACACAAATAGAGCTGCAGCGGGGGACTTGCTGCAGCTCCGGTCGCGACGTGTCATCTTCTAGCTGGGGCGCATTTGCCCTGTTCCATTCAAGGGAACCGCTTCGAACGTCGCTTGGAGATATTGTACTCTCAGCGGAACAGGAATCAAGGGAAAGCGCCTGTTTTGCCGGTGCCGGGGCTCACGCTTTTCAAGGCCGGGAATGGCACTCGCCCCATGGCCCGAGGGCGATGTTCCGATAGCCGTGCCAGCGCTTCCCGCCGACGGCATATCGGACCTTGGTCGGGTGTATCGATGGCAAAGGTCTTAGCCAGGCGGCCGAGCGAAACCTTTCAGACCGAATTGGAGTTGTCACCGTCGAGCGGCCCCCAGCCGCTTGGGTGAGTGATGACCTCAGAGCTGTAAAGATTGTCCCTTCTCCGCAGCTCTGAGGCTCCCACTCCCCAGCGCATTAGGAATTGATTGATGCAAGACAGAGACGACTACGCGTTGCCGGAGCAAAGTGCCTCACGCGACGAGAACAAGGATTCTGACACTCCAAAGAAAACGATGGCGCAGCGGCGGAAGTCAGTTGGAGTGACCCGCGGAGCCGATCACAGTCGCCTGAAGGCCTTGGAGTATCTCGGCAGAAGGTGGTTGTCACATCGATGACAGAGTGAGAGCAAGCGGACTTACTCTCCCCGAAGCAAAAACACAAAGCGCCAGTCGGAACCATCTTTGCGGCTGACCGTTAAAGCCCGTCTCCGGACGGAGCGGCAGCGTCCTCATCTCCTCCCTCGCCCCGAGGATGCTGCCACTTCCGGGCAACTTTGAGCACACGCTGGCACAGCTCGATCAACGCCGCAACCGAGCGCCGTCTCGAAGGAGATGGGGAGGAAGAAGGGCAACCGGTATCCGATCACCTATAGCGGGCTCAAGATGCAGTGGAAACGAATCAGGGCGAAAGCCAAGATCCAGGATTGCGCAAGGGCGCCCATCGTATCGCGTTGAAACTAAAGCGGAAATGGTCGGAGCGGCGGGATTCGAACCCACGACCCCTTGACCCCCAGTCAAGTGCGCTACCGGGCTGCGCTACGCTCCGACCCGCTTGGTTACAAGCCCGCTCTCATTAGTCGGAACACACGCCCGGCGCAAGGGGGAAAATGGAGCTCGCCCATCACAGGAGGCCGCCGACTGTAGCGGAAGCGGCAAGACAACAGTTTTGTGATTTGGATCGATGTCCCGTGCTGGATAAACTGCGCCTGCAAACCACAGGAGAAGCCCGATGAAGAGCATCCTCGTACTTGCAGCCGCCTTCGCTTTATCGGCGACGGCAGCGTCAGCCGATTGCCTGGGCCATTCCAATACCACGGCATCGATCGACAAAGTCGACAAGGAGATCACGACCGCGAGCGTGGCAAAGGCCGAGCAGTCGACCTCTGACGATCTCCTCCTGAAACAGAAGAATGCACAGCAGTCGACGGAAGAAGCGGCCGAATAAGTTGATCACGACCGAGTTGGGCCTCGGCACTGCTTTCGAGGCCCCCTTCCCGTGTCTTCCCTACTACCGAACCTGATCGAGCAGACGCTTGCATTCGAGGAGGTCGTAGAGCGCTTCCTGCAGCAGCGCCCTGTCTTCCTTGCCGACTGACGTCTTGCCGACGGTTATCTCTGCATCGTCGCCTCCGGTGCCGAAAGAGAAGAAACGCCGGCTCGCCGGTGCCTTCGGACGGCCGACGATCTGGTCCTCCTCCGCCACGCCCGCCTTGGGCGGCGCCGGCTCTTCGTTGCTGGAAGCGGCAAGCGCCTCGACGGTCGCAAGATCCCCGCTCGCGATGGCGGCGACGAATTTGTTGCCGTTGGCTTTCAAAAGCTTCTGCACACCCTTGATCGTATAGCCGTGATCGTAGAGGAGGTGGCGGATGCCCTTGAGCAGGTCGACATCCTCGGGGCGATAATAGCGGCGCCCGCCACCGCGCTTCATCGGCTTGATCTGCTGGAACCGGGTTTCCCAGAAACGAAGCACGTGTTGGGGGAGATCGAGTTCGTCCGCAACCTCGCTGATGGTGCGGAAAGCATCCGGGCTTTTCTCCATGTGGTCCCCATCTCCATAAGGCGCGTCGGGATCTGAACCGATTCCTGCGACGTGTTTACGTCCTCTGTCTGCGTATCCGCCATCCAAATCGCCGCTAGGACCAGCGCTTTCAGTTTTTCATGGAAAGACTGAAACCCTCTAAGTCCTTGAAGCTCCGCACTTCCGTACGGAAAAGCGCTAAGCACTTTCCCGGCAATGCTTCGGGCGGCGCTTGCTCGCCGCGCAAGAACGGCTACGCGACGCACGGATCGTCAGGCGATGATTACACGAATCATGCCTATTTCAATGGCTTATGGATGGGTTTTCAACCACATTTGTGGTGGTCGACGGCGCTTCAGCCGGCCGGGTTGGACGGTTTCAACTTGGACTTGCGGCTCAGATGCGCCTTCAGGACCCGCTGCTTCAGGACATTCGAAGCCTTGAAGGTCATCACCCGGCGCGGAGAAATCGGCACTTCCTCGCCGGTTTTCGGGTTCCGGCCAATGCGCTCGTTCTTGTCGCGCACCTGGAACGTTGCGAAAGAAGACAGCTTCACGCTCTCGCCACGCACGATTGCGTTGCAGATCTCGTCGATGACAGTTTCCACGAGTTCGGCGGACTCCGTGCGAGACAGACCCACCTTGCGAAAAACCGATTCAGCCAAGTCTGCCCGCGTTACTGTTTTTCCGCTCATCTTCCCCCACCGATGTCTGGCATGCCGATCAGCGATTGAAGACTATTGCCCTTGTCTTTTCCGGTCAAGCACCTGCCGTAATTCATTATTTTCTTACCAGCGTAGAAGAACGGAGCCCCAGGTGAAGCCCCCGCCCATCGCTTCGAGCATTACGAGATCACCCTTCTTGATCCGGCCGTCGGAGGCGGCGGCATCAAGGGCAAGCGGAATCGACGCCGCGGAGGTGTTGCCATGCAGATCGACGGTAACCACAACCTTTTCGAGAGGGATGCCGAGCTTCTTGGCCGAGCCGTCGATAATGCGGCGGTTGGCCTGGTGCGGAACCAGCCAATCGATGTCGTCGGCGGTGGTCCCGGTTGCCTCGAAAGCCGCCTCGATCACGTCGGTGATCATGCCGACCGCATGCTTGAAGACCTCGCGCCCTTCCATCCGGAGATGGCCGACGGTGCCCGTCGTGGACGGCCCGCCGTCGACATAGAGCTTGTCGCGGTGGGCGCCGTCAGAGCGCAATTGCGCCGTCAGAACGCCTCGATCAGCCTTCGTGCCGGCCCCCTCCTGCGCCTCCAGGACGATCGCACCGGCGCCGTCGCCGAAGAGCACACAGGTCGTCCGGTCGGTCCAGTCCAGAAGTCGCGAGAAGGTCTCAGCGCCAATGACCAGCGCGCGTTTGGAGAGACCGCCGCGAATATAGGCGTCAGCCGTCGCGACCGCGTAGACGAAGCCGGAACAGACCGCCTGCATATCGAACGCCGCACCGTGCCGCATGCCGAGGCGGTTCTGGATGTTCACCGCGGTTGCAGGGAAGGTGTTGTCCGGAGTGGAGGTCGCGACGATGATCAGGTCGATGTCGTCGGGCGTCAGCTCGGCTCTCGCGAGCGCCGCACGCGCCGCCGCCTCGCCGAGAGAGGCGCTCGTCTCCTCCTCGCCTGCGATATAGCGCTGGCGGATGCCGGTCCGCTGCACGATCCATTCGTCGGACGTGTCGACCTTGGATTCGATTTCCTTATTGGTCATCACTCGCTTCGGCAGTGCTGCCCCGAAGCCGCGCACGACAGAACGGATCATCTACTCAAACCTCATCATTCATGCCCGCGGAAGGGCTTCGGACGGCTGGGCGCCATGATACCGTGCCAGATCGGTCTCGATCTTCGCCTTCAGGCCGTTCTTCACCATATCGTATCCGACGTCGATGGCCGCGGCGAAGCCCTCGGCATCCGCGCCACCATGGCTCTTGATAACGATGCCGTTGAGACCGAGGAAAACCCCGCCATTGACCTTTCGCGGATCCATCTTCTCGCGGAGCCGGTCGAAGGCTCCCTTGGCGAAGACATAGCCGACCCTTGCAAGAAGCGTGCGCGACATCGCGGCGCGCAGATATTCGGCGATCTGACGCGCCGTCCCCTCTGCTGCCTTCAGCGCGATATTACCGGAAAAGCCCTCGGTCACCACGACATCGACGGTGCCGCGGCCGATATCGTCGCCTTCGACGAAGCCGTAATATTCGATCCCCTCGACGTCGGCCTCACGGATCAGGCGCCCGGCCTCCTTTACCTCTTCCTGGCCCTTGATCTCCTCCACGCCGACATTTAGAAGGCCGACGGAAGGACGCTCAACTTCGAAGAGCGCCCGGGCCATTGCGCCGCCCATCAGGGCGAAATCCATGAGTTGCTGCGCGTCCGCGCCGATCGTAGCGCCGACGTCGAGAACGATGCTTTCGCCCTTCAGCGTCGGCCAGATGGCGGCGATCGCCGGCCGCTGAATGCCCTGCATCGTCCTCAGACAGAAAACCGACATCGCCATCAGGGCGCCGGTGTTCCCGGCCGAGACGACCACATCCGCTTCGCCGGCGTTGATCGCGTCGATAGCCTTCCACATGCTCGATTTGCCGCGTCCGCGCCGAAGCGCCTGGCTCGGCTTTTCGTCCATGCCGACGGCAATCTCGCAATCATGGAACGTGCTGCTCGCCTTGAGCTTCGGGTGCTTGGCGAGCAGTTCCACGCACCGCGCTTCCTGGCCAAAAAGAACGAACTTTATGTCCGGGTGACGTTCGAGCGCTCTCGCTGCGCCCGGGATGACGACTTCAGGACCATAGTCGCCTCCCATCACGTCAAGTGAAATTCTGACCACGCGTGTCTTATCCTTTTTTCCCGCCACGCAACATGTTTCGCCCCTCAAGCATCAAGCGGCGGCGATCCATGTTCCTTCTGAAGTGGGGCCGGCATGCAATGTCTCGGCGTAGCGGCCCCCTTGGCTGGAGTCGGGCCAAAATACTGCTTTTCGTCGGCGTGACAACCGAATTGTAAGCCGGGGCTCAGCCGTTTCAATCCTTTTTCCAGTCCTTCAGCACCGCGAACGGGTTCGGCCGTTCGTCGTCCGCGGCGGAGCTTTCGATGCGTTCGCCGAAAGCGGCGCCCGGCTTGCGCGGATAGGGATCGATGGCGAGCGCGACGTGCTCGCTGACGACCACGCCGGCATCGATCGTATCGCCTGTGAAGGTATCTGGCAGGTCGGGTCCGTCCGGATCGACGATCATCTCGCCGCCGTCGACGTCGGCCTGCCGCGCGAGACGTGATCCCTCGGGTACGAGGATCGCATCCACCGGTTCCCGGATATCAGACTCGACCGGCTCGAGCGTCACGACGCAGGACTGGACGATATGCGCACGAACCTCGCCCTTGATCTTCACACCGTCCTTTTTCCAGCGCGCAATCTGCAGGTCGGCGGCAAGGGAAGAGACGCCTTCCACGCGCCAAAGCTCGGCAAGAGCCCGCAGTTCGGCATCGTTCGCCGACATATGCACGGTCACAGGATTTGCCGAAATATGCCCCACCTTCACCGGGTAGGAGAATGCCGGTTTGCTCTCTTGCTTCATGTTCAGGTCCTTCCTCGCGCCGGCACCGCTGCAGGGCGGCGGTCGGCGCGCTGCCATTTGATCGACGAACGATCGCGGCGCTTTTACGTTCCGGCCGGGGGGATGCGCAACTGACCCGTCTCGACGGCCTCTTCCGTGGTATCCGAGAGTACGGACTCGACCGCAAGGAGGTAGGAGGCGAGGCCCCGCATGGACGGCGCGTCCTCTACGTCGGCGTGAAAATTGCGCCGCAATGCGGCCGCCAGTGCGCCGGCGTCGCGTCCTTCAAGGGCCGCCGCGTAGGATTCGAGGCGGCCGTAGAACATGCCGGCAAGTTTCTTCATCTTCTTCGGCACGCTCATGTCGCCGACGCCGAGCTCGCGGATGGAATGGTCGACATCCTCGAAGAAGGCGTCGACAATCTCCTGCGCGATCTCCTGGCCGGCTCGCGCCGAGCTGCGCGTGCGGCGGAAATAAAGGATCAGAATCGCCGACAACATCTCGAAGCGCCCCATGACCGTGTCGGGCACATCGAGGTCGGTATAGAGAAACGGTTGGCGCGCCGCCGCGGTCAGTGCCGCATATTGGCGCTTCACAATCGCAATATTGCCGCTTTTTTTCTTGAACAGTCCAAAAATCATCACAGAGGCCGGCTGGCTTTCTCGAAATCAGGGGCAAGCGCCCATGATCATGTTGCATGATAGCCGAAGCTGGTTTACCGAAGCGGGCACGAATTGCAATGGCCGATCTGCCAATCGTTACTCCAGGGGAGCAGTCCTTGACGAAGCGGTATTTGACGACAAACCTCAAAGTCCTGGGCCGTGCCGTGCTCGTGGCTTCCCTGTGTACTACCGCCCTTTCCGCCTGCATGTCCGCGAATGTGGGTGAAGTCCTGCATCAGGGCTATGTCGTCGACCAGGAAACGCTGGCACTCGTGCCGGTCGGATCGAGCCGCGAGCAGGTGCTGCTTTCGCTCGGCACGCCTTCGACCACCGCGACATTCGACAATGAGGTGTTCTACTACATCTCCCAGACCCGTAAGCGGCCGGTCGCCTTCATGAAGCCGAAGATCATCGATCAGTCCATCCTGGCCGTCTATTTCGACAAGGAAGGCACCGTCAGCCAGCTCGCGCACTACACGTTGAAGGACGGGAAGGTCTTCGACATGCTGTCGCGAACGACGCCGACCGGCGGCAAGGAATCCAGCTTCCTCGGCCAGCTCCTGAGCGGCCCCGGCGCCGGACAGGCCGCCGCGCGCAACCTGTTCAAGGACTTCGGCAAGTAACCGAGCCGCAACGGATCAAAAAAGGCCCGCGAGACCAGGTCCCGCGGGCCTTCTGTTTTTCAAGACGCCTGCGTCAGGCCAGCACGGCGAGCAGGAGAAGGGCCACGATATTGGTGATCTTGATCGCGGGGTTGACCGCCGGACCGGCGGTATCCTTGTAGGGATCGCCGACGGTGTCACCCGTCACCGAGGCCTTGTGCGCTTCGGATCCCTTCATGTGGCGGGTGCCGTTGCGGTCGACGAAGCCGTCTTCGAAGCTCTTCTTGGCATTGTCCCAGGCACCGCCGCCGGACGTCATCGAGATGGCCACGAAAAGGCCGTTGACAATCACGCCGAGGAGCGAGGCACCGAGCGCCGCGAAGGCAGACGCCTTCGAGCCGGAGATCAGCAGCACGCCGAAATAAACGACGATCGGCGCCAGCACCGGCAGCAGCGACGGGATGATCATTTCGCGGATCGCCGCCTTCGTCAGCATGTCGACGGCCCGGCCATAGTCCGGCCGATCCTTGCCTTCCATGATGCCTGGCTTTTCCTTGAACTGACGACGAACCTCCTCGACGACGGCGCTCCCGGCACGGCCGACGGCGGTCATTGCGATGCCGCCGAAGAGATAGGGGATGAGACCGCCGAAGATCAGCCCGGCGACGACGTAAGGATTGGACAGATCGAAGGAGATCGTCCCGACGTCGGCGAAATAGGGATGCTTGTCGCCATTGGCGGCGAAATAGGCGAGGTCGTTGGAATAGGCCGCGAAGAGTACCAGGGCACCAAGCCCCGCCGAACCGATCGCATAACCTTTCGTCACGGCCTTGGTGGTGTTGCCGACGGCGTCCAACGCGTCGGTCGACTTGCGCACCTCGGGCGGCAGATGCGACATCTCGGCAATCCCGCCTGCATTGTCGGTCACGGGGCCGAAGGCGTCGAGCGCTACGATCATGCCGGCAAGACCGAGCATGGCGGTCACGGCGATGGCCGTCCCGAAGAGGCCGGCGAACTGGTAGGTCGCGATGATGCCGCCGACGATGACGATTGCCGGCAAGGCCGTCGATTCGAGGGACACGGCGAGACCCTGGATCACGTTGGTGCCGTGGCCCGTGACCGAGGCCTGCGCGATCGAGTTCACAGGCCGCTTGTTCGTCCCCGTATAATATTCGGTGATCACGACGATCAGCGCGGTGACGATAAGGCCGATGATGCCGCAGAGAAACAGATTCCAGCCGGTGATGTCCATGCCCGCGACCGTTCCGATCGAACCCCATCCGATCGTCAGCGATGTCGCCGCGCCAAGGCCGAGGATCGACAGAGCGCCCGTAACGATCAGCCCGCGATAAAGCGCTCCCATGATCGAGGCGTTTGCGCCGAGCTTGACGAAGAAGGTGCCGATGATCGAGGTGATGATGCAGGCCGCGCAGATCGCCAGCGGATAAGTCATGACGGTTGCGAGCATCGGGGTCCCGGCGAAGAAGATCGATGCAAGCACCATCGTCGCCACGACGGAAACCGCATAGGTCTCGAACAGGTCGGCGGCCATGCCGGCGCAGTCTCCGACATTGTCGCCGACGTTGTCGGCGATCGTCGCCGGATTGCGCGGATCGTCCTCGGGGATACCCGCTTCTACCTTGCCGACGAGGTCGCCGCCGACATCGGCGCCTTTCGTGAAGATGCCGCCGCCGAGACGGGCGAAGATCGAAATCAGCGACGCCCCGAAGCCGAGCGCGACAAGCGCATCGATGACCTCGCGCGCGGCCGGCTCATGCCCCAGGCCTGCGGTGAGTATGAGATAGTAGACCGAGACGCCCAGGAGGGCGAGGCCGGCCACCAGCATGCCGGTGATTGCACCGGATTTGAATGCGATGTCGAGACCGGAGGCGAGGCTGACCGAGGCGGCCTGGGCCGTACGGACGTTGGCCCTGACCGAAACATGCATGCCGATGAAGCCTGCGGCACCCGAGAGCACCGCACCGATAAGGAAGCCGATGGCGGCTGCACCCGACAACAGGACCCATGCGGCGACGAAAACGACGACACCGACGATGGCGATGGTTGTGTACTGACGCGTGAGGTAGGCCTGCGCCCCCTCTCTGATAAAACCTGCGATTTCTTGCATGCGGGCATTCCCCTGGTCGGCGGCAAGCACCGACCTTGTCGCCCAGATGGCGTAGACCACCGAAAGCAACCCGCATGCGATAACGCCCAACAATATGGTCATTTCGCACTTTCCTCCGTTACAACCTGCGGGCTCATCCCTGCCGCAGGCCCCTCTCCGCGAATCACACGGCGCCTCCTCAAGCGACGCGTTTTCGCGGCGCGGCCAGAGTGCTGTTGCCGATGTGGATCGTCAAGCCCCTGAAATTGCCCGCATGCGGGCCTTTTTCAGGGTCCGGGAAGCATTCGGATAAACCGGCTTTCAGGCAGTGGCTTGCTTGCCCGCCCGCAGGAGCGGGAGAAGGAGAAGAAGGCAAAAACCGGCCACTGGCCAGACAACCGCGCTCAGCATGTCCCAACCATAGGCGGAAAGCACCTTGCCGGAAGCGAAGGAAGAACAAGCGACGGCTGAGAAGAGAACGATGTCGTGAAAGCCCTGGACCTTGTCTGCCTCATGCGGCCGGTAACTCTGCGCGACGATCGCCGTGGAGCCGATGAAACCGAAATTCCAGCCGAGGCCGAGCAGCGACAACGCGCCCCAGAAATTCCAGAGTGCGACGCCGAGGTGAGCCACGGCAGCGCAGGCCATCAGCAGGAGGAGACCGCATGCGACGATGCGTTCGGCGCCGAAGCGGCTGATCAGCCAACCCGTGACGAAACTCGGAGCGAACATCGCAAGCACGTGCCATTGGATTCCGAGCGTCGCGAGATCGCTCGAAAAGCCGCAGCCGACAACCATGGCGACGGGCGCGCCCGTCATCATGAAGGTCATCAGGACATAGCTGGAAATCCCACAGATCATTCCCGTCATGAAACGCTGGCTGCCCGCAATCTCGCGCAGCGGACGCGCGGGAGGCTGCTCATGATGGGTCGATGCCGATGTGTGGTCCGGCAGCCGTAGCGGCACGAAGAAGAAGAGCGCGACGAGGCAGACCGGTACGAGAGCGACGAAAGCGCCCGCGAACCACACGGGCGCAAAGTAATCGCCCGCGAAGATGACGATCTGCGGTCCGAGGATCGCCGAGACGATGCCGCCTCCCAGAATCCAGGAAATCGCCTTGGCCTTGTAGAAGGAGGGCGAAGCGTCGGCTGCGGCAAAGCGGAGCTTCTGCGTAAAGCCGTTGGAAGCGCCGAGCACGGCGAGGCCGCAGGCGAAGAACCAGAAACTCTCCCGGAAAAGTGCCGCCGTGGCGAGCACGCCGCCGAGCGCAGCGATCGACGCACCGGCGATGAAGGCGAAGCGCCGGCCAAGGAGTCGCGACAACACCGCAACGAGCACGACGCCGAGCGCCATGCCGAGATTGTAGGCGGTGAGCGGCGCCGTCGCGAGCGACTTGTCTTCGCCGAGCAACTGGTGGCCGGCAACCCCGCCGACGGCAAAACTGATCGGCCCGACAACGCCGAGGAGTGCCTGCGCCACGGTAAGCAACTTCACGTTGCGACGAGCCTCGCGGAGGACCGTTCGGATTTCTGCCGGCTCGGTGGCCATCCGCTTACTTTCTCTGGTCGCCGCGAACTTGTTTGGCGATCCGGTCGAGGACGGCGTTGACGAGCTTCGGCTCTTCGTCCTGGAAGAAGGCCTTGGCGATCTCGACATATTCGGTCACGATCACCGGAACCGGCACGTCCTTTCGCTCCAGTATCTCGAAGGTGCCGGCGCGCAGGATTGCGCGAACGGTGGAATCGAGCCGGGAAAGCGCCCAATCATCCTGAAGCGCCGAGCCGATCAACGGATCGAGCTTGCGCTGGTCGCGCACGACGCCCGCAACGATCGAGCGAAACCAGGACGCGTCTGCCCTGAGATAGGTGTCACCGTCCAGTTCCTTGCCGAGGCGATGTTCCTCGTATTCGGCGACGATCTCCAGGACGCCGGTCCCGCCGACATCCATCTGATAAAGCGCCTGAACGGCTGCAAGGCGCGCGGCGCCCCGCTGGTTGACCTGTTTCAGCGGCTGATCCGAAGGGGTGTTCGTCACTTCTCTGCGCCCAATCTTTGCTTCAGTTCAATCATGGTCAGGGCGGCGCGCGCGGCGAATCCGCCCTTGTCGCCTTCCGTACGGCGGGCCCGTGCCCAGGCCTGATCGTCGTTTTCGACCGTCAGAATGCCGTTGCCGAGCGCCAGGCTCTCGCTGACGGCGAGATCCATCAGCGCGCGCGCGGACTCGTTGGCGACGATGTCGAAATGGTAGGTTTCGCCGCGGATCACCATGCCGAGCGCAACGAAGCCGTCATATTCCGCCCCGCCTTCGTCGGCGCCGTCGAGCGCCATGGCGATCGCCGCGGGAATTTCCAGCGCCCCCGGAACCGTCACAATATCATAAGTGGCGCCGGCCGCATCCAGCGCATGTTTCGCTCCATCGAGGAGCGCGTCGGCCATATCGTCATAGAAACGCGCTTCCACAATCAGGATGTGGACGGGCTTGATCTTCGCCATGGATCACCTGTCTTGAAAAATTCGGACCGGACTTGGCCGGTGCAGGCGGCGGTCAAACCATGCCCGGCACGGAATGGCAAGTAAATTCCGTTAACCGAAGGGCATTTGCCGTACCGCAATCTTCGATATTGGTGGAGCCGAACAGCAAACCCGCTTGTAACGGCGCCAACTGTCTCTAATCCTTAAGCGCGCCCAGACCGATTCCGCGAGGTCGAGCCGGGCATGCGACGCGACCAGGAGGACGACTGCGATGACGGACGCGCAAAAGCCCATCGTCAATCCGAAGAATCTGAAGCTCGACCACTGGCGCCGTGGCTCGTTCTTCGAATCCAGCGACGTCTCTTTCGGGTCGCTTCTCGGCCTCAAGGATATCGGCATAGGCTACGGCGAGGTTCCGCCCGGCAAATCCGGGTGTCCATTCCATAACCACCACATCGAAGAAGAGCTGTTCATCATCCTCGAGGGGCAAGGTACCTACCGTTTCGGCAGCGAACGCCATGCGGTCGGACCAGGCGACATACTCGGAGCCCCCGCTGGCGGTCAGGAGACCGCGCATCACCTCATCAATACCGGCACCGTGCCGCTCAAATACCTGTCCATTTCCACCATCGCAGCGACCGAAATCTGCGAATATCCGGACTCCGGCAAGTTCCTTGCCCGGACCCGGCGTCCGGGCGAAAGCCAGGCGTCGTTCGACTTCATCGGCCGCGCGCCCTCGGCGGCCGACTATTGGGACGGTGAACCGGGCATCTGAGAACTCTACTCCTTCCCCTGTCAGAACAAGCGGAGCGACAATGCACAGCGTCCCCACGATCGAGACCGAGCGGCTATTCCTGCGCCCCTACCGGCGCGACGACTTTCCTTCCTATTGCGCACTCTTCGGCGACGAGGAAGTGACCCGCTATACCGGCGGCGTGCCGTACACCCGCGAACAGTCCTGGACGCGATTCCTGCGCCAGGTCGGCATGTGGCACTACTTCGGCTTCGGCTTCTTCGCGATCCAGGACAAGCAAAGCGGCGTCTTTATCGGAGAGGCCGGCTTCCACGAAGCGCATCGCCAGATCACGCCCACGCTGGAGGGAACGATGGAGACGGGCTGGGCGATTTCACCGAAAAACCACGGCCGCGGACTGGCGACGGAAGCCGTGACCGCCGCCCTCGCCTGGGCCGACCGTCAGTTTCCCGTGCTGAGGAAGACCTGCATCATCGAACCGGGCAACCAGGCTTCGATCAATGTCGCCCTGAAACACGGTTTCAAGGAATTCTGGCGCACGACCTATAACGGCCGGCCGATGGTCATGTTCGAAAGGCGGCCGAAGGGATCGGAAGCTTAGACCGGGAAAGAGTATGTGGGGTTTTCCGCCCGCACTCCGCGTCTCAACCTCTCGGAATCGATCACGATGTTCTTAGCTCGACCCGACCTAAGAACATCGTGATCTAAGGCCTGTTGAGATTCGGGCCACCCGCGGCAGCTTGTTTGATCGCCTCATCCCTGTGCTCGTCACAGGGATCCAGCCAGACCAAGTCCTTGGGCTGAAAGAACGCTTCCCGCGCCGCAGACGCGGCGCTGCTGGATCCCTGTGACGAGCACTGTTGGGGTGGACGGCTCCCAACGGCATCGCAATGTGCCAGAGTGAGTCGTTAAGACATCAATCGAGGGAGACCGTCCGTGGAGCAGATTATCCGAATTGGCATGGATAC
>NZ_JBHMIW010000026.1:0-92976 GCF_042436655.1 Sinorhizobium sp. P24N7 | reverse complement strand
CCATCTTGGCCAGTGGCCCTGTGCGGCCACACCGAAAGGCCGAACATATGGAAGCAAGCGATCCGATCAAAAAATCTGCAAAAAACACTTGCAAGGGGGAGCCGTCCACATAAGGGATGAGGATGAGGAGAGATTGCAGTCCTCCGGAAAGTTTCTACAGCGCCACGCGTCTTATGAGACGCGCAAAGGTCGCTGTAGCACGTTGAGCTGCTGCATGTTTTTGTCCATTGATCGGCTACGATCAAAGGACACCTACAGTGGCGCACGGTCGGTACGCAAGGAATTCAAGCGCATCGCCATGCGTGCCGAGAAAACCGAACAGGCCTTAGCTCGTCCGCAGGGTTTGGGCCATGGCGCGGATGATCATGACGGCCGAGGCGGCGCCGGGATCCATGTGTCCGAGCGAGCGCTCTCCGACCCGGGCCGCGCGGCCCTTCGTTGCGACCATGGAACGCGTCGCGCTGGCGCCGTTTTCGGCGGCTGCGGTGACATCCGCCCAGAATGCCTCGGCGGACTTGCCGGCTGCGGCCGCCTGCGCCGCCGCGTCGGCGGCGGGAAGCCAGACGTCGAGCATCGTCTTGTCGCCGCGCTGCCCCTTGCCGCGCTCGCCTATGCCGGAGGCAACCGCCTGGATGAGAAGGGAGCAGGCCTCGAGGTCCAGTGTGTCGCGTCCTTCCAGGGCCTGGGCCGCACGTCGGAAGGCGGTGGCGTAAAGCGGTCCCGTCGAGGCTCCGACGGCGTTCAGGAAGGCGCTTGCCGCCGCCGTCATGACACCGCTCAGCCCGGCGCTGCCTGCATCCGTCCTCGCAAGTTCGCCGGTCACGGCAGAAAAGCCGATCGCCATGGTGATCCCGTGATCGGCGTCGCCGATCGCGCCGTCAAGTTCGGACAGATGGTCCCTCTCCGCCTCGATGGCATCGGAGATCGTCTCGAACATTTCGATCAAGCGGCGCACCGCGTTTTCCGGCATCATTTTCCTCCCGCGGCCTTTGGGTGGATCCGCAACCACCCGCCAGAGCTTCGCCCAGTTCTAGTTGACCTTCAGAAACGCCGTTTCGCAAGGGTGATGAAGCAGATCGCACAATTCCTGATCAAGATGGAGAATGGTGATCGAAGCGCCCGCCATGTCCAGCGAGGTGCAATAATGTCCGATCCAGTTTGCTTCGATCAGTATGTCCTTTGCCGCCAGTCGCTGCTGAACCCGCCGGAACAGGATATAGAGCTCCATCAGGGGCGTCGCTCCGAAGGAATTGACGAGCACGGCGACGCGCTCGCCGGGTGCTGTCTTCATCTCCTTGAAGATGCGGTCCATGATGCTGTCGGTAATCTCGTCCGCCGATCGGATGCGCTCGCGCGTCACGCCCGGTTCGCCGTGGATGCCCATGCCGACCTCCATGTCGTCCGGGCCTATCTCGAAATTGTGCCGTCGCGTCTGCGGCATCGAGCCGGGTTCGAGCGCGACGCCCACCGTATAGGTGCGCAGGTTCGCCTTGCGCGTGACGGCTTCGCAGGCTTCCAGCGACAGGCCGCGATCGCAGGCCGCGCCCGCGACCTTGAAGATGAAGAAGTTGCCGGCGACGCCGCGCCGGCCTTCGCGGTCCTCGACCGGCGAGGAGGCGACGTCATCCGTCGTCAGGACAGTCCTTACCTTGATGCCCTTTTCTTCGGCAATTTCAGCCGCCATCTCGAAATTCATCACGTCGCCGGCATAGTTGCCGTAGACGAAGAGCACGCCTTCGCCTCCGGACGCGGCCCCGGCGCATTGCACGATCGGATCGGGCGGCGGCGAGGAAAAGATGTTCCCCACGGCAACCGCATCGGCAAGACCCTTGCCGACATAACCGAGGAAGCACGGCTCATGCCCCGTGCCCCCGCCGATGACGAGGCCGACTTTTCCGGGCCTGGGGCCGCTGCGCGCGACGAGCGCCCGGTGCGATCCGTTGATCGGCTGCAGATATTTCTGATGCGCCCTGACGACCCCTTCGAGCATCTCTTCGACGACTTCGTTCGGGTTGTTGAGGAATTTCTTGACGTGGGTGCGATAGGAGCTCGGTGTCTGGACAAGCTTCGGCCGGTGCAAAAGCTTGGCGTCGAGTGCCCTGACGCCGTCGGCCCGCAAGATGCCGTGACCGGTCGCCGCGTCGGTGATGAGCACGTTGACATAGCCGCCGCGTAGCGCCGCGAGCAGGGCCGGCACCTTGTCGAAGCCGCCGGCGACCGCAATGCGCGTGCCTATCTTGCGGAGCAGGTCAAGCGAGATGCCGACCGTACGATCGTCGAGCGGGCCGGCGACCGGACGGCCGCGTTCATCGATGAAACGGCCCGCGACGACGCCGACCGCGCCGGCTGCCAGATAGTCCTGCAGCGAGACCGATTCGAAGAAGCCGCTGGTATGAATGGTGGAATTCGGCCGAAGCGAGGAGATGCCGAAAAGCACCCGGTTTGCCCTTGCCAGAGTCGCGAACTGCTCCTGAACCAGAGGTTCCTCCAGAAGCATATGCAGGAGTTCCGGCGATTTGACCACGGCCGGCGCGGTGATGTTGACGCAGCGGGCCGAAATTGCCCGTGCGACCGCCGAGGCACAAAGCTCCGGCGTATAGGCAAATGAGGCCGTGGTGCCGCCGGTCGCCTGAACCACCGTCATGTCCTGAAGGGAAGCGATACCGGCGTGCTCGCCAACCGAAAGCACGGTGCGGCCCCAGGCGACGGCGAGCGTATCGCCGGATTTCAGGAGTTTTGGAAGCGCCTGCGCCCCGGCCGCTCCGAGGCGGTCGATCAAAGGACGCGCATTGTCGTCGCTCGGGACCACGAGACAGTCGGTCAGGCCGAAATGCCGCTTCAGTTCCTGGGCGATGGTGAGCGATGCCAGTCGCGCCGACTCGATCGAAATGTTGACGATGCCTTTTTCGCGGGCGTCGGCGAGATAGCTGTTTACCGTCGCCCGCGACACACCCATGGCCTCGGCGATCTCGCCCTGCGTCATGCCGTCTTCGTAATAAAGCCAGCAGGCCCAGACATAGGGGTCGTCACCGTAGCGCAAGGGGATCGCGTCCGAAGCATCGATCGTACCGCTTCGATTGGCAGCGCCCTTGCGCGGAGAAGGTGTCTTGATCGTCATGCAGTCCTGTACTTCCCCTGTTTTCGGACCGCGAGGATGGAAGCAACGCCGTGCTTTTGCAATGGGGGCTGGGTGCCGCTGCCCCCTTTGCGCGCAATCGCGAAACCGCGGCGTCAGGCGAGCCGGGCGCGAGCCCCGTGCGACAACTCCCTGAGGATGATCGCACAGGAGGTGGCGCCGGCGTCCAAGACGCCGAGCGAGCGTTCGCCGAGGCGGCTCGCCCGGCCGATCTTGGCGACGAGATCGCGCGTCGAATCGCGGCCGGCCTCCGCGGCCGATACGAGTGCGTCGAGCGCTTCGGCGAAGGGCTTGCCGTCGGCAGTCGCCGCATCGAAGGCGTCCACCGCGGGCACCAAGGTGTCGAGCAGCGTCTTGTCGCCCACCTTGGCGGAGCCGATCGACTGGATGCCTTCGAGCCCCGCATGAAGCATGCGGCTATAGGCGGCGGCGTCGATTGCATCGGCACCCTCGATCTTTTCGGCGAATTCGGTGAACATCACGCCGTAGAGCGGCCCCATCGATCCGCCGATCTCCGTCATCAGCACGGTGCCGAGCGTATCCAGCGCCTCTGCAAGAGAGGCGTCTTTGCCCTTCAGGCGTTCTGCGGCAAGGCCAAAGCCCTTGGCCATGTTCACGCCGTGATCGCCATCGCCGATCTTGCCGTCGATCTCGCTCAGATAGGCGCGGTTTTCGATGATCCGGTCGGCAAGCGTGAGGACGATGTCGCCGGCTTTTGCATTTTCAAACGTCTGCATGTCCATTTCCTCAGAGAACGGCGGTGCAGCGGACCTCGACATCGAGGAGCGCCTTGAGTTCGTCGTCGAGCGCCATGACCGTCAGCGTCGCTCCGACCATTTCGAGCGAGGTGAAGTAGTTGCCGACGAAGGTGCGGTAGATCCTGAGGCCCCGTGCGGTGATCTCGCGCTCGATCGTGTCGTTCAGGATGTAGAGTTCGTTGAGCGGTGTCGCGCCGAGGCCGGAGACGAGCACAGCCACTTCCGTGCCCTCTGGCAGGTCGTGATCGTCCAGCACGATCTTGCACATGTCGACCGCGACCTCTTCGGCGGTCTTCAGCGCTTCGACGCGCACGCCGGGCTCACCGTGATGGCCGATGCCGACTTCCATCGTGCCGGGCTCGATCCGGAAGTTCGGATGCCCGACCGCGGGCAAGGTGCAGGGGCCGAGCCCGACCCCGATCGAGCGGCAATTGTCGATCGCCTTCTGGGCAGCCGCACGGACCTCTTCGAGGCTCGCGCCGGCGGCCGCCTTGGCCCCGCCGATCTTCCACATGAAGATTTCTCCGGCGACGCCGCGCCGCTTCTCGCGCTCTTCGGGCGGCGCGGAGCAGACGTCGTCATTGGCAACGACCGTCGCGACTTCGATCCCTGCCTTGGCCGCGAGCTTCACCGCCATCTTCACGTTCATGTTGTCGCCGGCATAATTGCCGTAGAGGCAGACGACGCCCTTGCCGCCGTTCGCTTCACGCATCGCGTCGTGAAAGCTCTTGGCCGTCGGTGAGGAAAAGAGTTCGCCGACTGCAACCGCGTCCAGCATGTTGCGGCCGGTGTAGCCAATGAAGGCAGGCTCATGGCCGGAGCCGCCGCCGGTCACGACACCCACCTTGCCGGCAACCGGCGCGCCCCTGGCGACGATGACGCGCGGATTTTCTCCGAGGCGAACGATGTCGGCATGCGCCTTGACGAAACCCTTGACGGTATCCTCGACGACTTCGTCCGGATTGTTGATGAAACGCTGCATGGCAGTCCTCTTTTGTCCGTCGCTGGCGATACGGCTCAGCGCAACACTACGTTGAATCTAACATCGTCTGCCGGAGCAGATCGGGGTCTGCCGGCGCGGTTCGCGTGCCAGGCCGGCTGGAAAATCTTGATCGAGAGCTCCTCCCTGATGACCAGCCGGATCAGCCGAACTGCGAATTTCCTACATAATTCAAACATGGCTCGACAAATGTCAACATTCACGTTAGATTGCCGGAAATTCGAGAGGGATGGAAGTGGTCATTTCCAAGATTTCCATTATTTCTCATGGACTTGGTCGTCATCCCCTGCGATCGCCCTCGGCGATCGGCTGGGGGCGGCGGGAAGTCGACGGGTGTGAAGCGCCCCTGAAATGCGGTGTGGGAGAGGCTGAATGAAAAGCATGTTTGCCGACCGGCAATTCAACTTTCTTGTGGCGACCAACGCTCTCGTGGTCGCGCTCGCTGCGGTGTTCGCAGGAGACACCTTTCTCAGCCTCTACAATTTCCAGTCGATGTCCGCTCAGGTACCGGAGCTTGCGCTGCTGGCTCTCGGCGTGATGCTTGCGATGATTGCCGGAGGCGGCGGCATCGATCTGTCCGGCATCGCGCTCGCCAATCTTGCCGGGGTAGGTTCCTACCTGCTGGTGCGCGATTGGGTTTCGGCCGATGAAGCGCCACTCGCTTTTTCGTGGCTGTTCGCGGTGGTGGCGCTGATCATCGGTCTCGCCGGCGGCTTGCTGAACGGTGCCTTGATCGCCTTCGCCGGGCTTACGCCGATCATCGCCACGCTTGGCACGCAGCTATTTTTCACAGGTCTCGCCGTTGCTTTCACCAACGGCTCCGCGATCACCCTCGGCTACATCGAGCCCCTCGACAATTTCGGCAATACCCCGGTACTCGGTGTGCCGATGTGCTTCACGCTCTTCGTCGCCATAGCGGTCCTGATCGGTGTCGTGCTCCGCTTCACGCCTTTCGGTTTCAAGCTCTACCTGATGGGCAGCAATGCCAAGGCCGCCCGTTACGCCGGCATTCCGCAGCGCCGGATGCTTCTTCTGACCTATACCGTCTGCGGAGTGCTTGCTTCCATCGCTGGGATCATCATCGCCGCCCGCACCTCAAGCGTGAAGTGGGACTATGGCAGCTCCTACGTCCTCATCGCCATTCTGATCGTCGTGATGGCGGGTGTACGGCCTGACGGCGGGTATGGACGCACGGTCTGCGTCGTCCTCTCCGCGACGGCGCTTCAGATGCTGTCCAGCCTGTTCAATTTCCTCGATATCTCGAATTTCTTCCGCGACTGCGCCTGGGGACTGCTTCTGATCGTGTTCCTGGCAACGTCGCGCGTCGATCTCCGCGCATATCTTTCGCCGCGACGCTGATCCCGAGGTCCCCAAACGGCGCAATGCCCCCCGCCGTCGATTTCTGGTCGGGCAAACAACAAGTGATGAGGAGACACTCATGTCTGTCTACAAGAAGATTGCCGCCTGCACGGTCGCTTTGGGTGCGCTTTGCGCTGCCCAGCTTGCGGTCGCGCAGGACGCCCCCTCCGTCGTTACCGTCGTCAAGGTGACCGGTGAGAATTGGTTCACGCGCATGGAGGAAGGTGTCGTTGCCTATGGCAAGGACAATCCAGCTGTGTCGACGAGTCAGATCGGACCGGCCAAGGCCGACGCGGCCCAGCAGCTTCGCCTCATCGAAGACCTCGTCGCGAAGAACGTCAGCGCAATCGCCGTCGTGCCGATGGACCCTTCCGCTCTCGAAGGCGTCTTCAAGCGGGCGATGAACCGCGGCATCAAGATCATCACGCACGAAGCCGACAGCCTGAAGAACACGCAGGTCGATATCGAGGCCTTCGATAACAAGGTCTTCGGCGCGCGTTTCAACGAGAAGCTGGCTGAATGCATGGGCAAGTCCGGCAAGTGGACGTCGTTCGTCGGGTCGCTCGGCAGCCTCACGCACGTGCAGTGGGCCGACGGCGGTGCGGAGAACGCCAAGAAATATCCGGACATGGAACTCGTTTCGGAGAAGAACGAATCCTTCAACGACGCCAACAAGGCTTACGAGAAGGCGCGCGAGATCCTGCGCAAGTATCCTGACATCAAGGGCTTCCAGGGTGGTTCGGCCATTGACGTGATCGGGATCGGCCGCGCGGTCGAGGAAGCCGGCCTCGTCGGCAAGGTTTGCGTCGTCGGCCTCGGTCTGCCGAAGGACACGGCCAAGTATCTCGAATCGGGTGCCGTCCAGAGCATCTCCTTCTGGGACCCGAAGGATGCCGGCTACGTCATGAACAAGGTCGCCCAGCTCGTGATCGAGGGCAAGGAAATCACGGACGGCATGGATCTCGGGGTGCCGGGTTACAACAAAGTGTCGGTGAAGAAGGGCCCCGGCGACGGCATCATCGTTGTCGGCGAAGCCTGGGTCGACGTCGATAAGTCCAACTACAGCCAGTATCCGTTCTGATCGCGCATCGAAGGGATACGCGGCTGCAGCCGCATCCGCCGGCAGGGATGGCCCTGCCGGCGAACTGACCGCAACTCCGGACCATGCCAATGCAGTCGACTATCATTGCCGAGAAGAAGATGCCCTCCGCAGAGACGCGGAGCGATACGACGCCTTTTCTGGAAGTTCGCGACCTGGAGAAGCGCTTTGGCGGCGTTCGCGCCCTGAAGGGGGTGAGCTTCACGATCGAGCGCGGACGTACCTACCATCTCATGGGCGAGAACGGATGCGGCAAGAGCACGCTCATCAAGATCATCTCCGGCGCCCAGCCGGCAGATGGAGGTGAGCTTGCGATCAACGGTAAAAAGGTCGAGGGCCTGACGCCGATCGGCGCCCTGGCAGCCGGCATCGAGACGGTTTATCAGGACCTGTCGCTTCTTCCCAATCTGAGCGTCGAGGAGAATGTCGCGCTGACGCAGCAGCTGGTTGCCTCCAACGGCAGCCTCGCGCGGCGTCTCGACCTCAAGGGTCTGCGGGAGACGGCCGTCCGTGCATTGAAGGACGTCGGTCTGCCGACGGAGCCCGCCTTCCTGGCGACACCCGTCGAAGAACTCCCCATCGCAACGCGCCAGCTCATTGCCATTGCCCGCGCGATCGCTTCCGATGCCGGCCTGGTCATCATGGATGAGCCGACGACCGCTTTGACGCGGCGCGAAGTGGACAACCTCATTCGCGTCGTGCACGGCCTGCACGCCAAGGGCGTGTCTGTCCTTTTCGTCACGCACAAGCTCGACGAATGCAAGGCGATCGGCGGGCAGGCGATCATCATGCGGGACGGCCTGAAGGTTGCCGAATGCGACGTCGCCACTCAGTCGAAGACCGAACTCGGCTTCTGGATGACGGGCAAGAAACTCGACGACACGCGTTATCGCGTCGATTCGCATGGTGACGAGACGCTGCTCTCGGTGGAGCGGCTCGGGGCCGCCGGCTTCGACGATGTCAGCTTCACGGTCTCCAAGGGCGAGATATTCGGGATTACGGGACTTCTCGATTCCGGGCGAAACGAGCTTGCGCTTTCGCTGGCCGGCGTGGAACCGGCGCGGCGGGGCTCGGTACAGCTCGCAGGCAGACGGGCCGATCTGTCGTCGCCCGCCTCTGCGATCGAGGCCGGCATCGGCTATGTTCCGGAGGACCGCCTGTCTGAAGGGCTTTTCCTTGGGAAATCCATCCGCGAGAATATCGTCATGGCGGTCCTCGATCGACTGCGGGGCGCTTTCGGCCTGCTCGACAGCCGCCGGGCGAAGGCTCTGGCACAGAAAACGGTCGACGATCTGCAGGTTGCGACTCCGGATATCGACAACCCCGTCATGTCCCTTTCAGGCGGCAACCAGCAGAGGGTTCTGATCGGCCGCTGGCTGACGATCGAGCCGAGCCTGCTCATCCTGCATGGCCCAACCGTCGGCGTCGACGTCGGATCGAAGGACACGATATTCCGCATCATTCAGCGCCTTGCAGGAGACGACATGAGCGTCGTCATCATCAGCGATGATCTGCCCGAGCTTCTGCAGAACTGCGACCGCGTGATGGTGATGCGCAAAGGTCGGGTCGCCGATATCTTTCCGGCCGAAGGGCTTGAGGAAGACGCAATCTACAAGTCGATGATGGCCGAAGACGGCCAGGGAGTTCAATAACATGGCCGATGTCGCAGCGACCCCCGTCAGCGGGACCGAGGGAGTGCCCGCCGCAGTCCGGACCATGCGCTGGTTTATCCGCCACCCTCCGGCCGTTACCTTCCTCCTCGTCGTGATCGTCTGCATCGTCGTGGGCACGATCAACCCGGACTTCTGGCAGGTTTCCAACCTGTTCGACATGGCACGCTCCACCGTCGTGCGCGGCCTCTTCGCGCTTGGCGTTCTCGTCGTGCTGGCATCCGGCGGGCTCGACGTCTCGTTCACGGCCATTGCTGCGCTGGTGATGTACGTCATCACCATGCTGGTCACGAATTATGCGCCGGATCTGTCCATCTGGCCGATCCTTGGCATCGCAGCCGCCGGCGGCGCGATCCTCGGCATCTGCAACGGCTTGCTGGTCCACGCATTGAAGGCGCCCTCACTGATCCTGACGATCGGCACGCAATATGCGATCCGCGGGTTTCTGCTGACCTTCATCGGAACGGCACTGTTCATGAACATCCCCGAATCCATGGACGCTTTCGGAAAGCTCGCGCTTTTACGGCACGAGGGGGCGAATGGTGCAGTCTCGACTTTGCCCGCCTATTTCCTCGTACTGGTCGTCGCTGCACTCGCCACCTGGTATATCCTCAAGCGGACCCTTATAGGCCGGGCTATCTATGCGGTTGGCGGAAACGCCAGTATCGCTTCGCGTCTCGGATACAACCTGCGCACTGTCCACGTGTTCGTCTTTGCCTATGCCGGTCTGCTCGCCGGGATCGCGGGTATCATGCACGTGTCGAGCAATCGTCTCGCCAACCCTTTCGATCTGGCGGGGTCGGAGCTGGACGTCATTGCCGCGGTCGTCCTTGGTGGCGCGCGCATCACCGGAGGCTCGGGTACGGTGCTCGGAACACTTCTCGGGGTACTGCTGATCACGCTCGTCAACAATGTGCTGATCCTCGTCGGCATCCCGAGCACGTTTCAACTTGCAATCATCGGGCTCTTCATTGTCGCCGCCGGTGCCATGTTCTCCATCAGACCGAAAAGCTGAGCGCTGACGGATGTGAAGACGTGCTGCGATCCGCAGTGTTACTGAAGGCCATCGGCGAGCCATGCTTCGACGCCGCGGGCCGCAGCACGGCCCATGGCGAGGCACGCGGTGAGGAGATAGCCGCCGGTCGGCGCCTCCCAGTCGAGCATTTCTCCGGCGGCGAAGAGGCCGGGGAGCGCCTTCAGCATGTAGCGGTCATCGATGGCGTTCAGGCGGATCCCGCCGGCCGATGAGATCGCTTCGGCGATCGGCCGTGTTGCGAGCACCGGAACGGGCAAGGCCTTGATCACGGCAGCGAGTTGCTCCGGCGCGGCTCGTGCCGCCTCCGTCGAGAGTTCGCGCAGCAATGCCGCCTTGACAACGTCGAGCCCCGCGCCCTTGCGCAGGCGGTTGGAGAAGCTCGCCTTGCGGTCTTGTCGCGCGAGATCCCGCGCGAGCCTGTCGGCCGTGCGGCCGGGTGTGAGGTCAAGGAGGAGCGCCGCCTTGCCGTCCCGGTCCAGCCGGTCGCGCAGGCTTGCCGCATGGGCGTAGACGAGGCTGCCTTCGATGCCGTGGCGGCTCACCACGAATTCGCCCGGGATCGTCCCCGCATCGGATGTTGCGGTAACGCCTTTCAGCGGTTGGCCGGCAAAACGCTCGCGGAAAACCTGCGTCCAGGCGACGTCGAAACCGCAATTAGCAGGGCGGAAATCGCTGATCGGCACGCCTCTTGCCCGCAGCAACGGCACCCAGGCGGCGTCGGAGCCGAGCCGTGGCCAGCTTGCGCCGCCAAGCGCCAGGAGAGCCGCGTCGCAACGAACGACCGTCATTTCTTCCGGCGTATCGAATACGTAGCCGTTCTCCGTGAAACCCGACCAGCGATGGCGTGTTAGAAGCCGGACGCCCTGGGCCTCCAGCCGGCGGAGCCAGCTGCGCAACAGCGGCGAGGCCTTCATAGCCTTCGGAAACACGCGGCCGGAAGAGCCGACGAAGGTCTCCGCGTCAAGTCCGGCTGCCCAGGCGCGCACGTCATGCGGGGTAAAGGCATCAAGGGCCGGGCGCAGGCTTGCCGAAGCATCGCCGAAGCGCGCTGCGAAGTCCCGGTACGCTTCGGAATGGGTTATGTTCAGGCCGGATTTTCCCGCGAGCAGGAATTTGCGCGCCGCGGTCGGCATAGCCTCGTAGACGGTCACCGCATGGCCCGAGCGGGACAAGACTTCCGCGGCCATCAGACCGGCGGGACCGCCGCCGATAATTGCGATTTCTTTTCTTTCCATCTGTGGACCACCCAGGATCTCCTCAGGCTCTCTTGGCCTGCGGCGGGCCAGGGCGCAAGCAGATTGAGGCGATTTGCGTGCCAAGCGGCTGGCGGGATGGGGAAAGGGTGCGCGGTTTTCGCGAACCAAATGGGGAAGGCGGCGCGGGCCGCCTTCCCCATCCGAGAGCGTCAGAGCGTTGCGCCGACCTTGCGAAGTTCGGCGAGAACCGGTGCCTTCGGCAGCCAGATCTTGTCGTATTCGGCGATGATCCGTCCGGCATCGGCGACGGTGACATCCTTGATCGGAATGCCTGCGCCGGCGAATTTTTCGAGGAGGGCCGGCTCGTTGGCGACGGTCGCGTCGATCTGCTCGTCGAGCGCTGCCTTGGTAAGGCGGGCGATGATCTCCCGGTCGGCCTCGGGAAGGGTCTGCCAGACGCGACCGGAGGCCAGCGCGACGCAGGGCATGAAGATGGCGTTCATCTTCAGCATGGTCTTGGACACCTTGTCGAAGCGCTGGTTCCAGGAGAAGTCGAGGTCCGCCTCCAGACCGTCCACCTGGCCGTTCGACATTGCGTCGAAAACGGCCGGTGTCGGGATCGGCGTCGGCGCTGCGCCGAGCAGCTGGTAGAAATCGCGGTAGGCGGGCGTCGTATTGATGCGCAGCTTCATGCCGTTGATGTCGTCGAGCCCGGCGATCTCCTTAGCCGAGAAGACGACGCGCATGGTGGTGATGCCCCAGGCAAGGCCGACCGTTCCGGTCTCGGCCGGAAGGACGTCGAGGAGCTTCATGGCGACCGGCTCGCGCACGAGCTTGGCGACCTTGGCAGTCGAATCGACGACCCAGGGCGCGGTGATCGCGGCAACGGCGGGAATGCGCGAGCCGAGTTCGGCGGTCATGATCCAGCCGAGATCGAGCGCGCCGCTCTGCATCTGCTGCAGCATCGCGGCCTCGTTGCCGAGCTGGCCGGCCGGAAAGACCGAGATCGACAGGCGACCGTTCGTCTCTGCCTTGAGGGCTTCGCCCACCTTGAGTGCGGCATTGTTCCAGGGATGTCCCGGCGGCGTGACGATGCCGAGGCGCAAGGTGCGCGTTTCCTGCGCGCGCACGAGCGACGGCGTGGCGAGCGAGAGGGCTGCGCCGGCGGCAACGCCGCCAAGGAAGGTTCTGCGGGAAAATGTCATGGAAGATCCTCTGGCTGGTTCGTTGTGGTTATCGGGCGAAGAAGGTCGAGAGCGAGGGAATGAGCGACAAGAGCACGAGCATGAGACAGGAGACGAAGAAGAAGGGCAGCGTCACCAGGAACATCTTGCCGGGCTTTGCGCCGGTCACCGCGGCCGCCACGAAGAAGCAGAGCCCGACGGGAGGCGAGAGGAAGCCGAGCACGAGGTTGACGACCACGACGACGCCGAAATGGATCGGGTCGATGCCGTAGACCTCGGTCGCGATCGGCAGGAGGATGGGCACGGTCATGATGAGTCCGGGGGCGCCGTCGATCACCGTGCCGATGACGAGCAGGATGACGTTGACGAGCAACATGAAGGTGACCGGATCCGAGGCGACGGTCTGGACCCAGCCGGCGACCTGCTGCGGCACCATGCCGTAGACAAGTACCCAGGAGAAGACCGCGGCGGCCGCGACGAGGAAGAGGACCACGGCCGAATAGATCCCGGCGCGCAGCATCATTCGAGGAAGATCGGAGAATTTGAGCTCGCCGATCCAGAAGCGGCCGACGAGCACCGCTGCAACGGCGCCGACGGCTGCGGCCTCCGTCGCGTTGGCGAGGCCGGAGAGGATCGAGCCGACGATGACGAAGGGGATGAGAAGCGTAGGCAGCGCATCCAGGACGATACGGGTGCGCTCCTTGAGCTTCATGCGCTCGCCGCGCGGATAGTTGTAGACGCAACCCATCGCCGCGATGACGAGGCAGAAGGCTACAGTCAGCAGAATTCCGGGCACAATTCCTGCGGCCAGCATATCGCTTACCGGAACCTGCGCGAGCACGCTGTAGACGACGAACATGATCGACGGGGGGATGATGGGACCGAGCATGCCCGAATAGGCGGTGAGCCCGGCGGCGAAGGTCTTGTCATAGCCCTTCTTCTCCATCTCCGGCACCATCATCTGCGCCATGACGGCAACCTGCGCCGTGGCCGATCCGAGTATCGAGGCGACGAACATGTTGGCGAGCAGGTTGACATAGGCAAGCCCACCGCGCATCGCGCCGACGAAAGCCATCGTCATGTCGATGATGCGCCGGGTGATGCCGCCGCCGTTCATGATCTCGCCGATCAGCACGAAGAGCGGAATGGAGATCAGCCCGTAATTGTCGACGCCGCCGAAGAGCTGCGTCGGAAAGCTCTGGAAGAGCAGGGGATTTCCGGAGGCGAAGATATAGACGATGCTGCCGAGGCAGAGGCAGACGCCGATCGGAACGCCGACGAGCATGAAGAGGAGGAAGGCGGCGGTGGTGACCATCAGTTCACTCCCTCGGCGCTCGAAAGTTCGCGCCGCTCACGCTGAGGCGACAGACCCAGGTCTTCGACGAGATTGGCGGCGCAATGGACGGTCATGGTCACGGCGAAGAGCGGAATGACGAGGCTGATCGCCCAGATCGGCCAATTCAGCGTCTGGCTGCGCTCGGTATAGAGAAAGTTGAAGCTCTCGGCCGCGAAGGCCTTAGCGTCGAAGCCGGCGCGGATGATGCCGACGGGGTCCATCCACATCCAGCAGAATGTCGCAAGCGCAAGGGCGAACAGGAGGACGAGCAGTGTCGAGGCAGCGCGCATCCAGCGCGCCGCCGCGGGCGGCAGGTAATCCGTCAGCAGCGTCACGGCGAAATCAAGTCTGAGACGCGTCAGCGCCGAGCCTCCGAGGAAGGCGAGCCAGACCATGGCGTATACGGCCGATTCATCGACCCAATAGAGCGGATGTCCGCTGTAGCGGGTGACGACGTTCAGGAGGATGAGCGCGAGAAGCACGCACATCAATCCGGCAACAGCGCGCTTTTCGAAGGCGAGCATGGCTTCGGAGAGAGAGACGATGGCGCGCGCATAAAGCGGCGGCGCGACTGACTGGTTCATGACTGTTCCCTGGGTTCCGTATAAAGTAGATTTTATACATTCTTCGAGTCAATATCATTTTTGGCGGTATTCCTGTAGCGAGCGTCCATGGTGTCACATCTCAAACATCGCACCCTCTCCGGGGCATTAATCGAGGAAATCCGGCAGGCGATTCTCTCCGGGCGCTATCCGGCCGGCAGTCAGCTGCGCCAGGATGCGTTGGCCGAAACCTACGGCGTCAGCCGCATTCCGGTGCGCGAGGTCCTGTTTCAGCTCGAAGCCGAAGGGCTGGTCAGGATCGTCCCGCAGAGGGGGGCGATCGTCTCCGAACTGTCGCTCGCCGAGATAAACGACGTTTTCGAGCTGCGGGCGCTTCTGGAACCGCGGCTCTTCCGCAAAGCGGCGCCGCTTCTCGATGGCGACGATTTCGCACGGGTGGAGGAGGTTCAAAACCGATTCCTCAGAGCGACGGCCGCAGGAGAAATCGACTCCTATGGCCAGCTCAATGCCGAGCTGCACCTGGCCCTCTACCGGCGCGCCGAGATGCCCCGGACACAGCAGATCGTCGCGTCCCTGCTGCAGACGAGCGACCGCTACACGCGCGTCCAGCTCTCAAGCGTCGCAGCGATGACCCGAGCGATGGAAGAGCATGCCGAGCTGATCCGCCTCTGCCGTGCGGGCGCTTTCGAGGAGGCGGCCGGCTTCCTGGTCTTCCACCTCAAGGCCGTGCATGAGGACCTGCTGTTCCGGTTGAAGGGACGCGAGTAGAGCCCCGCCAGAGAAGGATGGTCAAGCCTCCGGCGCCCGACCGGTCGACTCGCGCAGGATCAGCTCGACCGGCCAGAGCTCATGAATCTCCGTGGCGGGCCGTCCGGTGAGCAGCTGCAGGGTGAGGTCGGCCGAGCGCGCGCCGGCGGCGCGCAGGGACGACCGGCTCGTCGAAAGGGACGGGACCATGTTGTCGGCCGTGAGATAGGGGAAGACATCGTCATGGGCGATGACGGAGATGTGCTGCCCGACCACAAGGCCGACCGAACGCACGGCGCGATAGACGCCGAGCGCCGTCATCATCGAGCCGGCGACGAAGGCCGTCGGGCGGGGGGACTGCTCGAGGAAGGAACGGGCCGCGCGAAAACCGATCTCGTCGGTGAACTGGCCATGCGTGACGAGGCGCGGATCGAAGGGCAGCCCGCGCTGATCAAGCGCCTCGCGATAGCCCTTGTCGCGGTGGTGCGTGAAAGTGAGACCGTCGCGGCCGTTGATGAGTGCGATCCGTCTATGGCCGAGGTCTAGGAGGTGCGAGGTGGCGCGGCGGATCGCGCCTTCGTTGTCGATATCGAGCCAGGCGTGCGGCACGTCGGTCTCGGAGCGGCCATGGACCAGAAAGGGAATGCCGAGCTTGTGGAGCAGCAGAATGCGCTCGTCGTTCGGCCTCGGTGAATGGATGATCACGGCGTCGACCCGTCCGCTCGTCGCCAGCCGGCTATAGAGCTGGAGCTCGGCTTTCATATCATGGTCGGCAACCGGGCTCACGAGAATGTCTATATCCTCGCTGTCCAGCCGTTCGGCCATGCCGCTCATGAATTCGGAAAACTGGAATTCGTTGCGGCCCATAACGACGCCGATCGCGCCTGCGCGGCCCGTAACGAGGCGCACGGCGTTGATGTTCGGCCGGTAACCGAGGCGCACAGCCTCCTCGGCAACGCGCTTGCGGGTCTTCTCGCTGACTTCCGGATAGCCGCTCAGAGCACGGCTTACCGTCGTTGGAGAGAGCCCCAACTGTTGGGCGAATTCCTTAAGCTTCACGGTTCTTCCCTGCGCCCCTTCTGCGTATTGTCCGGGGATCGCTTCCGAAGCAAGTCACGCAGCAAATCGAAAGCTGCATTCGCTCGTTTTTGCGCATCGCTTCGATGCGCGGCCCTGCAGACATTCGCGGCCGGACTATACCCGGTTTGCCGGCAGTCACAATCGGTGCCTTTGCGTCGAGGACATTGCCCAGGCTTGATCGAAGGCTATCGGGGAACTATCCAAATCGTTTTAAATTCCTGTGGATGAAGTATTCTTGCAAACCGGTTGAGCGCCGAGCCGGGTTGTGGCGATGCGGCGTTGCGCGTTGGGTTAACGTTCTGATTATACGCCAAAAAATCCGAAATGGCCATGGCATTTATTTCCGCTTCGACCTCGGCTTGACAGCAGATTGTCCTTCTGACAGCTTCTGCGCACCCAAACCGTTTTCGAATTGCTGAGGAGCCTGCGGAATCGGGGGGAGTTTTGGAGGGACCAATGAACGTGAAGCCATTTGTAAGGACGCTGATTTCCTGCGCGGCGATCGTCGGCGCAATCGACCTTGCTGCGGCCGCTGAACTGTCTATGGCGGCCAATTCGACCGGCAAGAATCTGAGCTTTCTGCGGGACCAGATCGCCAAGTTCGAGAAGGAAACCGGTCACAAGGTCAACCTCGTGACCATGCCGGCTTCGAGCAGCGAGCAATTCAGCCAGTATCGACTCTGGCTTGCGGCCGGCAACAAGGATGTCGACGTCTACCAGACGGACGTCATCTGGGCTCCGCAGCTCGCCGAGCAGTTCGTCGACCTGACAGAGGCGACGAAGGATGTGGTCGGCAAGCACTTCCCCTCGATCATCCAGTCGCAGACGGTCAACGGCAAGCTCGTCGCTCTGCCCTTCTATACCGACGCGCCGGCGCTTTATTACCGCAAGGACCTGCTCGACAAATACGGCAAGACGCCACCCAAGACCTGGGACGAACTGGCGGCGACGGCGAAGGAGATTCAGGACAAGGAGCGTGCCGCCGGCAGTGCCGATATCTGGGGCTTCGTCTTTCAGGGCAATGCCTATGAGGGGCTCACCTGCAACGCGCTCGAGTGGATCAAGTCGTCCGGCGGCGGTCAGATCGTCGAGCCCGACGGCACGATCTCCGTCAACAACGAAAAGGCGGCGGCGGCCGTCGAGAAAGTCAAGGAATGGATCGGCACGATCGCGCCCAAGGGCGTGCTTGCCTATCAGGAAGAGGAATCACGCGGCGTCTGGCAGACCGGCAACGCAGTCTTCATGCGTAACTGGCCCTATGCCTACGCGCTCGGCAACGGCGAAGACAGCGCCGTAAAGGGCAAATTCGAGGTGGCCCCGCTTCCGGCCGCCACGGACGGCGATCAGCCGTCCTCGACACTCGGCGGATGGAACCTCGCGGTCTCGAAATATTCCGACGAGCAGGAGGCGGCGATCGCCTTCGTCAAGTTCCTGGGCTCGGCCGAAACCCAGAAGGTGCGCGCCATCGAGCTTTCGAACCTGCCGACGATCGCGGCGCTTTACGACGATCCGGAAGTCGCGGCCGCCCAGCCGTTCATGCCGCATTGGAAGCCGATCTTCCAGAGCGCCGTGCCGCGCCCCTCGGCCGTGGCAAAGGTGAAGTACAACGAAGTGTCATCCAAATTCTGGAGCGCCGTGCACAACACGCTTTCGGGTAACGGAACGGCGGCGGAGAATCTCGAACTTCTCGAAGTCGAACTGACGGAACTCAAGGGCGACGCCTGGTAAATCGCGAGACCCGGACGGCAGCTCTGCCGTCCGGGTCAAGATCAAACGGCACGGGCGGGACCCGCGCCAACCGGTAGGCTCACGTCATGACTGATCTCTCCCTCGCGGATCGGCCGGCTGCGCTTGCGCATGGCGGCAGGATAGGCTCGGACCTGCAGGCGCAACGGGTCCGTTCGGCCTGGCTCTTTCTCGCGCCAACCTTCCTCGTCCTGGCGCTCGTTGCCGGCTGGCCGCTCATCAGAACCATCTATTTTAGTTTCACCAACGCGTCGCTGACCAATCTGTCGGGCGCCGAATTCGTCGGCTTCGCAAATTATCTCTCATGGGTCACCCTGAAGAGCGGGCGGACGATTTACAGGGGCCTGCTTGCGGATCCCGCCTGGTGGAATGCGGTCTGGAACACGCTCAAATTCACGGTTCTTTCGGTCAGCATCGAAACGGCGCTGGGCCTTGTCGTCGCTTTGGTGCTCAACGCCCGGTTTCCCGGTCGCGGCCTCGTCCGTGCCGCGATCCTGATCCCATGGGCGATCCCGACCATCGTCTCCGCGAAAATGTGGGCCTGGATGCTCAACGACCAGTTCGGCATCCTCAACGACATGCTGCTCGGCCTCGGTCTGATCGGCGAGAAGATCGCCTGGACCGCCAGCCCCGACACAGCCATGATCGCCGTACTGATCGTGGACGTGTGGAAGACGACGCCCTTCATGGCGCTCCTGATCCTCGCCGGCCTGCAAATGGTGCCGGGCGATATTTATGAGGCGGCCAGAATCGACGGAGTCCATCCGGTACGCATCTTCTGGCGGGTCACCCTGCCGTTGATCCGGCCGGCGCTGATGGTCGCGGTCATCTTCCGCATGCTCGACGCGTTGCGCATTTTCGACCTCATCTATGTGCTGACGCCCAACAACGCGCAGACCAAGACCATGTCGGTCATGGCGCGCGAAAACCTTTTCGATTTCGACAAGTTCGCCTATGGGGCGGCCGCCTCGACCCTGCTGTTCCTGATCATCGCGACGATTACGATCCTCTACATGTGGCTCGGCCGCCTGAATTTGAGCGGAGGAGAACGCTGATGGTCGTCGCGATCGCAAAGCGGGCCGCGTTCTACGCGCTGGTTGCCGTCATCATCCTCGTCGCAGTCTTTCCCTTCTATTACGCGATCCTGACGAGCCTGAAGTCCGGCACGGCGCTGTTTCGTATCGACTACTGGCCGACGGATATTTCGCTCGCCAATTATGCCGACATCTTTTCGCACGGAACCTTCGTGCGCAATCTCGGCAACTCACTCCTCGTCGCCACGCTGGTGGTTGCCATATCGCTGCTTCTTGCCGTGACCGCAGCCTATGCGCTTGCCCGGGTACGCTTCCGCGGCCGCGGTCTGCTTCTCCTGACGATCCTGTCGGTCTCGATGTTCCCGCAGATCGCCGTTCTTGCAGGTCTCTTCGAGCTCATCCGCTTCGTCGGGATCTTCAACACGCCGCTCGCGCTCATCTTTTCCTACATGATCTTCACGCTGCCGTTTACGGTCTGGGTCCTGACCACCTTCATGCGAGACCTGCCGATCGAGATCGAAGAGGCGGCGATCGTCGACGGCGCCTCGCCGTGGGTGGTGATCACCCGCGTCTTCATGCCGCTGATGTGGCCGGCGCTGGTGACGACCGGGTTGCTGGCCTTCATTGCGGCATGGAACGAGTTCCTCTTCGCGCTGACATTCACGTCGTCGAACACGCAGCGCACCGTGCCGGTCGCGATCGCCCTGCTTTCGGGCGGCAGCCAGTTCGAGATTCCCTGGGGCAACATCATGGCGGCATCCGTGATCGTCACCGTGCCTCTCGTGGTCCTCGTGCTGATCTTCCAGCGGCGGATCATTTCCGGCCTGACGGCCGGTGGCGTCAAAGGATAGGAGAACAAGATGGCAGAGCTTCAATTGCGCGATATCCGCAAGTCCTTCGGCGCCTTCGATGTGATCAAGGGCGTCAGCATGGAAATCAGGTCGGGCGAGTTCATGGTCTTCGTCGGCCCTTCCGGATGCGGCAAGTCGACCCTCCTGAGACTGATCGCCGGGCTCGAGGAAATCACCTCCGGAACCCTTGCCTTCGACGGCCAGATCGTCAATCGGCTGACGCCTTCGCGCCGCGGCATCGCCATGGTCTTTCAGTCCTATGCGCTCTATCCGCATATGACGGTCTACGAAAACATGGCCTTCGGGATGCAGCTCGCAGGCAAGGACAAGCAGCAGTGCCGCAAGCGGGTCGAGGCGGCGGCGGAAATGCTGCAGCTCACGCCCTATCTCGAACGCCTGCCGCGCCAGCTTTCGGGCGGGCAGCGCCAGCGCGTCGCGATCGGCCGTGCGATCGTTCGCGATCCCAAGGTCTTTCTGTTCGACGAGCCGCTTTCGAACCTCGACGCGGCGTTGCGTGTGGCCACCCGGCTCGAAATCGCCAAGCTTCACCGCAGCATGCACAAGACGACGATGATCTATGTGACACATGATCAGGTCGAGGCGATGACGCTCGCCGACAGGATATGTGTCCTGAGGGACGGTCTCGTCGAACAGATCGGCACGCCGCTGGAGCTTTACGAGACGCCGAATTCGGTGTTCGTCGCCGGCTTCATCGGTTCGCCGAAGATGAATTTTCTTTCCGGCGCCTTCGCAGAGCCATACAAGGCGGACACGATAGGCATCCGCGCGGAACACCTGGAGATCGAGGAACAGGGAGGTGAGTGGAGTGGGACCGTCATCCATTCGGAGATGCTCGGTTCCGACAGCTATATTTATCTCGACATCGGGACCGGCGAGCCGGTGATCGTCCGCGAAAGCGGCATCGCCAAGCATCAGCCCGGGCAAACGATCAGGATCTCGCCGGCCGCCGGCCAGGTTCACCGCTTCGATGCGGGCGGCCGGGCCCTCGGGCGGACGGAAATGCGGGGTGCGGCCTAGAACGCAGCCACCCGATTTCGCTCGGAAAGTTTCGAAACCAAGGCTGATCCGAAGGATTTCGGATCATTCCAAAGCCTCAAACGTTAGGGCAGAAAAGGGCGGGGACCTGTGTGGTTTTCCCGGCCCGGCTCCGCGCCCACACTTCAAGTCACGGACGGTCGGCATCCGGCAGCGGGTGCCCCAAATCACGAGGAGAATGACCTTGTCTATCAATGCCATCGTGTGGGGTGAAAACATCCACGAGCAGACGAATGCGGTGGTTCGGGAGATTTACCCGGACGGCATGCACAACACGATCGCAGCCGCACTCAATTCCGACCCGGGGATCGATGCGACGACGGCGACGCTGCAGGAGCCGGAACACGGGCTCAGCGAGGCGCGGCTCGCCGCCGCCGACGTGCTCCTGTGGTGGGGCCACAAGGATCATGGCGCCGTCGACGACGCCATCGTGGAGCGCGTCGCCAAACGCGTTTGGGAAGGCATGGGTCTGATCGTTCTCCATTCCGGCCACTTCTCCAAGGTGTTCAAGCGGCTGATGGGCACGCCCTGCGCGCTCAAGTGGCGCGAGGCTGGAGAGCGCGAACGCGTCTGGGTCGTCAATCCGCGCCACCCGATCGCCGAAGGGCTCGGCGAGAACTTCGTCATCGAGAACGAGGAGATGTATGGCGAGCAATTCTCAGTGCCGGAGCCGCTGGAAACGGTGTTCATCTCCTGGTTTGCCGGCGGCGAGGTCTTCCGATCGGGCCTCACCTGGCGGCGCGGCGCGGGCAATATCTTTTATTTCCGCCCCGGGCACGAGACTTACCCGACCTATCACGACGCGACCGTACACAAGGTACTGCGGAACGCGGTGAAATGGGCGTACAACCCGCAGGGCACCTATAAGGCCATCCATGATGCGCCGAACGTCCCGGTGGAGAAGGCGCTGGAGCCGATCGTCGAGCGCGGCCCGAGACTGCACCGGGCCGGCGAAGCCGGCTATCGATGAAGGGGGCCGCCATGCGTTTGCTAATTCTCGGAACCGGCGGCATGGCCAACAGCCATGCGAAAGCCTTTGCTGAGATCGAAGGCGTCGAAATGGTCGGCGCCGTCGACGTGGACCCGTCCCGTGCCAAGGCCTTTGCCGTCACGCACGGCATCGAAAACACCTTCACCTCTCTCGACGAGGCGATCGCCTGGGGAGAGTTCGACGCCGCCACCAATGTGACGCCCGACAAGGCGCATCACCCGACGACCCTGGCGCTCATTGCCGCCGGCAAGCATGTGCTGTGCGAAAAACCGTTGGCAGAAAACTATGAGAAGGCCGCCGAGATGGCGGCCGCAGCCGAGCGGGCCGGCCTCGTCACCATGGTCAATCTGACCTATCGCAACGTCGCTCCGCTGCAGAAAGCGCGTGAACTCGTGGTTGCCGGCGAAATCGGCCGGGTGCGGCATCTGGAGGCTTCCTATCTCCAGAGCTGGCTGGTGTCGCGGGCCTGGGGCGATTGGGCAAGCGAGTCGAAATGGCTATGGCGGCTGTCGACGAAACACGGATCCAATGGCGTGCTTGGCGATGTCGGCATCCACATTCTCGACTTCGCCGGCTACGGTGCCAACAGCTCGGTCGAGCGGGTATTCGCGCGCCTGAAAGCCTTCGACAAGGCGCCGGACAACCGTATCGGCGAGTACGACCTCGACGCCAATGACAGCTTCGCCATGACGGCGGAGTTCGAAAACGGTGCGATGGCCGTGATTCATGCCAGCCGCTGGGCGACAGGCCATCTCAACGAACTGAGGCTCAGGCTGCACGGCGACAGGGGAGCCTTGGAAGTAATCCATACGCCTGATGGTTCGAGCCTGCGCGGCTGCACGGGGCCCGATGTCGAAAAGGCCGTTTGGCGGACAGTTGATGCCGGCACCGTGCCCACCAACTACCAGCGCTTCGTCGAGGCTGTGAAGGCCGGCCGGACCGTCGAGCCGGGTTTCCGCCATGCCGCGGACCTGCAGCGAGTGCTCGATCTCGCCATCGAGACGGAGCGCTCACGCCGCGAACTCGGCGTACCGGACATCGACGCGGTGGTGCAGGAACGCGCTGTGGGGTGATAAGCGGCAGGACCGCTGGACCCCGCGCGCCGCGTTCAACGATGCGGCGCGCTTTAAATCCACTTGAATCGTTCATGACCCTGGTCGATCCGACGCTGGAGTCATCGTCATCTAGGCGTGTGAATGGTGACGATAGTCCCAGACCGCCCAGGCTGCGATTGCGGCGACGAGCACGCCGAGAATGACATGGGTCCACATCGCGTTCACATTTCCCATGAAGCCGAGCAGCCAGGGAGAAACGATCAACCACAGGCCGATTATCATATTGGCCCATTCCTCCCATTCGGCGAAGGCCGAAAGGATTGCGACCGCAAGGGCGCCGAGCACGATACCGGCGATCCAGGCGTTCCACGTCGGCGCGGCTTCAGCCGCAAAGCCGATGACCCAGGGAGAGAGGAACAGGCACGCTGCCAAGACCAGATTTGCCCAATCCTGGCTTCTTCTTCCTGCCATCAGAGTGTTGGGCATGACAACCTCCACATATGAAGTTTGGCAAAGCGTCACCACTCGCGTGCAGCTTACGTTGCAACTCCGTTCGCCTCCGATCGCACGGTTCTGTAACGCTTTGAATTGCTGCCGTAATTTTACTCGCAAACCGCGGGTGTTTCAAGGAATCCATCAAGACGCGGAGTTTTGACGCCCGCTAGGGCTTCCATAGAGCATGACCAGCTCATGGAAACTGCAGTGACCGCCTGCTGCGCCTTCGTGCGTCCTTTCGGATGTTGTAGAAAATTAAAACGGCGGCGCAACGTCCGTCGCGTTGCCCCTTGGTCCAACTTCTCTCGCCAGATGCTTCGGCCGATAATCATGCGGGCTCCAGAGTGCGCGGATCCCGCATGGCTTCGAACGTACAAGTTTAATCAAGGAGTGAAGCATGGGCCTTCCAGATGCTGAAAAGCGCAAAAATGCGCAAGAATCGATCTCTATAGATCGTCGGAGCCTCCTGCTGGGCGGTACGATCCTTGCAGCTGCTGCTGCGGCAAACGGGGCCGTGGCCGTGGGCAGCGCGAAGGCTCAGGAGCAACCGGTGGCAAACACCGGCAAGCCGCCGAACGTCCTCGTCATCTTCGGCGACGACATCGGCATTCCGCAAATCAGCGCCTACACCATGGGCCTAATGGGTTATCGCACGCCGAACATCGATCGTATCGCCGCCGAGGGCGCGATCTTCACCGATGCTTACGGGCAGCAGAGCTGTACCGCAGGGCGTGCCTCCTTCATTCTCGGCCAGGAACCGTTCCGCACGGGGCTGCTGACGATCGGGATGCCCGGCGACCCGCACGGCATTCAAGACTGGATGCCGACCATCGCCGACGTCATGAAGTCCAAGGGATACGCAACCGGCCAGTTCGGCAAGAATCACCTGGGGGACCGCGACGAGCACCTGCCGACGAACCACGGCTTCGACGAGTTCTTCGGCAACCTACTACCACTTGAATGCCGAAGAGGAGCCGGAAGGCTACTTCTACCCGAAGGACGAGGAGTTCCGGAAGAATTTCGGGCCACGCGGAGTCATCAAATCGAGCGCGGACGGTAAGATCGAAGACACCGGAGCGCTCAACACCAAGCGCATGGAGACCGTCGACGAGGAGTTCCTCGCGGCCGCGAAGGATTTCATCGATCGTCAGGCAAAGGCCGACAAGCCGTTCTTCTGCTGGTTCAACTCGACGCGCATGCACGTGTTCACCCATCTGAAGCCGGAATCCTTGGGCAAGACGGGCAAGGGCATCCACGCAGACGGCATGGTGGAGCATGACGGCCATGTCGGCCAGCTTCTGCAGCAGCTCGACGACCTCGGCATCACCGAAAACACGATTGTGCTCTACACCACCGACAACGGCGCCGAGCTCGCTTTGTGGCCGGATGGCGCGATGACCATGTTCCATGGGGAAAAGGGCACAACCTGGGAAGGTGGTTTCCGCATTCCTATGATGGTGCGCTGGCCGGGCGTGGTGAAACCGGGCACGCAGATCAACGATCCCGTGACCCTGATGGACTGGATGCCGACCTTCGCGGCCGCCGCCGGTGTCCCCGACGTCAAGGAGCAGATGAAGACGGGCTTCCAGTCTGGCGACAAGAACTTCAAGGTCCATCTCGACGGCTACGACCTCACCGCGCTCCTGGAGGGCCAGTCCAAGGAACCGCCCCGCGAAGCGGTCTACTATTTCGACCAGGGCGGCAACCTGAATGCGATCCGGTGGAACGATTGGAAACTCAGCTTCGCAATCAACAGTGAAGGCAACATCGCCACGGCCACCCGCGAGACGCCGAGCTGGGCCAATATTACCAATCTGAGAATGGATCCCTATGAGCGAGGTGCAAAAGAAGGGGGAGGGGCCATGGATTTCATCGCCCGAAACATGTGGCTCCTGGTGCCGATCCAGGGCAAGATCAAGGAGTTCTTCCAGGACTTCGACCAGTATCCCTACCAGCCGGGCAGCACTCTGAACGCCAGCGGTATCAGCTATACCTGGCTGCAACAGCAGGCCGCGCTCAAGCGGCTCGGAGAGTTGGAAAGCATGGCGCCGCGTTGATGCACGTCTTCGAAGCCCGCCGCCATCGCCAGTAGGGTGGGCAATGCAGACGAGTAACGAGGATCGCATATTCCAGCCATATTGCGATCTTCGGGAAAGGCGGGGGGAAGCCTCCGCCTTTCCTTTTCGGACTTCCTGGCAATGTTCCAAGGCCTGTTTAGATTCGGGCCACCCGCTGCGTCTCGTTCGATCGCTTTATCCCTGTGCTCGTCACAGGATCGAGCCAGACCAAGTCCTTGGGCTGAAAGAACGCTTCCCGCGCCGCAGACGCGGCGCTGCTGGATCTCTGTGACAAGCACAGACGCGCAAGGTCTCTGGAAGTGCTCTATTGCTCTTCGGGCGAGGTCGCCAGCAGCGAGGACGCCGGGGACCGTACGAAGCCCGTGTATCGTTCGAACTGAAACAGAACATCGTTGATGATCTGGTTGTCCGCCATTCCCATGATGTCATAGCCGCGGCTACCGTCCGAAAAGAACGTGCGCGCCTCGTAGCGGACATCTGCCACGGTTGCGTCGTGCGCGGTGAAGGCCGGAAGTTTGTGTTCCGACATTTGCACCCCATAGACGAAATCGCGATGGCCTTCGGCCGGAACCGTGAGGGTCAGTGCTCCCGTTTCGGCATCCCGACCGACCGAAGCCGGCCGGGACCGGCGCGTCAGTTCCCTGGCCACTGCCTCCAGTGCCGGGAGCACGGAGGCGTGCAGGAATTTCTCCACCGCACGTTTGTCCGGCGTGCTCAAGGTCATCGCCAGGCGCCGCTGCCAGGGCACGCCGGACGCGGGATAGGCTCTCGGACCGACCGATCCGGGTGATTGTGTGCGGGCGAGATCGGCCCGCATCCCGACGAACAGCGACCAAACCAGAATGAGCATCACGAAGCTGAACGGCAGTGCCGTGGAGATCGTGGCGGATTGGAGTGCCGTCAGACCGCCGGTGGAGAGCAGAACGGCCGCCACGATACCGCTGAGGGAACACCAGAAAATCCGCTGAAGAGCAGGTGTCGCCGTTTCTCCGCCGGACGCAATCGTGTCGATCACCAGCGAGCCGGAGTCGCTGGAGGTCACGAAGAATATGCTGACGAGCAGAACCGCGAGCGTCGAGGTTACCGCGGGCCACGGCAGATATTCGAAGAACTGGAAAAGGGCGACCGAAAGGTCCGCCTTCACGTCACGCGCCAGCTCGCCATTGGCGATCGTCGTGTCCACGTAGATCGCCGTGTTTCCAAAGACCGTCATCCAGAGGAAAGTGAAAAGGGCGGGTACGAAGAGGACGGCGGTGACGAACTCTCTCACGGTGCGCCCACGGGAAATGCGCGCGATGAACATGCCGACGAAGGGTGACCAGGAAATCCACCATGCCCAATAGAACAGGGTCCAGCTGTCGATCCACGGGCGCGGCTCATAGGCATAGATGTTGAAGGTTCGCAAAACCAGGCTATCGAGGTAGAGACCGATGTTCTGGACGAAGTCGCGCATGAGCGTGCCCGTCGGTCCGACCGCGAGCACGAAGAGCATCAGCAGTACTGCCAGGAACAGATTGGTCTCGCTGAGAATGCGGACACCCTTCTCGACGCCGCTGACCACCGAGACGGTCGCTATTGCCGTGACCACGGTCACGAGCAGGAGCTGGACGTAGATCGACTGGGGGACACCCAACAGATAGTTCAGTCCGGAGTTTATCTGAAGGACTCCGAATCCGAGCGAGGTTGCGAGCCCGAACATTGTCCCGCAGATCGCGAAAATATCCACGACATGTCCGATCGGCCCGTGAATACCCTCCTTGAGGAGCGGGTAGAGGCCGGATCGGACGGTCAGGGGTAAGTTGTAACGGTATCCGAAATAGGCGAGTGACAGCCCGACGACCGAGTATATCGCCCAGGCGTGCACGCCCCAATGGAAGAAGGTCACGCTCATTGCCTCGCGCTGGGCTGCGATCGTCAGCGGTTCGGCTTCCGGCGGCGAAGCAAAATGCGTCATCGGCTCGCCGACGGCAAAATACATGAGGCCAATGCCCATGCCGGCGGCGAACAACATGGCGATCCAGGACAGGTACCTGAATTCGGGTTCTGAATCGTCCGGCCCGAGCTTCAGCTCGCCGTAGCGGCTGAACGCCAAAAAGAGCATCGAAAACAGAAAGATCGCGACCGCGAGCAGGTAGAGCCAACCGAAACCGGACAGGATCGCAGATTGCATTCCGCTGAAAATCGCTTCAGCTCTCTTAGGCGCAATCACACCTATCCCGACGAACAGAGCGATGACGCCCACCGAACCCACGAATACCGGCATATTCACTTTGAGATACTGCACTTAATGCCACCTCCCCACAGATTCAGCGCCCAAGAGAGGACGAGGAAAAGGACGTGTGATCTCCCTCGAATCCCTTCCGGCATAGTAGCACGCCTGCACATCGCACCGACGCATCGATAGAGACGACCCGGTTTCGCATTCTTCGTATCAGGGCATGGTCGGGTTGAGTGGGTGCAAGGCGGGCTCGCGGCGTCGGGGCGCCTTCTCTCCTTGAGTCAGCCAGATCTTCCGTGCCTTTTTCAGCCCCGGAAGGAGCAGGTCTCCGCGCACCGGCGGGGAAGATGCCTTCGCAAGGCCGTAAAGCGCTCCCTGCCGGGTCCGGTAGACCTGCTGCGTTTCGGCGTCGGCAAATCGGTCGAGCCAGAATTCGAGCGGCATCACTCCCGCCTTGCGAGACCAAGCGTTGAGCGCGCGCGCGATGGCCTCGTCCGAGCCGCTCCTGCAGGCCTGCTCCAGCTGACGGAAAAATGCCGGCTCCGATTGCCGCTCTTTCGAGCGGCGTTCCTGCCACCATGCTTCCAGCCGGCTCAGTCCGTTGGCCGAAGCCCAAAGGACGAGGGCAGTGAGCAACACGCCACCGCCGATCACAGCCAGCCGCAGCCAGTCGAAGGGCGGGCGTTGCGGCTCGGCCGCCGGAGGCGCGATGGCCGGGGAGTGGGAGGCCGCGGCTGCGACGGTCACGCCTACGGCGGGTGCGCTTGCCGATTCCGTCGCCGCGGAGGCCGGGTCGAACCAGCTCAGGGCCACCGCGGGCAGGACATAGGTGCCGGGCTCCCGGAAGAGATAGCTTGCAACATCCTTGCGGATACCCGCAATTGACTGGCCGTTGCGGTCCGTTTCTTCCGAAAGTGCGGGATCCTGCCGGTAGAGGCGTACCCCGTCCGGGGCTGAAAAATCCGGCTCGGGGATCATCATGGCGCGAAGGCCTACGGCGCGCACGGCGATCGTCCGGACCAGTGTGTCTCCCGCCTTCAAAGCTGCCGGATCCCGATCGAGCTCCTGGCTGATGCTGACCTTTGCGGCGACCACACCGGGACGTTCTCCGGCATTCGCGGGTGCTTCCCGAACGGTGAAGCGAAGCGGTGGAAGCGTAACTTCGCCGCGAGTGGCCTGAGGGGGTACTGCCGCATAGCCGAAAGTGATCACGGCAGGAGGCAGGGTGAAATCGCCCGGCGATTGAGCCGTGACGATATAGGTGCGGCGAATGCCCGAGTAAGCCGTCCCGTCGATCGTTTCGTTGAGGTTGAGCGCCCGCCCGTCATCAAGCGTCACCATCGCGCCCGGCAGGTCGATCGCGGGGAATTGCGGTGGCTGCAGGAAGTAATTCGGGACAAGCACGTCGACGTCTATGAGAATTTGCTGACCGGCATAGAGCGTTCCCTCCGACTGCAATGCGGCCCGGGCGAGCGGATCGGCGGACAGGGCCGGACCGGCGGCAGCGACCCAGCAGAACAGCGCTGCAACGAGCCGGCACAAACGGGACGCTGGGGTCATCATTGTCGGTCCCCTTCCGATGCCTCGATCGCGAACTTGCGTGCGAGAAGTGCGGCCGGCGAAACCTGGATGTTGCGCATCCACATCTCCGCCGTCTGCGCGCCGGCCTGGACCTGACCTTTCTTGCCGTGCTTGGCCTTGTCGTCGAACTGTACGTCGTCCGGGTCCAGTCCGGCGGCCTCCTGCTGCTTCTCCTCTTCCTGCTTGTCCTTCTCCTTCTTGCGCCGTTGCGCAAGCGCCAGATTGGTCTTTGCCTCGGTCCAACCGCCGCGCTGCTTGAGAGCCTGCTGGTAGGCGGCGATCGCTTCGTCGGGTTTGTCCAGATGCATCAGGGCGTTGCCTTGATTGAAATAGCTCTCCGGTGCCGTGGATTGGGCAAAGGCGTCGATCGCGTCCTGATAACGGCCGGCACGATAGAGCGAAACACCGCGCCATTGCGGCTCGGCGAAGAGTTCTGCCGCGGCGGCATAGTTGCCGCGGGAGAAAGCGCGCTGTCCCTGCTGGTCGGGCGTCAGCCACAGGTCCACGAAATCCGCCGCCTCCCCCCGCCCGGACATGGCGAACGACAGGAGCACCACGACGGCCCCGAGCCAACGGACGCTCTGACCCCGGCGGAAGGTGAACACGACCAGGATCGCGACCGCGATGGTCAGGTACCAGCCCATATCGCGCCAACGGGTAAGACCCTCCTCCGTTCTTTGTGCGAAGGACGTCTGTATGCGCCGGACGATCCAGTCGACGTCGCCATCATCCAGGGTGACCGTCGCCACCTGCGCAGAGGAGGCCGACTGGAGTTCCTTCAAAGCGTCGACATCGAGCCGTGCCTGAACGCGGGCGCCACTGCCGTCCGTCAGATATTCTCCGCTGCCGATTTTCACCGGGCCGCCTTCTTCGGTGCCGATGCCCAGCACGATCAGGTCGTTGCGGCCCGTATATTGCGAGAAAGCGGCAAATGCGCCCTGCTCGACGCCATCGGTCAGAAACAGGATCGTGCCCGGCGCCGGCTCGGCGGCCAGGGCCGCCTCGGCGGCTTCGAGCGCCATGGCGGTGTCCTTGCCTTCGACGGGCATGAGGGCTGGCGACAGGGCTGCGAGATAGGTGGCGATAAGCGACGCGTCCTCGGTCAGGGGCAGCACCATGTGGGCCGAGCCGGCATAGGCGAACAATGCCGTCCGGGCGCCTTTCCGTCTGGCCATGATGTCGCGCACCTTGAGCTTAGCGCGCTCCAGCCGCGTCGGCGAGATGTCGGTCGCATTCATCGTCCGGCCCAGATCGACCGCGATCGCGAGCGGCGCCGTGTCTTCGACGAAGGGCGGACGCTCGCGTTCCCATGTCGGGCCTGCCGCGGCAAGGCCCGAGAGGGCAATCAGGCCGGCCACCAGATAGACGGGCCGGAACGTGCGCGCCTGGCCACGGTCGACGAGGAGGTGATCGAGCAGATTGGGCGCGATCAGGTGCTTCCAGCGGGAGCGCATATCCGGTTGCCGGCGCATGAGCCATACGAGCAGTCCTGCCGCCAGGACTGCAAGCAGCCACCACGGGCGAAGGAAGTGGAAATCGGCGATCATGCTTCTGCCTCGCTGTTACGCCTGCGGGCGGCGCGGATCGACAGCAGCCACATCAAGCCGTGATAGCCGAGCACGAGGAGAACGGCGGCACCCAGCGGGTGGTGGAACAGCTCGATGCGTGGCCGCCAGCTCAGCGTCTTCTGGTTCGCCGGCGTGATGCTGTCGAGCAGAGCGTAGATATCTGCAAGCGCCTGCTGGTCCTGGCCGAAGAAATATCGCCCTCCGGTCGCAGAGGCGATCTTCTGCAGAACTGCCGTGTCGAGCTTCTCCTCTCCTTTGGCATTTGGATCGCCGATGCCGATCGCATGGATGCGGATCTTGTTCTGATGCGCGATCTCGGCTGCCTTGTCGGGGGGCATCTTGCTTGCGGTGTCGTTGCCGTCGGTCAGGACCACCAGCACCTTGTCGGGCGCCCGGCTCTCCTCGAACAGCTTGATCGACAGCCCGATCGCGTCGCCCAGCGCGGTTCGCGGGCCGGCCATTCCGGGCAAGGCGCCTGTCAGCATGGATCGGACGGTCGTATGATCCATGGTGAAGGGAACGAGCGGGTAGGGAGCGTCGCCGAAGGCGATCAAGCCCAGCCGATCATGCGGGCGGCGCTCGACGAAGTCCGCCACCACGGCCTTTACCGCATCGACTCGCGCCTCGAGATTACCCTGCGGATCGCTGAAGTCGCGCGTGTCCATCGATTGGGAAAGGTCGAGGGCGAGCATGAGATCGCGCTGCGGCTCGGTCTTCTCGATCGGCGGCTCGACGAATTGCGGGCGGGCGAGCGCCGTCAGTACCAGAACCCAGCAGATCGGTGCGATGATCTTCTGGAGCAGGTTGGCACGCGGCACGACCGAGCCTTCCGTCGGGCCGATGCCTGCGGCCCTGGTGATGTCCTCGAAGAAGGGAATGCGCACCGCCGGCGTCTGCTCCCGGTATGGCGGCAGCAGCCACCAGACGAGAAGGGGCGCGGGCAGGAGCACGAAGACCCAGGGATGGTCAAGGACGTACATCGTGGGCCTCGATCCATTGGCGTGCCGCCGCGAGGCTCCGACGCGTCGTAGCCTCGTCCGTCGAGGCTAGCGCCGACGGGCGGTATTCGCTCTCGGCGAAGAAACGATAGGCTTCGTCATTTAGCCCCGCCGTGCCGGCATGTGCGCGGAGGAAATCGGACCAGCCTTCACCACTGAGGGAGGCGACCGTTTCCCTCTGCCAGGCCGCGAGCGCAGTGCGCTTGAGAAGCGCGGGCAGGCTCTGCAAGGCGTGTCTGCGCCCGGCCGGCGTGTCGATGGCCTTCTCCAGATAGGAGAGTTCCGCGAGCGCTTCCCGGCGATAACGGTTCCGTGCGCGTCGGCGCAGCCAGCGCCAGAGGAGCGCGGCGAGGACGAGCGCCACCGCCGTGATGAGCGCCGCCCAGCCCCAGGTGGCCGGCATCATCGATACGTGCGGCGGCAAGGCGATATCGGCCATCTGCCGCAAGGTGGCGTCGAGCATCGGATCGGGCGCGGGGGCCGGGTCCATCTACCGCCTCCTTTGCCGCCAGGCAAGTTGGCCGAGGAGCGTGCGCAATTGCGGTGCCACTTCTTCGGCCGCGGAGACAGGCAGCATGGGCAGCCCCATCTCCTCCTGCCAAGAAAGCAGTTCGCGGCCCCTGTTGCGCGCAAAACTGTCTACCGCATCGCGAACATTGCCGCGGCCGAACTGCAACTCGGCCTGGAGCGCGCCGCCGCTCACGACCATTTCGCCCTGGCGCGGCAGGTCGAGGAGGAAAGGATCGTAGACGAGGACGGCAATGACGTCGTTTGCGACGGACATTCGCAAGAGAAGATCGCGTGTCTCCGGCCCATGCCCGTCGAAATCACTGACGACGATGATCAGATGGTCGTGCCGGGCGAGGGCTGCGACGCTGCCGAGAACGGCATTCAGTTGACCGGGCGACCTCTCGATGTCGGAATCTGCGCTGAGCGCATTGTTCTGGATCGAAATCGTTTCGGCGAAACGGATGACGGCCCCGCGGCTCCGGTGCGGCCGGATGGCTTCCTGCTTCACGTCGTTGAAGACCACGCCGCCGACGCGATCGCCGAGCGTCATCACGCGCCAGGCGCATAGCGCCGCAACCTCGGCGGCGGCTACCGATTTCATCGACCGGCGGCTTCCGAAGAACATGTTGGTGCGCTGGTCGACGACGATGAGGGCGGGGCGGTCCTTCTCTTCGTTATAGACGCGCACGAATGGCTGCCCGGTGCGGGCAGTGACGCGCCAGTCGATCGTTCGGACATCGTCCCCCGGCATATAGGTTCGAAGTTCCTCGAAGCTCAGGCCACGACCGCGCATGCGCGATTCATGGCGCCCGGCGAGGAAGCGGCGAACGGGGGCCTTGCGCAGGAACGTCAGGTCGGTGGCGATCGATTCCAGCGCCACGAGATTGTCGACGGAAACGTAGGCGCCATCCGTATCGCCTGCGGCCCGGCGTACGATCTCCTTCGTTCTTCCGAATGCGGGCAGAGAAATTGCCATCGCAAGTCCTCCCGATCAGGCGGTTGCCACTTTCTCCACGATCCGGTCGACGGCCTGATCCGCGGTGATCCCGCCGGCATGTGCCTCGTAGGAGAGCACGAGCCTGTGGCGGAATACGTCGTGGACGATCGCCTGGACGTCGTCCGGCGTCACGAAATCGCGACTCTTCAACCAGGCGCGAGCACGCGAAACCTTGTCGAGCCCGATTACGCCTCGCGGACTGGCGCCGACCTGGATCCATTTGGCGAGCTCCGGATCGATCTTGTCAGGATAGCGCGTCGCCATGGCGAGCGCGACGATATAGTCCTCGACCGCCTTGGAGACGGCAACCTCCGATATTTCGCTGCGCGCGGCGAGCACCACCTCGGCGGCGAGCTTCTGCGCCTCTGTGCTCCTGGCGTGCGGCGCCTTTTCCTCGGAACGGACGAGCTCCATGATTGCGACTTCCGAATTCGCATCCGGATAGTCGACGCGGACATGCATCAGGAACCGGTCGAGCTGAGCCTCGGGCAGAGGATAGGTGCCCTCCTGCTCGATCGGATTCTGCGTTGCCATGACCAGGAAGAGGGCCGGCAGCGGGTGGCTCTGGCCGCCGACCGTGACCTGCCGTTCCTCCATCGCCTCCAGTAGCGCCGACTGCACCTTTGCCGGCGCGCGGTTGATCTCGTCGGCGAGGATCAGATTGGCGAAGACCGGCCCCTGCTGGAACTTGAACTCGCCCTTGCCGCCTTCGCTGAAATAGACTTCGGAGCCGGTAATGTCGGAGGGCAGCAGGTCGGGGGTGAACTGGATGCGCGAAAGGCTGGCCTCGAGGTTCTTGGCGAGGCTCATGATCGCCCTGGTCTTGGCAAGCCCGGGCAGGCCCTCCACAAGAAGGTGGCCGTTGCCGAGCAGGCCGAGCAGAAGACGCTCGATCATGGCTTCCTGGCCGATGATCGATTGCCCGATCCTTTTGCCGAGTGCCTGAATATCTTCCCGGTTTCCCATCGCGTTCCCCTCTGTCCATTCGCGTACGCATGTTACGCATTCGAGCATTTCGTTTTCGGTGCACGGCGGCGTGCACGTGAAGGCTACATCAATACGCGCCAAGCTTCCCTGGCACGCGTTAACTTGCCAGCATCGTGGCGACCACCACAGGCCCCATGAGCGGCAGCAATACGTTCGAGATTTCCGAACTGGAACTTGCCGATCCAGTATCCGCCCGCCAGCGCCGGAAAAAGCGCCATTTCGGGCGACTGATGCAGAAGGGACTGGATGAATGTCACTGATGCCGCCATCGGAAACGGTAAAAATACGAATGTGCATGCAATGAATGGGCGGCAATTTATATGGGCGGCACACTCAAAACTGCCGGGATTGGCTCGGCTCGGCGCCCGGAACCTTGAGACCACTCCGCCTCCTTCAAAGGAGGAGCAGCTTCTTCATCACTGAGAAAACCTCCTTGTAGGGTAGTTTCGTCGCGCCGGCGACGGCAAAGGGAATGAGCGCTGCTGCAGCCACCGGCACCACCGCCGCCCGGCTGACCAGCACCGTCTTCAGCTTCTGCGTCGCATCGAACAGCTTGCTCGGATCTGCAATCTCGTCTGCCGGCTCTGGCGTAGGGTCCTCGAAGATGTTGCGGCCAACCGCATTGCGTTCGGCGGCCCGGTGGTAGCGTGTCGCTTGGGCGCCGAGCAATGCCAGGCCGTCTTGCTTCAGGCGGGAGAGCGGAGGCGTGAAGGCCGAAAGCGGATAGGCGAAAAAGGCGATGACGATTGCGAGCCAGCCGGTCATGACCATGCTGAACGTCGTCATGGAGAGACCCTCCTGGAGGAGGTTCTTTGCAATTGCGGCCGCAATTGCCGAACTCATTCCGAAGACGAAGAAGACGTAGGCGTTCGGGTATCGGGCGATGAAGGCCAATCCGCCCTTTCCGTCCGGATGGGTCGCCACCAGCCGAAGGTCGAGCCCGGCGATACGGCGCAAAAGGTGCGCCCAGACGAGGTGCCGCCACATGCCCCTGAGAAAGAGAAAGACGAAGAGGGGAAGGCTGACGCAGATCGACCACCAGCCGGCCGCAGAAATCCTGTTGCCTTCGGGCCGGTGCTCGACCGCCCAGGAGGAAACGTCGACCGTATGGAAGTTGAGGTAGGAAAGGGCTGCGGCGAAGATTGCGACCACGAGACATACGAGTTCCGCACGTCGCGAGTCGCGTTGACGCAGCGCCTCCGAGAGTTCGCGCGTGGCCTGGGCCATCGCGGTCGGCGCGATTATCGGGAGCACGCACGAACTGCGCCAGCCGAGCCCTGAGACCCCGTTCGACCTGCTGCTCCGCCAGAACGAAGGAGCCGATGCCGATGAAGAATTTCGCCCATACTCCGGGATCGGCGAGATAGGCGTTGTGGCTGTGGTCAAGGGAGAAGCTGCGCGGAATGCCGAGCAGGAAAGGCACGCCCCAGGCCAGTGCAACGAAGAGAACGGCTCTCGTTCCCGCCCGAAGCGTGTTTTCCCGCAGCAGCCTCAGCTGCGCCTGCAACTCGAAAAAGGGTCCGCCATGCGATGCGCGAAAATTGGCGAGGCCGGCAGATGGGGAGTTCCCTACCGCGTCATTATCCGCCGACGGATGTGCAGCACCGTTCACGCTCATGACCACCATAGTTCATCGCTCAAAAACGGGACCGGCACTCGCATATGCCGACGAGCCCGTAATTTATCCATCAGCGATTTTCGGGATGAGTGATAGATGGACCAAGGGCCAACTCGGGTCCGCCGGTTTTTCCGGCTGCCGGCGGTGGCTCAAATACCCCCAAAACTTCATGGCTTGCAATTGAGTCAAGCAGGCCGCACAACGGTAAATAGTCATCAGCTTGACATGATTGTTTGGCTTTATTCTATCGGCCGGTTGGCGGAAGCATGGAGTACGGCCGGGGGGCACAGTGCTGCGACTTCGACCGCGAGCGGTCATTCTTAGTTTGTTTGTGCTGTTGGCGATGGCTTTTGGTGGCCGTGCCGATCATCCCAAGCGCGTGCTGCTGGTCTATGAAAGCGAAAGTACGCTCCTTGCCGCCGAGCAGATCGCCTCGGGCTTCCACGAGTATATGGAAGCGAACGCGCCGGAACACATCGAATACTATACGGAATATCTCGACACTCTTCGCTTTTCGACGGCGGAGCACCGAGTCCGGCTTGCAAGTTTTCTGGAGGCTAAATACCGGCCGTTGGACCTGGATGTCGTGGTGGCCGCGGGCCCCGGAGCGCTGCGGTTCGTCGTGGAGACTCGTGAGCGTTTCGCCAGGAACGTCCCCGTCGTCTTCGGTGCGGTCACGGAGAGTTCCGCGGCCGCCGGGAGCCTTCCCGCCGACGTCAAGGGCGTGATCAGCCGATTCGATCTGGCCAAGACCGTTCAGCTGGCCAGTCGTCTTCAGCCGCAGGCGCGCAAACTGACGGTAATGTACGGCTCGGCGCCGTTCGACCGGCGATGGGGCGACACCGCGTTCGCCGTGCTGGGGAAGCGTTACGCCGGCCTCGACGTCGAATATGTCTCCGGTCTCTCGCTCGACGGCTTCCGGAGCACGGCCGCCGGCCTTTCCTCCGACACGGCACTCGTCATACTCACCGTCTTTGAGGATGCCGAGGGCACGAAATTCGTCCCTCGCGACGCGGCAGCCGCGATAACGGAAGCATCGAATGCGCCCGTCTACTCAGTCTATGGTTCCTATTTCGGCCCGAAAGTCGTGGGCGGTCACGTGGGCACGTTCCAGTCCACCGGAGCGCAGATGGCGGCGCTTTCGCTCGACATCGTACGCGGTGATCATTCGGCGCCCCAGACCACCCCCGCACGGGAGGCGGCGGTCGTCGATTGGGGCGCAGTCCAGCACTGGGGGATCGACGATGTTCTGATACCCGACGGCGCAGAAATCGTGGGCTTCGAGCCAAGCGCCTGGGAGCGCTACCGCATACCCATCAGCGCGGCACTCCTGGTGATGGCGGCGCAAATGCTGACGATCGCCGCGCTCGTCTATCAGAACCAGCGGGGTCGGAGGCTCGAGGCGACGCTCGCCTCCGAACGTATCGAGCTTGCACACCTTTCCAGACGGTCGCAACTCGGAGAGCTCTCCGGTGCCTTCGCGCATGAACTGACACAACCGCTGACCTCCATTCTCGCCAACGCCGAGGCGGGACAGAAGATCGCCAGCGAGCAGGCCCCGGACATGGAAGAAATCCGTGCGATCTTCGATGATATCGTCGCAGACGACAGACGGGCCTCCTCGGTGATTTCGCAGTTGCGCAGCATGATGCTGAAGGGCGAGGCCTCACAGGAAATCCTCGACCTCAATGAGGCGGTACGCCAGACCGTCGCTCTGGCGCGCGCAGAGATGGTCGCGCGCCGCACCGAGGTGGAGGTCCAGGATGAATGGGCGAGCGTGCGCGTCAAGGCCAACCTCGTTCAGCTTCAACAGGTGATCCTGAACCTGCTCGTGAATGCGGCGGATGCGATGGCCGACATCCCGCCAAAGCAACGGCGGGTTGAAATAGCGGTTGCGAAAGGCAAGAATGGGTATTGTGAATTGTCCGTCGAGGACATGGGACCCGGCATTCCCGCTGAGATGCGCAGCGAGGTGTTCAAGCCGTTTGTGAGCTCGAAGAAGGGCGGTCTCGGTCTCGGCCTCGCCATCTGCCGGAGCATCGTCGAGGCGCAGGGCGGGAAGTTGTTCTTCGACGATGCCGTGAAGCGGGGAGCGCGGGCCGTGGTCATTCTGCCGTCAGCCTAGAGGTGTCTTATGGGGGAAAACGCCGGAAAAGTACTGCTGCTGGACGACGACGAATCCGTGCTGCGGTCTCTGAGGAGGCTGCTTTCGGCTTCGGGTTACCTTGTGGCGGTGTACCGGGATGCCCGCGCGTTCCTGGCATCCGAGGATCTCCACACGGCCGATTGCGTCATACTGGATCTGAGCCTGCCGGACTCCGACGGTTTTCGCGTGCAGGAGGCACTCGCAGCGGCTGGCGGAAGCCAGTCCATCGTTTTCCTGACGGGCAGGGGGGATATCCCGGCAAGTGTGCGTGCGATGAAGGCGGGTGCCGTCGACTTCCTGACGAAGCCCGTCGAGGCGGAGACGCTGCTGGCTGCCGTAAACGTGGCGCGTCAGCGCGCACGCTCCTGGCGTGAGACGGAAGAGAAGAAGGCGAGCGTGGTGAGGCGGCTCGAAAGCCTGACCGCCCGGGAAACGCAGGTCATGCATCTTGTCGTGGCCGGCCTTCTCAACAAGCAGATAGCGGCCGATCTCGGGACGGTCGAAAAGACCATCAAGGTTCACCGGGGCCGCATGATGGCGAAACTGGGCGTACGAACGGTCGCCGACCTTGTTCGCCTGGTTGCTGTTGCAGACCCTCCTGCCGGGGGCATTGGTCCCAAGTCCAACTACGATCGGCCAGGGCCTTGATATATGAATGATGGATGAGCGAGGGTCAGCGTATCATTGCCATTGTCGATGACGACGAGCTGGTTCGTCGCGCGCTTTGTCGACTCGTGCTGTCGCTGTCCTTCAAGCCGGTGGCGTTCGCCTCGGGCGAAATGTTCCTCGAAGAACTCGAAGAGGCCAAACCGTCCTGCGTACTCCTTGATTTTCACATGCCGAACATGAATGGGCTCGACATATTGCACGAGCTCAGGGGAAGGCAGCCAAGGCTTGCCGTAATCGTCATAAGCGGCGCGGATGAAGAGGGGGTGCGTGAGAGCTGCATGCGCGCTGGCGCTGCGGGTTTCCTCAACAAGCCGCTCTCCCGCGCCTCGCTGTCAGCGGCCATCGATGGCCTGCGAGACGATCGGCGCCCGATATCGGCGCCGCGCTCCCGATAGACCCGGTGAACGGAATGGGTGTTTTCCCTCCGGAAGTGCATTTTCCATGAGAGACGCTCCGCCTTCCGGGTTATCGCTCACTCACTCCGGGTAAACGACCTTCCAGTCATTCTTGATGCTCACGATCGTCCAGCCGCGTGCAGACGCCTCGTCGAGGCCGCGTGCGAGGCGGCCGAAATGGGAGTCGCGATCATAGGCGTTTTCGCGCTGCGCGTCGTCGTGGTGAACGATCAGGCCAAAGCTGCGTCCGCGGCCGGCGGTTGTCCATTCCAGCATCTCGAAGTCGCCGTCGGAATTTCCAAAAGCGGCGATCGGCCGTCGACCGATGAACTTGTGGATGCCGACGGGCTTGCCCGGACCGTCGTCAATGAAGTCGATTTCGGGCAGACGCGTGATCGCCGGATGGCCGTCCCGCAGTTCGTACTTGGTCTTGATGCTGGAGCCGACGACGTTTTCCGGAGGGATCCCGTATACGCGTTCAGTCCACGGGCGCATGAACTCCACCCCGCCACCCGAGACGATGAAGACTGCGAACTGGTTCGCCTTCAGATAGTCGATCAGTTCGACCATCGGCTGAAAGATGTGTGCGGTATAGGGTTTGCCCGATGTCGGATGCCGAGAGCTTTCGATCCAATCGGAGACGATCTTCTCGAATTCCTCGGCGGACATGCCGGCGTGGGTTGCGGCGACGAGTTCCAGCAGTCCACGCTCGCCGCTCGCCGCGACTCCGGCCATGTCCCCCGAGAGCACCGATTTGAACGGTTCCGTCGTCTGCCATTTCGGGTGCTGCGGCGCCAGCTGCCTGACGCGGTCGAGCGCGAAAGCGAGCTGCACATACATGGGCTGTTCGCCCCAGAGCGTCCCGTCATTGTCGAACACTGCAATGCGGGCCGCAGGCTCGACGAAATCGGGGCTGCCTTTCGTCGTCGTCGCTGCCACGAACTCCAGGATACGCGCCTTTGCGTCACCCTCGGCCCATGAGGGCAAGGTCTCGGTTCCTTCGGCCAGTGCATGACGAACCGAGGAGCTCGCGGCTGTGAAAGCAACGATTTTCAAGGCCGAGCGGCGGCTGATCTCGAACATGATCTATCTTCCTGAACTGACGTTGACGATGAACGAACGCCCTGGGCGACGAGGACGTCGAGGCTTCCGAATGTACGCGCCGGCATGCCGGCCGCGGATCGAAAGCAGTGGCAAAAGGCATTCCATCGCAGACGCACGCCGACAATATCATTCGGCTGTTTGCGGAGCAGCGATAGTTGGACCAAAGGCCAACTTGCCGCTGTTCAATTCGCCACGTATCCGCAAGTAATGCCAGTGGTGCAACTACTTTCCACGTTAGCGTTCTACCAAGGGAAGTCCGGTAGTTATTCTTGCAATCGGACCGACGTGCAGGCAGGGAGACATCTTGGATGACGCTCGACAGAAAACGATCCGAAGGAGCAGGTCGGGTGCGTAGGGCAGGAACATCGGCGCCGACCTTCCCGCATGCAGCGGCGCTTGCCATTGCTGTCGCGGCGGGTTGCGGCGTTGCCCAGGCACAGGATTCCTCCGGCGCCGACCTCGCCAAGCAGCTGTCGAACCCAATCGCCTCGCTCATCAGCGTGCCGTTCCAACTGAACTACGACCGTGGTTTCGGACCGGATGACGGGCACCGGGTCACCTTGAACGTGCAGCCGGTGATACCGATCAGCCTCAATGAAGACTGGAACCTGATCTCGCGAACGATCTTGCCGATCATCTCTCAGGACGACATTGCCGGGCCTTCCGGCGATCAGTTCGGCCTGGGCGATACCGTGCAGAGCTTTTTCTTCTCGCCCAAGGAGCCGACGGCGGGCGGGATCATCTGGGGTGTCGGTCCCGTCTTTCTCATCCCGACAGCCACGGACGATCTGCTCGGCAGCGAGAAATGGGGCATCGGACCGACGGCCGTCGTCTTGAAGCAGGACGGCCCCTGGACCTATGGCGCTCTGGCAAATCACATCTGGTCCTTCGCAGGCAATGACGACAGGGCCGATGTCAACTCGACCTTCCTGCAGCCCTTCGTCTCCTACACGACACCGGACGCCTGGACATTCGCGCTCAACACCGAAAGCACCTATGACTGGGAAAGCGACGAGTGGTCCGTCCCGGTCAACTTCCAGGTGTCCAAGCTGGTCAAGTTCGGCGAGCAGCCGGTGAGCATTACTGCCGGCGCCCGTTACTGGGCGGCCGCACCGGACAACGGGCCGCAGGGCTGGGGCGCACGCCTCGCCGTCACCTTCCTTTTCCCGAAGTGAGGTGGGCCCGCGAAGAGCCTTCGGAGCGCTTCGCAACGAGTTCAGCGGCGCCATGGCGGGCCCGCAAAGCATGAGAGAGAGGTCGAGCTGACGCTCGAGACCGTAAGCTGAAGTGCAAACGCAGGGAGTGAGGCTATGCCGACTGAGTTGCTCAGACTGATCGCCCGTCCGATCGGTGTCGCGGGGCTCGCAATTTTGGTGGCTGCGGGTCCGGCCCTGGTTCCCCGAGGTCTTGCTCAGCAGGCCGCGCAGGCTCAGGCGGGCGAGGCGAGCGATGATCAACCCGCTCTCCTGACCGAGGAAGAGCTCGAAACCATGGTCGCGCGCATCGCGCTCTATCCGGACGAGCTCGTCGCGCTGGTCAGCTCCGCTTCGCTCTTTCCGCTGCAGATCGTGGAGGCGGCGCGGTTCCTCGAAGAGAAGAAGACGAACAAGGAGCTGCAGCCGAAGGAGAGCTGGGACGACAGCGTGATATCGCTTCTCAACTATCCCGAGATCGTCAAGATGATGAGCGACGATCTAGACTGGACGCAGGCGCTCGGCAGCGCGCTCGCCTACCAGCAGAAAGACGTTCTGATCGCGGTCCAGACTCTGCGCGACAAGGCGGTGGCGGACGGCGTCATCAAGACCGACGACAAGGTGAAGGTCGTCAACAAAGGCGACAACATCGTCATCCAGGCGGCGGATCCGGAAAAGATCTACGTCCCGAGATACGAGCCGGAAATGCTCTACGAGCCGGGCTACGCGCCGGCGCCAATCGCCTATTATCCCGATCCCTATCCGAGCTATTACTACCCGACAGCCCCCTATTTTGCCGCCGCGATCACCGGGGCTGCGATATGGGCGGCGGCCGTCGACTGGGACGACTGGGGCGTCTGGGGCGGGCATTGGAACGGCGACGTCGACATCGACTGCGACAATTGCTTCAACGACATCGATATCGACCGCGACAAATTCAAGATGAACGATGTCGACTGGAAGAATGTCGACCGATCCAAGATCAAGTTCGACAAGAATCAGTTTGCCAATATCGATCGCGACAAGTTTACGAACGACTTCAAGGCAAACCGCGACAACAACATCGCCAACCGGGCGAAGGACGTGCGCCGCGACCGAGGCGAAATCGCTCGCAGACCGAGCAAGGTTTCCGTCGACGACATCCGCAAGAGCAAGGTCGATGCGAACCGCGTTCGGGCCGAACGGGAGCGGGCGGGCAATGCCCAGCGTCGTGTGGACGCACCGCGCCCCGATGGCGGGGCTGCGGCGAACCGCGCCCGTGCAAGCACAGGCAAGGCCGCAGGCGCACGGTCGAACGTCCACCGCAAGGCGCATGCACCGAAACCGGGTGCACACAACGTGCGACATTCCTCCGGCGGCAAGCACTCGGCGCTCGGCAAGGTCGGTAAAAAGCGGCAAACCCACATGTCGTCCAGCCGCGGCCACCATTCCATGGGCGGCGGTCATCGTGGCGGCGGTGGGCACAAGATGGTGAAGCGTGGCGGCGGACGCCGGCGGTAATCAGATCGGGAGGCTAGGATGACCAAATCCATTCGTGACGGGATCGCTCTCTCGCTCTTCGGGATGATCCTCCTCGGCGGCACGGCGCTCGCTCCGGCAGTCCTGGCCCAGGAAGCCGGTGAGGATACGCCGCTTGCAGACTATGCGGCGGCAGAAGATCCGCCCGTTTTCGACACGCCGGAACTGGCGGTCGAGGCTTTCAAGACGACCGTCACCGGCGGCGATTTCGACAAGCTCGCAGTGCTGGTCGGGCTGGACCCGGCCAAGACAAGGTCGAGCGAAGGAGTGATGGAGACCTATGCCGACATACAGGAAGGCGTGAATGAGAAGGTCGTCGTCGAGGAAGTGGAGGGTCGCAAGGTCCTCGAGATCGGCGACGAGCTGTGGCCGTTTCCCTTCCCCATCTCGAAGGGGGACGACGGCAAATGGGCCTTCGACACCTTTGTCGGACTGGAGGAGATCGCCAACCGGCGGGTCGGTGACAACGAACTGGCGACGTTAGCCACCATGCGCGCCTATGTCGGAGCGCAGGAGGAGTATGCCCTCGGCGACCACGACGGCGACGGCGTCCTGGAATACGCGCAGAAACTGATCAGCGACGAGGGTACGCAGAACGGCCTCTATTGGCCTGCGGAGAAGTTCGAAGGCGAGGACAGCCCTGCAGCCGCGGCTCTTGTAGAGGGCGATGCCGTGGAACGGGCGAAGGCCGGCCAGGGCTATCAAGGTTATCGCTACCGTATCCTGACAAGTCAGGGCGACAACATCGCGGGCGGCAAGTTCGACTTTGTCATCAACGGCAACATGATCGCCGGCTTCGGCCTGGTGGCCTGGCCGGTGACATACGGCGTCTCGGGGGTGAAGACTTTCGTGGTCAACCGCAACGGTATCGTCTACGAAGCGGATCTCGGGGAAGAAACCGAGAAGACTGCCGCCGGCATCCGCACATTCAACCCGGGCGACGCTTGGGCGATCGCCGAAGACTGAGGGCGCGAACCCCGGTGCGCCGGGCTTGCCGGAACGGCGCCGCAGAAGCCGTGTGATGCGAAGGGGTGCGATGCGTCGGCAACAGCAAGGAATTTTATGCCGCCTGCAGCCCTTCCATCGAAAGGCGAATGCGGACAATATCGCGGGCTTGGTCCAAGATGCTCTGAATGAATTGGGCTGCTAGCCGTCGGCGGAAGATCCAGGAACCGGTTTCAGTGAGAATGCCAATGAAGTCGTCTTTGCACACCGCGGCCGAACTTCAACCCGCGGCGGAAATGGTCTGGATTTCCGGTGCGACCTTCATGATGGGGTCGAACGACCATTATCCCGAGGAAGCGCCAGTGCACCCGGTGACGGTCGACGGGTTCTGGATGGACGAGACGCCGGTCACGAACCGTCAGTTCCTGGAGTTCGTCAATGCGACCGGACATGTGACCTTCGCAGAAAAGCGGCCGCGCGCAGAAGACTATCCCGGCGCCCCGCCGTCCAATCTGAGAGCAGGCTCGCTCGTCTTCACGCCGCCGAAACGCCCGCTGAGGGGAAGCGACATATCGCAATGGTGGATATTCACCCTCGGCGCCAACTGGCGGCACCCGCTCGGGCGCAAGAGCAGCATCGGAGCGATTCTGGACCACCCGGTCGTCCATGTCTCCTATGAGGATGCAAAGGCCTATGCCGCATGGGCCGGCAAGGAATTGCCGACCGAGGCCGAATGGGAACTCGCGGCGCGCGGCGGTCTCGATCAGGCCGAGTTTGCCTGGGGGGACGAGTTCGCCCCGGGCGGAAATCACATGGCCAATACCTGGCAGGGCAGCTTCCCGGTGGAGAATTCGCTGGAGGACGGCTTCGCGCGCACGTCGCCGGTGAGGTTCTACCCGGCGAACGGCTGCGGGCTCTACGACATGATCGGCAATGTCTGGGAGTGGACCACGGACTACTGGTCCATGCGCCACCCGGAGGCGGCTGCGAAGCCGTGCTGCATTCCGAGTAATCCGCGCAATGGGGATGTGCAGGCCAGCATCGATCCCGCGGCAAGAGTGAAGGTTCCGCGCCGCGTCCTCAAGGGGGGATCGCATCTCTGCGCGCCCAACTATTGCCGGCGGTATCGTCCCGCAGCCCGGCACGCTCAGGAGACGGACACGACGACCAGCCATGTCGGTTTTCGTTGTGTCAGGCGCGTCCGCTGAGATGGGTGACCGGTCATCCGGGCCGGCGGGGATGCGCAGTTTGAATGGGATCGTTACACGGGTTTCAATCTCGCCGTGTAAGGGTCTAAGTTGCAGGTCGAATGTGAGGGGCGGCGCGACGGCGCCCGGAGTTTGTGAGGCGTTGTTTTGCTGAGTGTAGGTTCGTGCGGAGGGCGGCTCCGTGTTGCGAAAGCCGGGGGCGCGGCTCTGTCGGGGTTTGTCGCGCTCGCCCTTCTGGCCGGCTGCGGAGGTCACCCGAAAGGCGTGATGACTCCGGTGGCTCTGGCGCAGCCATCTACGACGTCTCAGGTCGACATGCTGGTGGCCACGACCCGCGAGCCCTCGGGAGACCCGGCGACCCTGTTTTCGGGTGAGCGCAGTGCGACGCTTTCGATGACCGACGTGGCGGTATCGATCCCGCCGGACTCGCGCCGCAAGCCGGGCACGGTGCAGTGGCCGCGCAAGCTGCCGCCCAACCCGGAGACGGATTTCGCCGTGACGCGGGTGCGCGAACTGGCTTCGGATGACGAGGCGCGCAGCTGGTTCCAGATGCACAATCAGGGCGGCCACGTGCTTCTCTTCGTTCACGGCTTCAACAATCGTTACGAAGATGCGGTCTTCCGGCTGGCGCAGATCGTGCACGATTCCGGTGCGCATGCGACGCCGATCCTGTTTACCTGGCCGTCACGGGCGCGCGTGTTCGACTATAATTACGACAAGGAGAGCACCAACTACTCACGCACGGCGCTCGAAGATACGCTGCGCACGCTTGCGAATTCTCCGCATGTGAAGGACGTCACCATCCTCGCCCATTCCATGGGAACCTGGCTGACGATGGAAGCGCTGCGCCAGATGGGAATTCGTGACGGAAAGATCGCGCCGAAGATCGAGAACGTGATCCTCGCTTCGCCCGATATCGACCTCGACGTCTTCGCCAAGCAATGGGTCGACATGGGCAAGGCACGGCCGAAGTTCACGGTCTTCGTTTCACAGGACGACCGCGCGCTGGCGGTCTCGCGCCTGATCTCCGGCGACGTGTCGCGGCTCGGCGCGATCGACCCGACTGCCGAACCCTACCGTACCCAACTGGAACATGCCGGGATCACCGCAATCGACCTGACCAAGGTCGAGACGGAGGACGGCCTGCATCACGGCAAGTTCGCCGAAAGTCCTGAAATCGTGCAGTTGATCGGGCAGCGGATCATCAAGGGCCAGACGCTGACCGATTCCGAAATCACTCTGGGCGACGGAATCACCGCCGTCGTCGCCGGCACCGCCAAGAATGTCGGGAACGTTGCGGCCGCCACGATTTCCGCGCCGGTCAATATCATCGAACAGAGCGGGACGCGCCGCAAGAAGGTCAACCTCGAGGAGACGCTGACAAGCGCCGAGACAAGCGAAAACCCGACCCAGTGACTTAGCCAGGGACTTAGAAGGTCTCCCGGCCAATTATGCCATGATTTTTGTGCGGACTGCCTAGATTCAGAGAGTTGTGGCGTTTTGGTATTTCACTGAATCGCTTAAGGATTGAAAGACTTTGTCGAGCCGCGGCCGATCGTGACGGCGGGCAATATCGGAGGATGTGATGACATCTCGTTTAATAGCGACTTTGGCTTCCATCGGAACCTGCCTGCTTCCCGGCGCTGCCACGGCGGCGGACATCTATTCTCCGGTGGCACCGGAAACCCAGCAGGTCACCACGGAGAGCGGCTGGACGTTTTCCTTCGCGCCCTACTTCTGGGCGGCGGGGCTTTCGGGCGATATCGAGCAGTTCGGGGCTTCCGTGGACGTCGACGCCAGTTTCAGTGATGTCTTCGACCACCTGGATTTCGCTGCGATGGCGATCGCCGAAGCGCGCAACGGGCCCTACAGCATCTTCGGGGACGCGATGTACATCAAGCTTTCCGGCCAGGGCGGCACGCCGAGGGGCTTTTTCGCAGAGGATGTCGAGCTTTCGACGGAGACCTTCGCCGGCACACTTGGCGCCGGTTACGCGATCTATGAGGACAGCGCCGCACGGCTCGATGTCGTCGGAGGCTTGCGTGTGTGGTCCGTCAAGAGCGAGCTCTCCTTCCAAGGGGGCCTTCTCGACGGTGAGTCGAGGACCGACGATGCGACCTGGGTGGACGGAATCGCCGGCTTTCGCGGCACCTATTCGTTTACGCCCGAGATCTACATGACTGGTTGGGGCCTTGTCGGCGCCGGTGGCGCGGATCTCGACTGGGATGTCGCCGCGGCTATCGGTTACCGCTTCAGCGATACCGTTTCGGCGCTTGCCGGTTACCGCGCGCTGGGTGTCGACTACAGCAATGACGGATTCGTCTTCGACGTCGTCGAGCAGGGGCCGATCCTCGGGCTCGTGGTGCGCTTTTAGAGCACATCCAGGAAAAGTGTGTAACGGTTTTCTGTCCGAAAGTGCGTTCGATCAAATGCTCTAGAAGGTTCCGGCTCTTCGCTGGAACACTGACGCGGCTAGCCCTTTCCGGTCCTCAGGCCTTCGAGCAGCGCCCGAAAGCCTTCGACGGCCTTTTTCGACGTTTCCTGCGGGTCGGCGGAATTGGCGATCCATAGCGCTGCATGGCTGCTCGCTCCGTTGATAAGACGGGCTGCAGCTTCCGTGTCGACGTCGATGATCGCCCCTTCGGCCTTGAGGCGAGACAGGCTTCCCGCCAGCGCCGCTATGCAGCCTTCGTTCATGGGCCATTGCGATATATCGCCGAGCACCGCGGGTCCGTCACGGAACATGATGCGCTGAATTTCCGGTTCGAGAGCCATGCGGATATAGGCTACGCACTCATCGACAAATCCTTGCCAGCGCGTCGGTGCTTCCGAAGAGACCTTGTTCAGGCGCGCCGTCATCTCGGCGTCGATCTCCCGGATCACCGCCTGCAGCAGCCCCTTTTTGTCACCGAAATGATGGTAGAGCGCACCGCGGGTCAAACCGGCCTCGGCGGTGAAATCGTCCATCGACGAGTCCGCATAGCCGATGGTGCCGAAGGAATGCCTGGCGGCCGCGATCAGCTTTGCGCGGGTCTCGGCGATCATTTCCTTTCGCGGTCTGTTCATGTCGTCTCCCATTTCGCATACGCCTCGTATTTTATTTGACATACGCCGCGTATGCAACTAACTAGATAACATACGCGGCGTATGTCATCTAGCACCATCTTCCAAGGAGCGTCTCATGTCCAATCCCTATGGGAAAATTTTCAGGGCGCCGGGAGCCAAGGGCTTTTCGGCAGCAGGCTTCTTCGCACGACTGCCGATTGCGATGGCACCGATCGGAATCGTCGCAATGCTGTCGCAGACCCATGGCGAATACTGGCTGGCAGGCGCGGTTTCGGCTACCTTCGCCCTCACCAATGCGCTTGTCGCGCCCCAGATATCGCGGCTCGTCGACCGGGTCGGCCAGACCGCCGTGGTCGTTCCCACGACGATCGTTTCAGTCGCCGCATTCCTGGCGCTGATCATCGCTGCCAACCGGGACTGGCCCGCATGGACTTTGTTCGCGTCTTCCTTCTTCGCCGCCACGATGCCCAGCATGCCCGCCTTGGTCCGCGCCCGCTGGACCGAGATCTTCCGCAATCAACCCGAGCTGAACACAGCCTTCGCCTTCGAATCGTCGGCAGACGAGCTTGTCTATATCTCCGGCGCCTCGCTCTCGGTCGGCCTCGCCGTCGCTCTGTTTCCGGAAGCCGGCATGCTGACGAGCACGATATTCCTCGCGCTCGGGACGGCGGCTTTCATCCTGCAGCGCTCGACCGAGCCGAAGGTGCGCCGTTTGGAGGCCGGCATCTCGCAGGCCTCGGCAATCCGTCAGCGTCCCGTGCAGATCATCACGCTTGCCCTGATTTTCGTCGGTTCGATTTTCGCCACGGCGGAAGTCAGTGCGGTCGCGATCACCAAGGAGCTCGGAGAGCCGCAGGCGGCCAGCCTCGTCATCGGCGTCTATGCGGTCGGCTCCTTCCTGGTGGGCCTGGCGCTCGGTGCGCTGAACCCCGCCATGCCCCTGCACAGGCAGCTCCTGATCGCCGTGAGCGTCATCGCCATAACGTCGGTGCCTCTTCTCTTTGCGGACACCGTGCCGCTCCTCGCCTTGGCGGTTTTCGCCAGCGGCATCGCGATTTCGCCCACCTTCATCACGGCATTCGGGCTGATCGAGCGGCGCGTACCCGAGTCGATGCTGACGGAGGGCGTTACCTGGGTGATGACCGGCATCGGCATAGGCATGGCCTTGGGCGCGTTCGTCTCCGGCTGGGTCGTCGACAATTTCGGCGCGCAGAACGGTTTCTGGGTGTCCGTGGCCGCCGGGGTGGCGACCGTCGTGACGATAGCGGCCGGCCAGCGCAGCCTTGCGGGCGGCGGAGCGCTCGCGGCAGCGGTTCCGCAGCCGGCAGAGTAGAGCACCGCCTTCTGGCCGGAGGCAGGCCGCCGGTTCATCCGTCGGCCTGTCACGATTACGGGAGAGATGGATGGCACGAGGATCACTCATAGCCGCCAGCGGATTATGCGCCGGACTCGCCGCCCTCGCGGCGCTGGCGGTTTCGGCGGAGCGCCGGAACAGGAGCCCGTGGCGGCCGATCAACGCGACGAGCCACTGGATACACGGCCCGCGCTCGGGGTCGGTATCGCGTCCCGATCTCGCCCACACCGGCACCGGCTTTACAACGCACATGCTCGCCTCGTTCTGGTGGGCACTCCCGTTCTCGGCAATGATCGGGCGCAGCGCGCGGCCTTCGCCCTCGCGGGTCGTCGCCGCAGCGGCAGGCACTACCGCTCTTGCAGCCCTCGTCGATTACGGTCTGGTCCCCAAGCGCCTCACGCCCGGCTGGGAGCTCGCTTTGCCGAAATCGGACCTGATGACGGCCTATGTCGCCATGGGTCTCGGCCTTGTCCTGGGAACATACCTGCATGCCGCAGCCGCCGGCACGGTCCTGCCTTTCGACGACCAGGAACAACGCCCTTCCTGACAGGTTAGGGCCGCATACCCGCAAGACGCAGGCGCTAAAGATGCCACGGCACAGTGAGGAGGTCTCGAATGAGCAGCCGACCACCACCCATCCCGTCGGACAACCGCAGCCACAAGGGAGCCGGAGAGCCTCGAACCGTATCCGCCGGGGCGAAGAAGCCCGACCTCGCAGAAAATCCGGAGAAGAAGGGGCAGCAGGGCAACACCAAGGTCGATACGACCCATCAGGGCTATCAGCAGGACAGATGAGGCAGAGCGCATGTCCACTTCCAAGAAGACACCCGCAAGTATCCGCCAGGGCGGTCCCGGCGCCTCCCACGAAAATGCGAAAGCCCCGCTCGAAATAGAGAAGCCGCCGGCCGAGTCCGAGCGCCGGACGCGCAGCAAGGTTTCCGGAGGCGGAGGCGAGCACGACCGCCACCACAGCCACGATTGGCGCCGTAAGGGCGGACACTGATCGGGCAACACCCCGTAATCCTATGGCCGCAGGATGAACAAATCCGTCGCATGGACGTTCTGCTTGACCCGCAACGGGTGGAGGAGTTCGCCATGCGACGCGGTCTGCGCCATCACCCTACGATCGACCTGATCGTGTTCATCGCCGCCCTCGGCCTGGTTTCCGCCATCATGATCGCGTCCCTGTTCTTCGGTTAGCCCGCGCGCGCGGACGCGCAGGCCGTTCCGCTTCGCGAATCACCCGATGCATCGCGCCGCCTCGAAGCGGAGCCTGGGCCGGTTGCGGCGCCACCGGAGCGGGCGTAATGCGTCGCAGACCGAAAGACCAATAATCATCAACGATTTCCGCATCATGGGGAGTGATGCCGATCAGCCTGTGCGTGTCGTGGCGGCGCCAATGCGCAACTCTTATTTGCCTATAAGGAATGTTTCGTCGCCAACTTTCAAGGTTCGAGCCGGCCGAGTTCCCGCCTGCTGCTGGCGCTGGGTGCCGCCTTGGGGCGGCACGGCAGCCGACACGCTTTTAGGCATCCAGACCTACCAGCTTGGTAACGGCCAGGGCCATGCGATGCTCCTTCCCACAGGAACCGCATCCTGCGTGGCGATATCTTCAACCGCGATCGCGCAATGAACATCGGCGGTGCCTTCCAGGCGGCGGCGCTGCGGAGGAGGCATTTTCCGCAGCGCTCGGCGGCGCCCCTGGGGAGGGGGAGAGAGCGAGGGACGCCGCCCGGGTCGGCTTCGACGGAGGGACGAGAGCCCATCCGCTCTTCTGAACGTGTCGCCTCGAGGAAGCGACGGCGCCCAACAGGCTGCGGTGCGGGTGCTTCCGAGAAATGGAGCTTTCCGCAAATTCTTCGGCGTAACTTGGGCGCGGGAAGATACCGGCCGCGCTGGCGGCCGGCACGAGCGCTCAGGCGTTGAGCGACTTTGCAAAGGGCAGGACGCGGATCCGCTTGCCGAGCGCCTTGAAGGCCGCGTTGGCAACCGCAGGCCCGATCGGCGGAACGCCCGGTTCGCCGATCCCCGACGGCGGGTTGGCAGAGGCGAGGATATGGACCTCGACCTTCGGCATCGCATCGATCCTGAGCGGTGTGTACATGTCGTAGTTGCCCTGATCGACCTGGCCTTCTGTGAGCGTGATCTCCTCGCCCAGGATGGCGCTCAGCCCGAAGCCGATCCCGCCCTCGACCTGAGCGCGGACCTGATCCGGATTGATCGCCAGGCCGCAGTCGACGGCCGCAACGACGCGCTCGACCTTGATGCCCTCGCCATCGATGGAAACTTCGGCAATCTGAGCCACCACCGAACCGAAGCTCTCGGCGACCGCGACCCCGCGGAAGCGGCCTTCGGGCAGAGGCTTCTGCCATTCGGCCTTTTCCGCCGCCAGCTTGAGAACGGTCGCGTGGCGCGAGCCGGGCTCGAGCATCGACAGGCGGAACTCCAGGGGATCCTGCCCGGCAGCCTCGGCGACCTCGTCCAGGAAGGCTTCGGCTGCGAATGCGGTGTGCGTCGAGCCGACGGAGCGCCACCAGAGGACCGGAACGCGAACGTCGGTGGTCGTAAGCCCGACGGTCTGGTTCTGGATGGCATAGGGCAGGTTGTTTGCTCCTTCGACGGATGTCGGGTCGACCCCGTTCTGGACCATCCCGTCCCAGGCCGTTTTCGCCACGATCGACTGACCGACGATGTGATCGCTCCAGGCAACGAGTTTCCCGCTTGCGTTGATGCCGGCCTTCAGGCGATGCACATAGGCCGGCCGATACCGCCCGGCGCGCGTATCGTCTTCGCGGGTCCATTGCACCTTGACCGGTGCACGAAAACCGAGAGCCTTCGCCACATGGACGGCTTCGGCCACGACGTCGCCGTCGAATACCGCACGCCGGCCGAAGCTGCCGCCGGTCTTCATGACGTTGAGCCGGACCTTTTCGACCGGTACGCCGGCAATTTCGCTGGCGAGTTTCTGGTAGACGTCGGGGAGCTGATGCCCGCCCCATACCTCGATCGTGCCGTCTTCGTTCCTGCGTGCGACCGCATTCAGGGGTTCCAGGGCGGCATGCGCGAGATAGGGGAACTCGAACGTCGCTTCGATGACCTTTGCGGCCGATGCGAATGCGGCGTCGGCATCCCCGTCCTTGCGCGCGAATGCGGCCGGTGTCTTGCCGGCGAGGTCGCGATAGGTGGACATGAGCTCGGGCGTGCCCCGTTTTTCGGCGTCCGTTTCGTCCCACTCGACGGTGACCGCTTCCCGGCCCTTGATCGCGGCCCACATATGTTCGCCGACCACCGCCACGCCGCGCGGCGTTTCCACCACGTCGACCACACCCTTGATGGCGCGGGCGACCGTAGCGTCGAAGGACTTGACCTTGGCGCCGAAGAGGGGCGGGTGGATCATCACCGCCGTCAGCATGCCCGGCAGCTTCACGTCGATCGTGTATTGCTCGGTTCCGTTTGCCTTCCGGGCGCTGTCGAAGCGCTTCAGCTTGGCGTTGCCGATGAGCTTCCAGTCGCCCGGTTCCTTGAGCTTTACGTCGGTCGGCACCGGCATCGTGGCCGCTTTTGGCGCAAATGCGCCGAAACCGCCGCTCTTGCCGGAGGGATGGGCAAGGGTGCCGTTCTCGACGGTTATCTCAGCCGCGTCGACGCCCCACTCGGCCGCGGCTGCAGCAACCAGCATCGCCCGGGCTGCGGCACCTGCCTTGCGGTAACGTTCCCAGGAGGTAGACATGGAGGTCGAGCCTCCCGTGCCCTGCATGGTCCCGCCAAAGGCGATATTGCCATAGGCCGGTATATTGCCGGCCGCGCCCTTGACATCGATCGTGGACCAGTCGGCGTCGAGTTCTTCCGCCACCAGCGTGGCGACGCCGTTATAGGAACCCTGACCCATTTCGAACTGTGACGAGAGCACGGTGACCTTTCCGTCCGCTCCGATCATCAGGTAGGGAGAAAATGCGTGTGAGCCGCTCTCCGTTTCCGCCTCGCCCGCAAATGCCGGGGAGGCGGCGAGAACCCGGTATCCGACGGCAATGCCGGTCCCGGCCGCGAGCGCGCCGAGCAGGAATTGTCGCCGCGACGTTTCCATCCGGGCGGCAGGACGGGCGATCGATTGCATCAGTTTCGATATCATGTCAGGCCTCCAGACGCTTCGCGGCTTCGTGAATGCCCGCGCGGATACGATGGTAGGTGGCGCACCGACAGAGATTGCCGGACATGGCGGCGTCGATGTCGGCATCCGTCGGTTTGGGATTGTTGGCCAGAAGGTCCGTAGCGGACATGATCTGGCCGGACTGACAGTAGCCGCATTGCGGAACGTCGAGATCGGCCCAGACCGCCTGCACCGTCTCGGCAACCTTTCCGTTCAGGCCCTCGATCGTCGTCACCTCGGCTCCTTCGATGTCGCCGATGAAGGTTTGACAGGACCGAGTGGGCGAGCCGTCGACATAGACCGTGCAGACGCCGCATTGCGCCATGCCGCAGCCGAATTTCGTGCCCGTCAACCCGACAAGGTCCCGGATTGCCCACAGAAGCGGCATATCCGCCTCGGCCTCGATCTTGTGGTCGACGCCGTTGATCTTAACAGTCACCATGGTGTTCTCCTCGCGTTTCGGCGCGTGAAGCGGATGCCGCTGCCACATGCCGGACTGACGCTGGCGCGGATGTGGAAAGGTCTTCCGCCCACATTCCGCTCAAGCTCTTGGAATTACTCACGCTCACGAGTCAGGCAACCTGACCTAAGACCATGAACGAGACCTGGAGCTTAGAAGACCATTCGCCGGGCTGGTAGATTCAATCCTGCCGAATTATTGCCCATTCCTGCCAGGTTGACGGGATCGTGATCATCGCACCGGGTGGGACAGCAATCATCCCGCGGAGTTCCGCCTGGTCGAATCGTTGGAATTCAGAATCGCCCTGATGTCGCGCAGCGGCGGATGGCCGAATGCCCGGCGGTACTCCCGGTTGAACTGGGTCGGGCTCTCGTAGCCGACCTGCAGCGCCGCCGTTGCCGCATCGAGCGACTTGGAGAGCATCAGTTCCCGTGCGTGATGGAGTCGCAGATGCTTCTGGAACTGCAGGGGGCTCATCGCGGTCATGGCTCGGAAGTGGTGGTGCAGCGTGGAGACGCCCATATTGGCGATCTCGGCCAGTTCTTCCACGCGAAGCGGTTTGGTGTAGTTTTCCTTCAACCATAGGACCGCCTTGGCGACGCGGTTGCTGTTCGTGCCCGCGAGCGCGAAGCGCCGGAGCCGCGCGCCCTGCTCGCCGGTGAGAAGCCGATAGAGGATCTCGTTCTGGATATGGCCGGCCAGGAACGGAATGTCGGCCGGCGAGCCTGCAAGCGAAATCAGCCGGAAAAGGGCATCGAAGAGCTCGCGCGTCGCGGTGCCGACAGCCACACCAAGGTCGCGCTCGGGAATGTCGGTCGGGTGTATGTCGTGATCGGCAATGATGCGCCGCACTTTTTCCATGTCCAGACGCAAGGCCGCTGCGACATAGGGCTCCCCTTCGCTTGCCGCGCAGATCTGCGCAGTTACGGGAAGGCCGATGGCGGTGAGGAAGAAGCAGCCTTCATCGTAGACGAGCGTCTCGTTGCCGACGCGGACATTCTTGCTTCCCTTGATGATGAAAGAGAGGCTTGGCTCGTAAACGCTCGAAAAGGGGCCCGCCGGCTCGACGATGCGATAGAGCGAGAGGCCCGGAACGGGATGCGCGAAGGAAAGCCCGTCCCAGGGCAGTTTCGACAGCCTGTCGAGAATCTGCGCGCGAAGGGCTGCGGTCTCTTCGCGCAAGTCCCTTTGCGGGAACATGATCGTGCTCATTCCTGCTCCTGCCTCTGATCCTGTGTCCGATCATGGGGATCGAAACCCGGTGAGATTATCACATTATTCCGAATTCGACAGAATTGGGCAAGAGTGGCCGATCTCCACTTACTCTGCCGCAAGCGGCGCCGGGTAGCGCTCCTGTTCGTCCGAATCGTCCTGCGCGTCGGCAGGCTCTGGGTCCGTTTTGCGCGATTTCGGCTCCTTGCCGAAGAAGAGCGCATAACCGGCCGGCAGAACCAGGATCGTCAGAACGGTGGCAACCAGTATCCCGCCCATCATCGCATAGGCGAGCGGTCCCCAGAAGACGCCGCGGGAGATCGGGATCAATGCCAGCACCGCGGTGAGCGCCGTCAGCATGATCGGTCGGAAGCGGCGCACCGCAGCGCCGATGATCGCCTCGGAACGTTCCATCCCGGCCGCGATGTCCTGGTCGATCTGGTCCACCAGAATGATCGAGTTGCGGATGATGATGCCGAGCAGCGCGATGACCCCCAGGATGGCGACGAAGCCGAAGGGTGCTCCGCTGATGAGCAGGGCCGCCGCCGCACCGATGATCCCGAGCGGACCGGTTGCGAGCACCAGCATCGCCTTGCCGAAATGCTGGAGCTGCACCATCAGGAGGATGACGATCACCACCAGCATGATCGGCGCCTTGGCGGCGATCGAGGCCTGGCTCTCGGCGCTGTCTTCGGCGCCGCCCTGGATCTCCACCTTGTAGCCGGGCGCAAGACCCTCCCTCAGTCCCTTGAGCTCGTCGAAGAGCTGCATCGCCACGTCGTTCGGCTGCACGCCGTCAGGCAGCGTTCCGCGCACGGTGATCGTGGGCAGCCGGTCGCGCCGCCACTCGATACCCTGTTCCATGACGGGAACGACCTTGGCGATCTGCGAGACCGGGACGAAGCCGCCGAAATCGGTGGGCACATAGACCGACTGGACGGCAGAGAGCAGGTGGCGATTGCCGCCGGGTTCCCGCGCCACGATGGAGACCGTTTCCTCGCCGTCGCGGAAGCTGTCGAGCGGGACGCCGGACATTGCCGCCTGCAACATCTGGCGGATGCGCTGCGACGTGATGCCGAGGGCGCGGGCGCGGTCCTGGTCGATCACCAGCTTCATCGCCGGCACAGGTTCGAGCCAGTCGTCATGAATGGCGCCGAGCAGCGGGTTTTCCTGAAATTTCGCCTTCACCTGGTCGGCGATGCGACGGACTTCCTCGCGGTCGGGGCCCATCACCCGCATCTGCACGGGCCATCCGGTCGGCGGTCCCAGGAACAACCGGTCGACCTTGGTGCGGATGGAGGGGAAATCCTCGGCCAGTATCGTGCGCAGCTTGACGATCAGCCGCTCGCGGGCCGCCTCGTCCTTTGCCATGACGAGGAGCTGCGCGAAGTTCGGATTGCGAAGCTGCTGGTCGAGCGGCAGGAAGAAGCGGGGCGCGCCTTCGCCGATATAGGTGGCGATGAAGCGCTTGTCCTCATCGTCCATCATCCGCTCCTCGAGCGCCTTCGCCTGCTTTTCGACCTCCTTGATGCTCGTTCCCTCCGGCAGCCAGAGATCGACCAGAATTTCCGGGCGCGAGGACTGCGGGAAGAAATTCTTCGGAATGAACTGAAATGCCCAGAGGCTCGTCACGAAGATGGCAAGCGTCGTCAGGAGCACGACGACGCGATGGCGCACTGCCCAGCCGACGGTCGCCCTCAGGCGGCGATAGAAGCGCGTATCGAAGACGTCGTGATGGGTGCCGGCGTGGTGGCGCTGCTTCAGGATCATGTAGCCGAGCCAGGGCGTGAAATAGACAGCCACGAACCAGGAGACCACCAGGGCGATGCCGACGACGTAGAAGAGCGAGCGGACATATTCGCCGGCGGTCGATTCCGCGAAGCCGACGGGGATAAAGCCGGCGGTGGTGATCAGAGTGCCGGTCAGCATGGGAAAAGCGGTCGAGGAATAGGCGAAGCTTGCCGCGTCGATCTTTTCCAGCCCCTCTTCGAGCTTTCGCTCCATCATCTCGACCACGATCATCGCGTCGTCGACAAGCAGGCCGAGAGCGATGATCAGCGCCCCGAGCGAGATGCGCTGGAGGTCGATGCCCAACTCGTACATGATCGCAAAGGTGGCCGCGAGTACGAGCGGAATGGCAATCGCGATCACGAGACCGGAGCGCCAGCCGATCGACAGGAAGGAGACGATGAGGACGATGATCAGCGCTTCGATGAGCGCGTGGCTGAACTCGGTTATCGCTTCGGTGACGACTTCCGGCTGATTGGAGACTTGATCGACCGACACGCCGTAGGGCAGGGCGGACTCAAAGCGATGGTAGGTCGCTTCCACTGCCTTGCCTACGTCCGTGACGTTGAAGCCCTTTGCCATGACGACGCCGATCTGGACGCTGTCGTGGCCGTTGAATCGGAATTTCCGTGCATAGGGATCTTCCAGCCCGGAGGTCACGGTCGCGATGTCGCCGAGCCGGATGGTCCGGTTTCCCGCCCTCAGCCGCAGTTCACGGATGTCCTCGACCTTGGTGACGTCTCCTTCGACGGAGATGCGCACCGAGCGCGTACCGGTGTCGACAGAGCCGGCATGATCGACATTGTTCTGACCGGCGATCGCATTGCGCAGGTCGTTGAACGTCAGGCCGCGCTCTGCGAGAACCTTGGAGGAGAGGTCTATATAGATTTTCTCGGGCTGGTCTCCGAGGATCACGACCTTCTCGACGCCTGGTGTCGTCAGCAGCATGTCGCGCCCTTCGATCGCGAAGCGCTTCAGTTCGGGGTAGCTGAAGCCGTCGCCGCTGATCGAATGCAGGGTGATAAAGGTGTCGCCGAACTCATCGTTGAAATAGGGGCCGAGCACGCCCTCGGGCAGCTCGTTGCCGATGTCGCCCACCTTCTTGCGCACCTGGTAGAAGGCGTCGGCGACCTCGTCTGCGTCGGTGTCGCCCTCGATCTGGACCGTGATGATGGCGCTGCCGGCGCGCGTATAGGAACGGACGAAATCGAGATGCGGCGTTTCCTGCAGCTTGCGCTCGATCTTGTTGACGACCTGGTCTTCCATTTCCTGGATGGAAGCTCCCGGCCATACGGCTTGCACCACCATGACGCGGAACGTGAATTCCGGATCCTCGCGTTGCCCCATGCGCAGGAGCCCAAGCCCGCCGGTGATGATGATCAGCGCCAGTAGGAAGCGCGCGATGCTCGGATGCCCGATCGCCCAGCGCGAAAGATTGAACGGTTTCTTGTCCTCGGTGGAGGCGTGCATGGCCGTCGTCCCGTTCTACTGGTGGAGGTTGAAGCACTTCCAGGAAAAATGGGAACCGGTTTTCCGTGTTAAGTGCATAGTTTCAAAGTGTCAGAGCGCTTCTTTGCTGCGAGCTCTAACGGAGAATTTCGGGCGTTTCGGCCCGGGCGGACTGCTGCTCGGCCGATTGCTGTTCGCCCGCCTGAAGTCTCACCTTCAGATCCTCGGCCATGAACTGTGTGCCTGCGGCAACGACGAGGTCGCCGGCGCCGAGGCCTTCGGCGACCCGCACGCCGTTATCGGCGAAATCGGCGAGCTTGATCGGGCGCGCATGGACGGTCGAGAAGTCACGGTCAACGATCCAGACGATATTCTGGCCGTCCTTCTTCGACAGCGCGCTCAGGGGGATGGAAACGAACGGCGCCGAGCTTTCCGCAGCCGCCTCGACCGTCGCCGTCATGCCGAGAAGCACGCGCTTGTCGTTCGGCAGGCTGACGCGTACGGAAAAGGTGCGCGAGCGCGGATCGGCACTGCCGGAGACTTCGCGCACATGTCCGTCGAGCACAAGCATGTCGTCCGACCAGAAGCGCACCCCGACCGGTTTGCCTGGCTTGAATTCGGCAATGTCCGTTTCCGGCACTGCGATTTCGACTTCCTTCTCGCCGTCGACCGCGACGGTCACGACGGGCGTTCCGGTGCCGACGACCTGGCCGATATCGGCGTTTACGATCGTGACGATGCCGTTCTGGTCTGCCTTGAGGTCCGTATAGTTTACCTGGTTCTTCGCCTGGCTCAGCGACGAAGCCGCGGCGTCTCGCGTCGAGACCGCCTGATCGTAAACAAGGGTCGCCTGATCGAGTTGAGCCTGGGAGGAAAACGATTTGCTGAAGAGCTGTTCGGCCCGGAGTTTCGCAAGCGCTGTCGTCCGGACCTGCTTTTCGGCGGCAAGCAGGTCTGCCTCTGCGCTCGTGACCGCAAGCTGATAGTCGGTGGCGTCGATACGGGCGAGAATGTCACCCGGCTTGACCCGGTCGCCGATATTGACGAGCCGTTCGGTGATCTTGCCGCCGACGCGGAAACCGAGGTTCATCTCCGTGCGCGCTCTGACCGAGCCGGAATAGTGAAGCTCCCGCGGCTCGCCGGCCGGAGCAATCTCCACGACCTTGACCGGGCGTATGGTCTCCTTCGTCTCGACTTTCTCCTCCGAGCAGCCGGAGAGAACGGCAGCGAGCAGAATCACGGTGAGGAGACGGGCGGCGAACGGTCGGTTGAGGGCGCTTCCTGAAAACATCGCTCTTACTCTCCTTGGCCGCTCTGCGGCGGCGCGGCGTTTTTGTGCATGGCTTCGCCCCGAAACCGCTCACATGTTGGAGCGGCAAGCTTATTTTTTCAGCGCCCGGATCGCGAACTCGATGAGCTCCTCGGGTGTCGCGCGGTTTTCCTTGGCGAGACACTGGGCGACGATCTGCGGATGGCAAAGGGTGACGAGACTGGCGCCGAAGCATCTGGCGGCGATAGCTGGGTCCTGTTCGGCGAACTCTCCGGCTTCGATCCCCTCGCGGATAATAGCTGCGAGGAGCTCGTCCAGACGGCCGATATGTTTCTCGATCACGTGCCAGTCGCGCTCGATCGCCACGACGACCATTTCATGGACTTTCTGTTCGTCGAGCATTGTCTCGACCGTGAGCTTGTGCTGCCCCAGCCCGTAGCGCCTCAGCCGCTCGGAAGCGCTGAGCGGCAGACGCGCGATTTCCAGCGCCTGCTGGTAGCTTGCTCCGAGCATGCGTGAGCAAAGCGCCTGATGGATTTCCGTCTTCGACGCGAAGAAGCGGTAGATGTTGGCCGGTGACATATCGAGCTCGCGCGCGATATCGGCGACGTTTGTCTTGGCATAGCCGTAATGGCGGAACAGCCGCTCCGCCGCTTCAAGAATACGCGTCACGTTTTCCTGGCGGGCTGCGTCGGCGGCGTTGTCTGCGAGATCGCTCATCCTGTCTCCTGCTGATGAGTGACGAATTTCGAATTTCGTTATTCCTAATCCGAAAATCGTTACCTGTCAACCGCCGACTCCTTTTGCTGACGCGGGAGTGATATGCTCATTGACTCATTATACCAGTTCGGCTATTCGGATCGTCGATATAGCTGAGGAGTTGCGAATGACATCGATCGCCCTGTTCGGCGCCGGCGGGAAGATGGGCTGCCGCCTGGCCAAAAACCTCAAAGGCTCGCGTTTCGACGTGCGCCATGTCGAAGTGAGCGAGGCGGGCAAGGCGCGGCTGGCCGACGAGCTCGGGCTTCAGGCCGTCGCTGCCGATGAGGCGCTGGACGGTGCCGAGGTGGTCATTCTGGCGGTGCCGGATACGGCGATCGGCAAGGTTGCTTCCGCGATTGTGGATAGGCTGAAGCCCGGCACGATGGTCATCGTCCTCGATGCGGCGGCACCCTATGCCGGTCATCTGCCGGAGCGCGGCGATCTTACCTATTTTGTTACTCATCCCTGCCACCCGCCGATCTTCAACGACGAGACGGACCCGGCGGCCAAGCGCGACTTCTTCGGCGGAGTCGCCGCCAAGCAGCACATCGTCTCCGCGCTGATGCAGGGGCCGGAAGAGGCCTATGCGCTCGGCGAGGAGATCGCAAAGGTCATCTGGGCGCCGGTAATGCGCTCGCACCGGGTGACGGTCGAACAGATTGCGCTGCTGGAGCCGGGCCTCTCCGAAACGGTCTGCGCCTCGCTGCTGGTCGTGATGCGCGAGGCGATGGAGGAGTGCGTCAAGCGTGGCGTCCCGAAAGAGGCCGCGCGCGACTTCCTGCTCGGCCACATGAACGTGCTCGGCGCCGTGATCTTCGAAGAGACGCCCGGCGTTTTCTCCGACGCCTGCAACAAGGCCATCGAATTCGGCAAGCCGATGCTCATGCGCGAGGACTGGAAACGCGTCTTCGAGCCGCAGGAGATCGCCGACAGCATCCGCCGCATCACCTGATCGCGCGAACGGAATACCGGAGCCTGTGAGGACAGCTCCGACGTTTTTTCAACCTGGGAGGAAAAGCAGATGAAACTGACACGCAGAATGACCATCGCCGCTTTCGCGGCGGTATTGGCGGCGAGCTCCGCCATTCCGGCCTATGCGGCCGACCTCATCGCCATCATCACGCCGTCGCACGACAACCCCTTCTTCAAGGCCGAAGCAGTGGGTGCCGAGGCCAAGGCGAAGGAACTCGGCTACGAAACGCTGGTCCTCGTGCATGACGACGATGCGAACAAGCAATCACAGCTGATCGACACCGCGATCGGCCGCGGCGCCAAGGCGATCATTCTCGACAATGCCGGCTCTGAAGCGTCCATCGCGGCCGTCCAGAAGGCGAAGGATGCGGGCGTGCCGTCCTTCCTGATCGATCGTGAGATCAATGCGACGGGGGTCGCCGTCTCGCAGATCGTCTCCAACAACTATCAGGGCGCGCAACTCGGTGCCGAGGAATTCGTGAAGCTGATGGGCGAGTCCGGCAATTATGTTGAGTTGCTCGGCCGCGAAGCCGATCTCAATGCCGGCATCCGTTCGAAGGGCTACCACGACGTCATCGACGAATATCCGGAGATGAAGATGGTGGCGCAGCAGTCGGCGAACTGGAGCCAGACCGAGGGCTACAGCAAGATGGAGACGATCCTTCAGGCCAATCCCGACATCAAGGGGGTTATCTCCGGCAACGACACGATGGCCATGGGCGCGATCGCCGCGTTGCAGGCGGCCGGCCGCAAGGACGTGATCGTCGTCGGCTTCGACGGCTCCAACGACGTTCGCGACTCGATCAAGTCCGGCGGCATCAAGGCCACCGTCCTGCAGCCGGCCTACGCCCAGGCGCAGATGGCGGTGCAGCAGGCTCACGAATACATCACCACCGGCAAGGCGCCGGCGGAAGAAAAACAGCTCATGGACTGCGTGCTGATCAATAGCGAAAACGCCGACCAGCTCGAGACCTTCGCGCTGGCGGATTGATCGGCTCCAGGGAGTTTGAGCGGGAGCGGGCGAAAACCGTCCGCATCCGCTAAGCCTTCGAAGCTGCGCACCGTGCTTACCGAAAACCGGCTTCGCTTTTCGGGGCGATGCGCTGGGCACGCGGCCGATACGCTGCGCGCCTGTCCTGTCATGGAGTGAATTTCGATGCCGAAGTTTAAGGTCGCAGCCGCACTTGTGGTTGCGGGCGTGATGGCACTCTCGGGCTGCAAGATCATCAAGACGCCGACTGCCGAAGAGGCCGCCGAGGCTGCCTCCGGCGGCTTCAATCCCAATCGCATGGTCGCCGAGATCTGGGACGCCAAAGTGCTTCCCTATCTCGACAGAAAGGCCGGTCCGTTCGTCGAAGTGACAGCTCTTGCCGAGAGCGATCCGCAGGCGGCGGGTGCCAAATACGGCCACAAGGAAAAGCAGGGAAGTGCCCCCTGGACTTTTGCGGCGCGTCTCTCCGGCACCATCGTCAAGGCCGAAACGAAGTCGCGTTCGGCCTATGTGGAAGTCGATGCGAACGGAGACGGCAAGGCGGACGCGCGCGTGCAGATCGGCCCGGCGATCCGCGGCACGGCGATCCGCGACAGCCTCGACTTCGTCAACTTCAACGAATTCAAGAACCAGATCGAGTGGGCGCAGTTCGGCAAGGCCTTCAACACGCACGTCAACGGACTGGTGCTGGAAAAGCTGTCCCGCGACGAACTTGTCGGCAAGAAGCTCGACGCTGTCGGCGCCTATCCGCTGCCCGCCAAGGGCCAATTGCCGCTATTCGTTCCGGCTCAGCTGACGGTGGGCGGATGATCATGCACCCAGCTGACGACGACAATTGCGTCCTGCGCCTCGAAGACGTGACGAAGGTCTATTCGGGCATCGTTGCGGTGCGCCATGCGAACCTTTCGCTCCGGCGCGGCGCCGTGAACGTGCTCGTCGGCGAAAACGGTGCCGGCAAGTCGACCCTGATGCGGATCATCGCCGGCGTCGAGAAGCCCTCGCTCGGCCGCATCCTGCTCGACGGCCAGGAGGTGGAATTCCATTCGCCAGCCGACGCGCAGCGCCATGGCATCGGCATGGTCTTCCAGGAACTCAACCTGTTCGGCAACCTCTCGGTTGCCGAGAACATCTTCGCGACCCGTGAGCTGACCCGGGGCATTCGCGGCATCGATCATCGCGCACAGGTCGAGAGGGCCACCGGGTTCCTCGACAGGCTCGATGCCGGGATCGATGCCGAGACGCTCGTCGAAGACCTGCCGATCGGGCAGCAGCAGCTAGTGGAGATCGCCAAGGCGATCTCGCTCGATACCCGCATCCTTATTCTCGACGAGCCGACGTCGGCCCTTTCGGCGGCGGAGGTTGATGTCCTTTTCAAGGTCATCCGCGAGCTGAAGGCGCAAGGGGTGGCGATCGTCTACATTTCTCACCGGCTCGAAGAGCTGATGCGGATCGGCGACTACATCACCGTGCTCAGGGATGGACAGATCACCGGCCACGCCATGGTCAAGGACATCGATACCAGATGGATCGTCCGGTCGATGATCGGCTCGGACGCGAAGGACTTCGCCAAATCGATCGACCACCGCCTCGGGGAGGAGGCGTTCCGCGCCGAGGAGATCTGCCTGCCGCGCCGGACCGGCGGGCTCGCGGTCGACCATGTCTCGATCTCGGTCCGTGCGGGCGAGGTGTTGGGTATCTACGGGCTGATGGGGGCCGGCCGCAGCGAATTTTTCGAATGCGTCATGGGTCAGCACCCGCATTCCTCGGGGCGGATCTTCGTCGGCGGGACGGAGGTCGACGCCAGCGACACGTCGGGCAGGATCAGCGCAGGATTGGCGCTCATTCCGGAAGATCGCCAGCGCGAGGGTCTCGTCCAGGCGCTTTCCATCGCCAGCAATCTGACGCTTGCGAGCCTCGACCGCTTCGTGCGCTTCGGCTTCCATATCGTCGGCGCGCGGGAGCAGGCCTCGATCGCTGCGGCCATCCGCGATCTTTCCATCAAGGCACCCAACCCGGACTTCGAGGTGACTTCGATGTCCGGCGGCAACCAGCAGAAGGTCGTCATCGGCAAGGCCCTGATGACCAAACCGAAGGTGCTGCTGATGGACGAACCCAGCCGCGGCATAGATGTCGGCGCCAAAGCGGACGTCTTCCGTACCATGCGCCGGCTTGCCGGCGAAGGGCTCGCCATCCTCTTTTCCACCTCCGACCTCGAAGAGGTCCTGGCGCTCTCCGACCGCATCGCCGTCATGAGCAACGGACGGCTGGTCACGGTCATCGACCGCGCGGACGCGACGGAAGAGATGATCGTGAAGGCCTCGGCCGAGGGTCATAAAACGACAAGGGAACACGCCTGATGACGACGGCAACGACGACCACCAACGCAACCGACGCGACGAGCGGCTCGGTGCTGCTCACATTGATGAAGCTCAGGACGTTCATCGCCCTCTTCGCGGTTATCGCCTTCTTTTCGATCTTCGCGCCGAACTTTCTTTCGACCGCCAATCTGATCCTGATGTCGAAGCATGTGGCGCTCAACGCCTTCCTGGCCATGGGCATGACCTTCGTCATCATCACCGGCGGCATCGATCTTTCCGTCGGTTCGATCGTCGGGCTCTGCGGCATGGTGGCCGGCGGGCTCATCCTCAACGGCATCGATCTGCAGTTCGGCTACACGGTCTATTTCAACGTCGTCGAGGTCTGCCTCATCACGCTCGCCGTCGGGATCGTCATCGGCGCGGTCAACGGGCTCCTGATCACCAAGCTCAACGTGGCACCCTTCATCGCCACGCTCGGCACGCTTTATGTCGCGCGTGGCTTTGCCCTGCTTTCATCGGGCGGCCAGACATTCCCCAACCTCGTCGGCAAGCCGGAACTCGCGACGACGGGCTTTGCCTTCCTCGGCTCCGGCCGGCTTCTCGGTCTGCCGGTTTCGATCTGGATCCTCATCGTCGTGGCGCTCGCGGCCGCGTACGTGGCCAGGTACACGCCGATCGGCCGGCATATCTTCGCCGTCGGCGGCAACGAGCGTGCCGCCCGCATGTCCGGCATCCGGGTCGACCGGGTGAAGATGTTCGTCTATATGTTCTCCGGCTTCTGCGCGGCGATCGTCGGACTGGTCATATCGTCGGAACTCATGGCCTCACACCCGGCGACGGGCAATTCCTTCGAGCTCAATGCCATTGCCGCAGCGGTTCTCGGAGGCACGTCGATGTCCGGCGGCCGCGGGACGATTGGCGGCACCATCATCGGCGCCTTCGTTATCGGCATTCTTTCCGACGGTCTCGTGATGATGGGCATCTCGTCCTTCTGGCAGATGGTCATCAAGGGGATCGTGATCATCGTCGCCGTCGTGGTGGATCAGGCGCAACGCCGGCTGCAGCAACAGGTCACGCTGATGCAGCTTGCGAAAAAGGGGTGACGGGGCATGACAGACCTCAAAGGCGCGCTGATCGGCTGCGGGTTCTTCGCAGTCAACCAGATGCACGGCTGGCGTGACGCCGAAGGGGCACGCATCGTTGCGATCTGCGATCGCGACCCCGAGAGGCTGAAGGCGGTCGGCGACGCGTTTGACATTCAGCGGCGCTACACCTCCGCCGAGGACCTTTTTGCCGATGGCGGCTTCGATTTCGTCGACATCGCGACGACCGTGGGAAGTCACCGGGCGCTGGTGGAAATGGCCGCACGACACGGGGTCGCGACGATCTGTCAAAAGCCGATCGCGCCCACCATGGAGGACGCCAAGGCAATGGTCTCGGCTTGCGCGAAATCAGGCGTGGCGTTCATGGTTCACGAGAATTTCCGCTGGCAGTCGGCGATACGGGCGGTAAAGGCGGCGATCGACAGCGGCGCGATCGGCGAGGTGTTCTGGGGGCGGATAAGCTTCCGATCGGGTTACGACGTCTTCTCCGGCCAGCCCTATCTCGCCACGGGCAAGCGCTTCATCATCGAGGATCTCGGCATTCATGCGCTCGACGTCGCGCGCTACATCTTCGGAGATGCGACGGCGGTGACCGCGCGCACGTGCCGAGTCAATCCGGCGATTGCCGGCGAGGACGTCGCGACGATGCTCCTGGACCATGACGGGGGGATCACATCGATCGTCGACTGCAGCTACGCGACCAGGCTGCCGATCGAGCCCTTTCCCGAGACCCTCGTGGAGGTGGACGGGAGCAAGGGCACCTTGCGGCTAACGCAGGGCTATCACCTTGCCGTTCACGCGAAGGGGGCTACGAAGCTGACGAATGTGGAACCGCCCGTCCTTTCCTGGGCGTCGCCACCCTGGCACAACATTCAGGAGAGCGTCGCGCTGATCCAGCAGCATTGGATCGAAGCCTTGCGGGAAGGACGCGAGCCGGATACGTCCGGCCGCGACAATCTCGAGACCTTCGCCCTGGTCGAGGCCTCCTATCTGAGCGCGGCGGAAGGGCGGACCGTATCACTCGCGGAGGTTCTCGGATGACGGTCTCCCGTGCCTTTCTCCTCTTCGGCACCGACGAGAAGGAGCCGGAGGCGCGCAGGATCGAGGCGGGCCGCTTGAGCGCCGATTTCGTTAGCGGCAATCTGCGCACGATCCGCTTTGCCGGCAAGGAGGTACTCAGGGCCATCTCCTTTCTCGTCCGAGACCGGGATTGGGGTACCTGCGAGGCGGAAATCGGCGACCTCACATTTGAGGAGGGCCGGGCCGGGACAGTCGTTCGGTACTCCGCCAGGTTCCGGTCGCCGGACGGGGCTCTTCTCGCTTGCAGCGCGACGATCGACCTGAAGCCCGACCGCCTCGTCTTCGGCGCGCGCTTCACGCCGGATCGTGATTTCGAAACGGCGCGCGCCGGCTTCGCCGTCCTGCATCCGATCGTCGGTCTGGCCGGTCGGCCGGTCGAGGTGGAGCATGGAGACGGCCGGGTCGAACGGTCGGTCTTCCCGGACCTCATCGAGCCCTGGCAGCCGTTCGTGGACATCGCGGCGATTACCCACGAAGTTTCGCCCGTCATCAAGGCCGAGTGCCGCTTCGCCGGCGACGTGTTCGAGATGGAGGACCAGCGAAACTGGACCGACGGCTCCTACAAGACCTACGTGCGCCCGCTGGAACTGCCCTGGCCCTATCTGCTGAAGGCGGGAGAGACGGTGCACCAGGGCGTGACGCTTTCGATTCTCGCGGCTGAGGACACCGTCGAGCAGGAAGAGCGCAGGTATGGCAACATTCGCCTTTCGCTCAGGCGCGATGCGGGAAGATTGCCCGAGATCGGCATCGGTCTGCGGCCCGACGCTGTAGCCGAAGAGCTGGACAATGCGGGGCTTGTGAAGCAGGTCGGCGCACGGCACCTCGTCTGCCATTTCGACCCGGATGCCGGTCACGGCCTGGCTGACCTTCGGCACTTCCGAGGCGTGGCCGACGCGTCGGGCTGTGCGGTGACACTCGAATGTTTCGTTCCATGCAAGCGACCCCTCGATACGGAACTCGGCGAGATCGCGCAGCTTGTGCGCCAGAGCGGCCTCGACCTCGCAAGCCTGGCCGTCTCTCCCTCGGTCGACCGGCAGTCGACGCCGCCCGGTAGCGTCTGGCCAGAATGCCCGCCGCTCGAAGACATCTATGCGGCCGCTCGGAAGGCATTTCCGGGCGTACCGCTCGGCGGCGGCATGTTCAGCTATTTCACCGAGCTCAACCGTAAGCGGGTGCCCGCCGAAGGACTTTCCTACGTCACCCACTGCACCAGCCCGATCGTCCATGCGGCCGACGACACGAGTGTGATGCAGACCTTCGAGGCGCTGCGGGACGTAACCCGGTCCGTCCGCGCGATCTATGGCGCGAAGCCCTATCGCATAGGTCCCTCCACGATTGCCATGCGCCAGAACCCCTATGGCAGCGCGACGAAGGACAATCCGTTCGGCAAGCGGATCGCCATGGCGGCGCGGGACCCCCGACATAACGCACTCTTCGGCGCTGCCTGGACGCTTGCCTATGCCGCGACGGTTGCCGATGCGGAGCCGGAGCTATTGACGCTTTCGACGCTTACCGGACCATTCGGCCTGATCGCCGGCGCCGGGGAGCCCGTCGAAGCCGGTCGGACGAGACCGCTGTCTCATGTCCTGACCTGGCTCGCGCAGCTGTCGGACGGCATGCGGATCGCGGTCGAAACATCCGCGCCCGAATGCGTTGCCGGCCTTGGTGCGGCGTTGAATGGAACGAGTACCTTGTTGCTTGCCAATCTTACACCCGATCTGCAACGGGTGATGCTTCCCGAGGCCGGCGCGCTTAGCCTCACGCTTCTCGACGAGAGCTGGTTGCGCAATGGCGCGGAGGAACCGAAGGCGAAAGCGCACCAAAGCGACAGCCTCGACCTGTCCGCTTATGCGGCTGCCCGCATCGATATGCAGTGATTCACGTGGGTCGGATGAAGGCTTGAGCGCGAAAGCGCGAGAGCGACGACTACTGGTGACTCCTTCCACGCGCCCTCCTGTGGTATCCTCTCGGCTTGCGCTTCCTCCTGGGGGGTAAGAAAATGGAAGCTCTTGCAGCCCTAGCGCGAAACTGCATCGTCACGCTATTGTGCGGTTGCGCGCTCTTCGCACCTTCGCTTGCTGCCGAGGAGGCCGATGACGTCGCGACCGGGACGCGGCTTGCCGAATTATTGCGAGCCGCCCGAAACGTCCTTTCGAATTACCAGTCGCTCATCAATGACCCGGCAATCGGAGACAAGAAACTCGACGGCGAGCGGTTCACGGCCGAAGCGATCTCCCTTTATGGCGAGCGCACCGGCCATCCGTTGATCTCGGATGATCTCGGCGATCGCGACCGCAAGCTTCTCCAGGCGCAGGTCGAGGCGATGCGGGAAGTCGTGAATGAAGAGCAGGACGACATAAACCGCCCCGGGATCGGGTTCAAGGGTTTCGTCCCGGCCATTTTCGCGCGTCTGATGAACGAGAAATTTGCCGTAAAGGCGGGCAATGAGGCGCTGGTCCGCGTGACGGCGCCGGAGGTTCTGGTGCGCAACCGCAAGTCGCTTCCCGATGCCTGGGAGGCCCGGGTCATCAACGAGGTCTTCTCGGATCCGCAGAGGCCGAAGGGTGAACTCTATACGGAAGTGACGCAGGTGAACGGCCGCCCGGCGTTCCGGATGCTGCTGCCGGAATATTACACGGAGTCCTGTCTTTCCTGTCACGGTTCGCCGAAGGGTGAAATCGACGTCACCGGCTATCCGAAGGAAGGCGGCAAGGCCGGCGATCTGGGCGGTGCCATCAGCATCGTCTTGTTCAAATGAGTGCGCTTGGGCATGAGCTCCGGTCGACACAGGCCGCCCGGCCCGCGAAAAGGCTCGACAGCCGGATCACCGATCTGCCGATCTCTGCCCGCGTGGCCGCGCTCACCGCGGCCGGCCTGATCAGCCTTGTCCTTTCATCCCTGTTTCTCACGCAGGCGCTTTATCGCAGTGCCGAGCGCATGGCCGAAACCAGGGAGCTCTTCGATCGGGCGGCATCGGCCGCATCGGCCCATGTGGCATTCGGCGATCTCAGATATTGGCTGACCGATCTCTCCGTCAGTCTGCTGATGAACTCCCAGCGCAACGCCGACGAGGCCCGCGAACGGTTGCAGGAGCAGTTGGCGGGCCTTGCAAAGCACGCGCCCGAGGCGGTGGAGGCAATTCGTACGGAAGTCGACGCCTATGTCGAAACGGCTCTGCAGGCAGCCGACAGCTACACCCAGGACAACCGCATCGTCGGCAACGCCTTGCTGGCAAAGGCGCGCACCCACAGCGGCAAGGTCGATGCGGATCTCAACAGGCTCGTGGAACAGGTAAAGGCCGAGGCGGAAGCTGCCCGCAACGAGGTCGTCGTGCAAACCGAGAAGACAGCCACGACCGCGGCCATCCTGGTGGGCGGCGTGGTGTTGATCGGTTCGCTGCTGACGCTCCTCGTCCTGCGCTCTATCGTCGGCCCGCTGCGGCGCCTCAATCGCGTCATCGGCGACCTGACGGAGGGACGTTACGACGTCGATATCCCCGAAGAGGGCGGCGACGAACTGGGAGCGATGGCAAGGACGCTTTCGCTCTTCCGGGAAAGCGCCATCGAAAAGAAAAAACTCGAAGACGAAGCGGAGCGGCAGCGGCGGACGATCGCAGCCGCGCTCGAGGTGATTTCGGATGGCTTCGTCCTCTATGACTCCGAAGACAGGATCCTGGTCGCCAACAGCAAATATTGCGAAATCTTCCCGAGCCACAAGCCGAACACGCTCCGCGGCAGGAGCTTCCGCGAAATCGTGGAGCAGAACCTGGAGATGGGCCAGGTGGATCTCGAAGGCAAGTCGCCGCAGGAGTGGGTCGACGAGCGCGTAAGGCTGCATCGGGACCCTGCCGGCCTCGTCGACGAGAAGCGGTTCGGCGACAAGTGGGTCCGCATCAGCAAACGCAAGATTCCGGACGGCGGAACGGTCGCCGTCTACACCGACATCACCGAGCTCAAGCAGCGGCAGGTCGAACTCGAGCGCGCGAAGAGCCACGCCGAGTCGGCAAACGAGGCCAAGAGCCAGTTCCTCGCCTCCATGAGCCACGAGTTGCGCACGCCCCTCAATGCGATCATCGGCTACAGCGAGATGCTGATAGAGGAGGCACGCGACCACGAGGATGAGGAGCTCGTTCCGGACCTCGACAAGATAGCGTCCGCGGGGCGCCATCTTCTTTCGCTGATCAACGACATTCTCGACCTGTCGAAGATCGAGGCGAACAAGATGGAGGTTTTCCTCGAGACCTTCAGCGTTGCCGACTTGCTCCGTGACGTTGCGGCGACGGTCGCGCCGTTGATGGCCAGGAACGGAAACGAGTTCACGCATGACTTCGAAGCCGATCTCGGCGAGATGCATTCCGACCAGACCAAGCTGCGCCAGAACCTTTTCAACCTGCTCAGCAATGCGGCCAAGTTCACGAATGGCGGGCGGGTGACCTTGAGGGTCCGGCGCGAGCAAAGATCGGACCGCGACTGGCTTGTGTTCCAGGTCTCCGACACCGGCATTGGCATGTCACCGGAGCAGCAGGAACGGCTTTTCAATGCCTTCACCCAGGCCGATGCCTCCACCACCCGAAACTACGGCGGCACGGGCCTGGGCTTGAGCATCACGCGCAGCTTCTGCCGCATGATCGGCGGCGTCGTTACCGTCGAAAGCGAATTCGGCAAGGGTTCCATGTTCACCATGGAGGTGCCGGCGCAGTGCGAGAGAGAGGCCGACGGACCGTCGGCCGCACCCGTACCACAGGTCGGGTCGGGCCGCACCGCACTCATCATCGACGACGAGCCGGCTGCCCGCAGTCTTATCGCAAAGGCACTGGCGGAAGCGGGCCTCGCTTCGATCGAGGCATCGAACGGACAGGAAGGATTGGCTGCCGCACGCAAGCATCGGCCAGACGCGATCATCCTCGATATCATCATGCCGCATCAGGACGGCTGGTCGGTCCTGCGCGCTCTGAAGAACGATCCCGAATTATGCACGATCCCGGTGATCCTGGCGACGATCCTGGCGGACCGCGAGCTGGGTCTTTCGCTCGGCGCGGTCGAATATCTGACGAAGCCGATCGATACCGACAAGCTGGTCCGGACGATCGAGACATTCGGGAGCGGCAAGCACGACGTTCTGGTCGTCGACGACGACCAGGCCTCCCGCGAGTTTCTCAGGCGCATTCTGGTCAAGAGAAAGTGGACCGTACACGAAGCGGGCGACGGCATCCGCGGACTGGAAATGATGAAGCGGATTCTGCCGCGTCTCGTCCTGCTCGACCTTCTGATGCCGGAAATGGATGGGTTCCAGACGCTCAGCGAAATGCAGAGGATTCCGGAGCTGCAGAACATTCCGGTGGTGGTGGTCACGTCGAAGGACCTCTCCGCAAACGAGCTGAAATGGTTGCGCGACCGCGCGGTCGCTGTCGTGAACAAAGGCGCAAACAGCCGCTCCCAGCTGGTCGCCGCCCTCGAACGTCAGATCGGAACGGGCGCTTCGGTCGGCAAAGCCCTCGCGGACGGCTGAACATATGCAGGAGGAGAGCCGCAAATGACGAGAATCCTTCTGGTGGAAGACAATGAAATGAACCGCGACATGCTTTCCCGGCGGCTGTCTCGCCGGGGCTTCGACGTGCTGATTGCTGAAAACGGAAAGGCCGGCGTCGAACTTGCCGCATCCGAAAAGCCGGACCTGATCCTCATGGATATGAGCCTGCCGGTGATGGACGGCTGGGAAGCGACACGACGGATCAAGGCCAATCCGCTGACATCCGGAATACCGGTCATCGCCCTGACGGCGCATGCAATGGCAAGCGACCGGGAGATGGCCCTTGAAGCCGGATGCGACGATTACGACAGCAAGCCGGTCGACTTGCCCCAACTCGTTCGCAAGATCGAGCGGCTGCTCGCGGTATAGGTGGGAAAATGACCACCGGCAACGACTTCCAGCACCAGGCGATCGCCGCTCACGTGGCCCAGCGATTGGCCGGCCCGGCGCGGGCAATCCTGGGCTTCCAGGAACTGCTGATCGAGCAGGCGCGGGATCTCGGTTTGATCCACATTAAGAGCGATCTCGACCGGATCGGTGCTGCAGCAAGGCAACTGAACGGCTTTATAGATCGCCTTCTCGAGGGCACGGCCTGCGCTCTGGAGGAAGGAGAAGCGGAGGCGGAGGCACGGCTCCGCCACGACCTGCGCACGCCGCTCAACGCCATCATAGGCTATTCCGAAATGATCCTCGAAGAGGCAGGCGATGCGCCGGAGCATGCGCTGAAGGAAGACCTCCATGTGATATTGTCGGCGGCGGCAGAGCTCCTGAGGCAGGTCGACGCCATCGCCAGCCTTTCGCGCGGGGAAACGGTCGAGATGCTTCAACCGGGGGAACGCGCCGAAATCGACGCGGCAGGGCTCGAGCGACTTCTGTTCAAGGCACAAGAGATTGCATGGCCGGAGCAGGGGGGCAGGATCCTTGTCGTCGACGACGTGGCCAGCAATCGTGATCTCCTGTCCCGGCGGCTGCGGCGCGAAGGTCACCGCGTGGTCACCGCCGAATCCGGACTGTCCGCGCTGGCAAAATTGGCCGAGGGCGAGTTCGACCTCATCCTGCTCGACATTCTGATGCCGGACATGAACGGCTTCGAGATGCTGTCGCGATTGAAGTCCGAGGAGCGATGGAAGCACGTCCCGGTCATCATGATCTCGGGCTTGAGTGATGTCACGGCGGTAGCCCGCTGCATCGAGGCCGGCGCCGACGATTATCTGACGAAGCCTTTCAATCCGATACTTCTGCGCGCACGGATCAACTCCACGCTCGAGAAGAAGCGCTGGCTCGACCGGGAGCATCGCTACCTCCAGGAGATAAAAGCGGAAAAGCTGCGGGCGGATTCCCTCATTCGCGCGATCCTGCCCGACCAGATCGTTGCGCGGCTGCAGGATGGCGAAGAGATCATCGCCGACCGCTTCGAAGAGGTCTCCATTCTATTTGCCGACATCGTCGGCTTTTCGCCCATTGCAGCGAGATCGACTGCGTCCGATCTGGTCAGGCGCCTGGACGGAATGTTCAGGAGGTTCGATCTGCTTACCGAGCAGCACCGTGTCGAGAAGATCAAGACCATAGGAGACGCCTATATGGCCGCCTGCGGGATTCCGGAGCCTGCGCCGGATCATGCCGACCGGGTCGTGGGCCTCGGAAAGTCCATGCTTCGATCCTTGCAGGACACGGAAGCCGGGCCCGACCGTTTTCGGGTTCGGATCGGAATCCATACGGGGCCCGTCGTCGCCGGACTGATCGGGCGGCTCCGGTTCGTCTACGACGTTTGGGGAGAGACGGTGAACATAGCGAGCCGGCTTGAATCCCAGGGGGTGGCCGATTGCATACAGATCTCCGAGGCCACGAGGCGCGCGCTGCGCAGTCAATGGACGCTCGAGCGCCGTTGCGCCCTGGAGCTGCGAGGCATAGGCGCAGTCGAGAGCTACCTCGTTCGATGACGGCTCCGGTTTCCGGGGAGGTTCTTTCCGGCATCCCGGCTCTTCGCCCTGCGGGCAGCCTTTATTCCGCCCGTTTCTTCATTCTCTGTTAAGGAATACATTCCTCTGAGGAGATGGTGCTCATGGCCCTCGGCGCATCCCAACGTTTGCATGACGGCGTTGCGGCCGTGGAAACCATGACGCGTTTTGCACTTGCGGTGCTGGCGCTTGCCTCGGGCGTCTATACCTATCTCGGCGTCCGCAGCATTCTCGACGGCTCCCCGACGTCGGTCTTTTTCGCGGCGATCATCTACTCGGCCTCGGTTTCCGTCGGCATCTACGCCTTCTGGTCCTATATGGCCCGCTTCTATCCGCATGTGACCAACCATACGGGCCGGGCCGCCATGCTGGGCGTGATGGCTCTGGGTGCGGCGATGATCATCGCCATGTCGAGCTGGCTCAATGCGGCGGCGCTGGCAGGTTCCGCCGCGCTCGAACAGCATCTTGCGGAAACGGTGGAGGATTATACCGCCGACCTAGACCAGGCGCATCAGAACGCGCTTGCGGCCCAGAGCCTGCTGCCCGATATCCAGCGCGCATCCGAACGCTTTGCCCAGCTTGCCGCTTCGGAGCGGCAATCGGGAGCGCTCACCGGCACGACGGGGTCCGGAAGTGTGGTGCAGCTTCTGTCGCAAATGTCGGCGCAGATGAAGGATCTGGAAAACGGTATCAACGCCTCCCGCGAACAGGTGACGATACTTTTCAACCAGGGACAGAAGCGGCTCGAGACGATGCGGACGCTGGTTTCCGCGCCGGGTGCGGTCGCACCACGTGCCGATCAGTTCTCCTCGGAAGTGGTGGCGCTCACAGGCGTCATAACGTCGCTCGGACAGACTTCGATCGCGCCTTCGATCCGCCGTGCCGCAGACGACCTGTCGCTCGGCTTCATCGCACCCGTGGCCGACGGCGGCGATGCCGATCTCGTCAATCGCCAGGACCGGGTGATGGAGACTGTCCGAGCCTCGGTGGCAGCGCAATCCAAGGTTCTCTCCGAAGCGGCTGACGAAATACTGGCGCGTGCGCCGGTGGCGGAGCGGCGTTTCGTTCCGCTTTCATCCGCTGAGGCGGTGCTGCGCTATGCGACCGATTTCATTCCCGCCTGGGCGGGCGCCATTTCCATCGACCTGCTGCCGGGCGTGCTGGTCTTCATTCTGGCCGCGGTTCACAGCGCCATCCGCAAGCAGGAGGAGAAGCTGCCCTTTGCCGAGCGCATCACGGCGGCCGAGCTCCTGCAGGCCTTGGAAGTGCAGCGCGCCGTGACGGCGAATGGCGGGCAACTCGGCGACATAGTCGCTCAGGCGGAAGCGGAGGAGCCGAACAACATCACCAGCCTCGACCCGAGGACGCGTGCAAAGGATCGGTCGCATGAGGATCGATGAAGCGATCAAGGCGCTGGTCCGGATCGACGACGGTGTGCTGATGCGCGGCGCCTTCTTCGCGATGCTGGCGGCCGCGGGGGTCTTCCTGCTGATCGACCTGCGCGAAATCTCCGCGATGAATGCCGGACTGCCCGGTTTCGATCCGATGCTCGAGGATCGGCCGGTCCTGCCTCCGGCATTGACCGAGGCTGCGCCCAACGGCCCGCCAGTCCAACCGGGAAGCTCCGACGAAGTGCTGCGCCAGCCGATGAGGTTCGATCTCCGATCCGGCGGCGTCCTGCTCGCCGAGGGCACGATCGACCTCGGCGCCGGTTCGCGCTTCGCCGAGGAGATCGAAGCGCGCGGCGAATATGTAAGAACCGTGGCCCTCAACTCGCCCGGTGGTTCGGTGGACGATGCGCTCGCGATGTCGAACCTGATCCGCGAGAAGAAGCTCGATACCAAGGTGGCATCGAAGGCGCTCTGCGCGTCATCCTGCCCGATCGTTTTTGCCGGGGGTGTCGCGCGTGTGGCGGAAAAGGACGCACTGATCGGCGTGCATCAGGTTTTCAGCCGCGGCGAGGAACGGCCGACACCGGCCCAAGCCATGTCTTTCGCACAATCCACCACGGCCAGAGTCGCCCGCCATCTCGATACGATGGGAGTCGGCCCAGGCGTCTGGATCAACGCTCTCGAAACACCGCCGGACCGGCTCTATTACCTGACTGAAAAGGAGATGGTTGATTTTCATCTGACCACGGAGCCGGTCGCGACAGCCAAGACGAAGGGTTAGGTGCAGCGGTTTTTCGTGCGGAGATGTGTAATATTTAAAGGCGTTTCACTTCTTCATTGAAACACTGAAAGCCTCACGTCTCGTACATCTCAGTCACCCTCATCGGGTATGTTGAGCAGATGACCGCAGGCCTTGCAGTGGACGGCGTCGGTGTCGTGCCTCTGCAAGCCGCATTGAGGGCAGGGGAAACTGACCTTGTAGGGCCTGACAACGGCCTGCGCGAGCCTTACGAACAGCGATATGCCGACGATCATCGTGATGACCGAGGTGAGCTTGCCGAGCGTGCCCGGCAGGGTGATGTCCCCGAAGCCCGTCGTGGTGATCGTAGCCACCGTGAAATAGAGTGCGTCGACGAAACCTTCGCCGCCTTCCCGGTGATAGAAGAACGTCGTGTAAACGAAGCCGGTGACGACGAAGAGGAATACGAGAAAGTTCAGGCAGGCACGGAAGACATCCTGCAGATGCGACCACCCGGCGCGGCGAAGACCTTCGAGCAGGAGCGGACTCTTGCCGATCGCCCAGATGCGCATCACCCTGAGGAAGGCGAAGTTGAACAGCAGGTCGGGGAAGAGAAGCGTGCCGAGAATGACCACATCGATCCAGGTCATCGGCCGCCGGAGGAAACGCTCGATCGAAGGCGCGGCCAACGCTCTCGCGATGAGCTCGCAACCGATCCATGCGGCGATGATGTAGTCGATGATGAGATAGGACGGACCCGCTCTCAGATAGGGGCCGAGGATAAAAAAAGCGAGAATGCTGAGGTCGATGATGGCAAGCAGCGCTTGCCAGCGCAACGCCCACGGGTCCCGCCCGCGTTCCAATCGCTGAAGCGCCAGCCTTGTCGAATTCAACTTCGAATGCGCCCGCGGCTGGTCAGTCATATCCATGGAGCTGAAATAGGGGACGCCGAATCCCGGGTCAAGGAGCATGCCTTGGCTGTTCGGGACGTGGCGAGCTCAAAGTTGCAGCCGTGCCGTTCAGGCCGCAGTCCCAATTCAGCATGGGCGCGAGTGTCAGGCGCCCGCAAGCTTCCTCAGGTCGTCGACTGCGCCGGGCGCGGCGGCAAGGACGATCGAGCCGCGGGTCAAACTCTCTCCCTCAGTGGGGAAGGGCAGGTGCCAGCCGCCCGCTTCCTGGACGAGACAGTAGCCGGCGAGACAATCCCATGCGTGCATATAGGGCTCGTAATAGCCCACCAGGCGGCCGGCGGCGACATAGGCAAGCATGAGTGCGCCGGAACCGTTGCGCATGAAGGTGCCGCCGGCCTCCAGCAGGTTTTCGACCATCTGTCCGACGAAGGCCGGCTTGACATAGTTGTTGGCGCCGAGCCCGGTCACGTGGTTGCGAATGGTGCGCGAACCATCGAGCGCGAGCGCCTTGCCGTTGAGACGCGCGCCGAGGCCGAGTGCTGCCGCGTAGAGTTCGCCGTGGCATGGTGCGGCGATGACCCCCACCACCGGTATGCCGGCATGAACGAGGGCGATGGAGACGCACCAGTTGGGCATGCCGTTGACGAAAGGGCTCGTCCCGTCAATCGGATCGACCGCCCATGTGAAGCCTGAGCGGCCGGGAACGAGACCGTATTCTTCGCCGAGCACGCCGTCGTCCGGGTAGGCCTCCGCGATCCGATCGCGGATGAGATTTTCGACTTCGCGGTCGGCGATGGAAACCAGGTCCTGCGGGTCGCGCTTCGTTTCGATGATCAGCGTTTCGCGGCGAGCGAAAAAATCGAGCGCCATTGCGGCCGCCTCGCGCCCGATGGTTTCGGCCAATGCCAGGCGGGCTTCGAGCCCGGGGACGACGTGAGAAGTCATGAGGGAATCCTTGGTTGCAAATTGCCGGGGCTAACCGTTGATGAGGGCAATGCCGCGCTCCTTGAAGGCGATTGCCACATTCGTTTGGGGCGCAAGTGCCCGCTCCACCGCCGGGTCGACCACGAAGAGCGTCCCGGCTGCCGTCTTGACCTCGTACTCCACGTGATCGCCGAGATAGGCCGTATGGGTGATCTCGCCTGAAAAACTGCCGGCTGCGGACGGCTCCAGCGTGATCGCGTTCGGGCGCACCGCAAGCTTCGCCGGTCCGGGGCGCATTCCGCGGCCGCTTACGCGATGCGTCAGCCGTTCCACACGGATCGTGGCCTCGTGACCGTCGACGTCGATCACGTCGCAGGCAACGACATTGGCTTCGCCCATGAAGTCAGCGATGAAGGCGGAGGCCGGCGTTTCGTAGAGTTCGCGCGGGGCACCCTCCTGGGCTATGCTCCCGTCCTTCATCACGATGATGCGGTCGGAGACGGCAAGGGCTTCGTCCTGATCGTGCGTGACATAGACCGCGGTGAAACCGAGCCGCTGCTGCAGTTCACGGATTTCGGTCCGGACGCGGCGCCTCAGCCTTGCATCGAGATTTGACAGCGGCTCGTCGAGGAGAAGAACCTGGGGCTCCAGCACCAGTGCACGGGCGACCGCGACGCGCTGCTGCTGCCCGCCGGAGAGCTCGGCCGGCAGGCGCTGGCCCATGCCGGGCAGGCCGACCAGGGCCAGTCCTTCCTCGGCTCTTTCGCGCGCTTCCTTGCGCTTCATGCCTGACGACTCCAGGCCGTAGGCCACGTTGTCGAGGGCGTTCATGTGTGGAAAGAGAGCATAGGACTGGAAGACCATCGAGACGTCGCGCTCGTTTGCGGGCAGCATCGTCACGTCCTTGCCGCCGATCAGGATGCGGCCGGATGTCGGATGTTCGAGGCCGGCCAGCATCCGTAGCGTCGTGGTCTTGCCGCAGCCGGAGGGTCCGAGCAAGGTGACGAGCGTGCCTGGTTCGATGGTCAGCGACAGGTCGGGAATGGCGGTGAAGGCACCGAACTTCTTGCATATGTTCCGGAAGACGACGGAACCGGGAGCCACGACGGTCATGCGGTTTTCTCCTGGGGAAGGGGAGCGGGCGCGCGGGCAACGGCCTGGACGCGGTTTTCGCGCCGAAGCCTGCGTTCGCCGACGACAAGCTGGAAGCCGGCGATGACCGATATCATCACCACGATCAGCATGGAGGAATAGGCGATCGCCACGCCGTATTCGCCGTTTTCGACCAGCCCGACGATATAGGCCGTCGCCATGTTGTACTCGGCGCTGACCAGGAAGATGACGGCGCTGATCGAAGTGATCGCGCGCACGAAGGAATAGACGAGGGCGGCCGTGATCGCCGGGCGCAAGAGCGGCAGAATGATCTTGCGGATGGTGCGGAAGCTATCGGCCCGGAGCGTCAGAGATGCCTCGTCGAGGCTTCGGTCGAGCTGGCTCATCGCCGCCACCCCGCCGCGCACGCCGACGGGCATGTTGCGGAAGACGAAACAGGCAACGAGGATCAGAGCGCTGCCGGTCATTTCGAGCGGCGGCAGGTTGAAGGCCATGATGTAGCTGATGCCGATGACAGTCCCCGGAATGGCGAAGCTCATCATCAGGGCGAACTCGAAGAGTTCGCGGCCGGCGAACCTCTGGCGCACGATCAGATAGGCGGTTAGGAGCCCGACGGCTGCCGTGAGCGGTGCCGATATCAGGGCAATCTCCATCGTCGTCCAGAAGGAGTTCCACGCAACGCCCGTCCAGGCGATGCTGCCGTCGCGGAACTCGACGGAGAATGCCTTGACGTAGTGGGTGAGCGTCAGCGAGTTGTCCAGCCCCCAGGTCTTCACGAAGCCGCCGACGAGGATCATGCCGTAAACGACGAGCGTGAAGAGCGCCCAGGGGATGACCAGGGCATGGACCGCGATTGAAACCGTGCGCGGCAGGGCGGCGTGACTGCCGCTGTCGCCCTTTCCGGTAACCGTCGCGAAGCTCTTTCCCGAAAGCCAGAAGCGCTGCGCCAAAAAGGCCGTCAGCGTGAAACACAGGAGAATGATGGCGAGCACGGCGGCGCGGGAGGGATCGTTCTGCGAGCCGACGACGGCGAAGAAAATTTCCGTCGAAAGAACGCCATGGCTGCCGCCCAGCACCAGCGGATTTCCGAAATCGGCCATGCTTTCGATGAAGCCGATGAGGAATGCATTGGCAAGCCCCGGCTTCATCAGCGGCAGCGAGATGCGCCAGAAAGTGCGCCAGCGGTCCGCCCTCAGCGTCTGCGACGCCTCCTCCATTGACGGGCTGACGCCTTCGACGACTCCGATCAGCACAAGGAAGGAGATGGGCGTAAAGGAAAGGACCTGCGCAATCCAGATGCCGGTGAGGCCATAGAGCCAGCGGCCGGGCTCGACGCCGATCAGCGTGGACAGGGCTTCGGTGATGACGCCGGAACGACCGAAGAGCAGGGTAAGCGCGAGGCCGACCACGAAGGGCGGCGTGATGATCGGCAGCACCGTCAACAGCCGGAGGCTCCGTTTGTAACGGAAGCCGGTACGGGTCGCGACGAGGGCGAAGGCAAGGCCGAGGATGGTCGAGCCGCCCGCGGTCATCACCGCCAGCCAGAAAGTCCGCCAGGCGATCCCGCAGCGCCCGCCGCCGACCACGCAGTCGAGACTCCAGATCGACGGATCCACGATATTGCGGGTGAAGCCTTCCGGATTGAAGGAGCCGTCGAAATCCTGGAAGGCGCCGACCAGCATGCTCCCGACAGGATAGAAGACGAAGACGGCGACGAGAAAGACAAGCATCGAGATGGCCGAGACGACGAAGGCGTCGCCCTTCATCACGCCGCGTTCGGCCAGCCCGAAGGCGAAAAGGAGGACGAAGACGAGCGCCGCGAGCACCGCCCCCGCGCCCATCGAGGGCTGGCCGTCCGCAAGCGCGCCGAACAGCGCTTCGCTGATCGTCCAGTTCCAGCCGGAAAAGCCGATGGCGAGGCCCTGAAGGGCCAGAACGGCGATGCCACCTGCGCCAGTCCAGGCAAGGAAGCTTCCTCGCCGCGCGGGATCGCCGATGAGGCGAGCAGCGGCGGCGACCATCATGGCCAGCGCCGGAAGTATCAGCCACCATTTACCGAAGGAAGCGATCTGAAGGAGACCCGGCGCTGCGGCCGGTTCTTCCGGAAAGGCGGAAAGCCAGCCGAAGCCGAAGAAACCGCCGTCGATCCTGTACCAGGGAAGGAGGACGAAGGCGGCAAGCCCGAGAGCCAGCGCGATATCCAGTCTGCGGTTGTGGGTTTTCATGGATGGGCTGTCCGTGCCGCCGTGTCACGATGAGTTGTTCCGAATACAAGCGAGATCGCTGCCGTTAGAAAAGAACGCGATGCGAGCGGAACAGCTCATCTGGCCGAGATTGCCGGAGTCGAGCCGACGGTTTCCCGACGGCTCGACTCCGTTTGAAAGGCGCGTTGCGCGATCAGTTCGCGGCTGCGCCGATCTCCCGGTCCCAGCGCTCCAGGAGCTCTTTGCGTTTGGCCGGATCGCCGTAGGTCTTGAAGTCGTAATCGATCAGCTTGATGTCCTCGAACTTAGGTGCCTCTTCCGGCACCTTGGCCGTCTTGTTGGAAGGAAGCTGGAACGATTTCGCCTCCTTCATACTGGACTGCACGTCGGCGGAGAGCGCCCAGTCATACCACTTTTTGGCGCTCTCGAGGTTCTTTGCACCCTTGATGATCGACATCGAGCCGATTTCGTAGCCGGTGCCTTCGCAGGGCGCCACGGACTTCACAGGGAAGCCTTCCACCGTCTGCGCCACCGCATCGTGCATGAACACGATGCCGATTGCCGTTTCCCCCCGCGCCGCGGCCTTCACCGGTGCGGACCCGGACTTCGTGTATTGCGACACGTTTGCGTTCAGCTTCTTCAGATAGTCGAAAGCCTCGTCCTCGCCCATGATCTGAACGAGCGTTGCGAGCGCGGTATAGGCGGTGCCGGAAGAATTGGGATTGGCAATCTGGACTTCACCCTTGAAGGACGGATCGAGCAGATCCGCCCAGCACTTCGGCTCCTTCAGGTTCTTCTGCTTGAAGATCTCTGTGTTGTAGCCCCAGCCGAGTGCGCCGGCATAGACGCCGACCGTGCGGTAGCCGGCACTCTCGGCCTGCTTGACGGCCCATTCGTGCAATTCGCCGAGCATCGGCGACTTGTATTCGAGCGTCAGTCCCTCCGAGGCGGCCTGCAGATGCGGGTCGCCGGTGCCCGCCCACCAGATGTCTGTCTTGGGGTTGCGCGCCTCGGCCCGGATCTTCGCGTAGGTTTCGCCGGAAGACAGGCGAACCATGTTGACGGAGATGCCGGTCTTCTTTTCGAAGGCGCCCTTCATCTGCTCGCAGATCACCACGTCGGCCGAGCAGATCAGATTGAGATTTCCGTCGGCCTGCGCGGAAAAGGCAAAGAACGTCGCACCCGCGGCGAGCGCTGCCGCGGCCAGTTTAACCAAACCCATCGGTTTCCTCCCAGATTGTGCCGGCGCCTCCGTGCCGGACGCTTTTTGCAAGCGCGTGCAAATGCTGCACGAGGATACAGGGAGTGTCAATAAATTTGTTCGATATTGCGCAATATGACGGCGTTGCACGCAATTGCAAAATAGTGCAATTCTGCGTGCGAGATCGAGGAGAGGTCGTGAATGCCGCCGAAGCCGTTTGTCAGCGCCCAGGAAGTCGCAGAGCGGGCGGGCGTCTCACGCTCAGCCGTCTCCCGTACCTTTACGCCCGGCGCCAGCGTCTCGCCCGAAACCCGGCGAAGGGTTGTGGAGGCGGCGGAAGCGCTCGGCTATCACGTCAACCATCTCGCGCGCGGACTGATGCGCAACGAGAGTGGCATCGTCTGCCTTATCGTATCCGAGATGAGCACGCCCTACCGCGCCAACCTCATCCGGGCGATGACGCAGCAATTGCAGAACGCCGGCAAGGTCGCCATGCTGATCAACACGGACCGCTCGGACGGCAGTGTGGATCTCGCGTTGCGGCAGGCAATCCGGTACCGTGCAGATGCATCGATCATCCTGTCCGGAATGCCCGACCGGTCGATTACCCAGCTCTGCCTCAAGAACGGCCAGCGCCTCGTCCTCATCAACCGCGACGACGACCAGCAGGGCCCTCTTCGTATCAATCTCGATGACGCGGAGGCGGCGGGGCGGGTCGTCACCGCTTTCGTGCGCGCCGGTTGCCGGCGTCTTGCCTTCGCGAATTCGCAAGCCGGCACCCCGAGCCTGATGGCGCGCGAGCACGGTTTCGTGGCGGCGGCAAAAGCAGCGGGCCTCCCGGTTCTGGTCGAGCGTCACGGGCCGACAAATTACGAAAGCGGCCGCGTTCTGGCGCAGCGGCTGCTGACACTCGGCGAGCGGCCCGATGCGGTCTTCTGTGCCACGGATCTCCTTGCCTGCGGCTTCCTGGATGCCGCGCGCCACCAGTTCCGTGTCTCCATTCCCGATCAGCTCTGTGTCGCGGGTTTCGACGACATCGAACAGGCCGCCTGGTCCTCCTATGACCTGACCACTTTCGCGCAACCCGTGGACAGGATAGCCCGGGAGGCGGTTGCTTGGCTCGTCAACGAGAGGCAGGAGCCGGTCGACCAATCGGTCCGCTTCCGGCCTGACCTCATTTGGCGCTCATCCGTTCGGGGAGGGTAGCTCCGGTTCGACTCTGCACAGATGGTATTCGCGAGCCGATTTAATGCGAATACCCCCAATTTGTTACTGGTTATAGTAATTCGTTTGTGTAGTATCCCACTTGCACCGACACATCTTCTTGCATCGCTATGGCTTGTAATGGGCTGTGCTGGAGACCGTATTGCCGTGTCCGTGCTCTCTTATTGAGCTGGTGGGAAATGAATGGGGCCCTGGCCGATAACGGTCAGGGCCTTTCGCTCGGGTAAGCCCTGATTCCGCCAGGACGTCGAGCTTCGAACCCATCCGGATTGCCGGCGTGCTGTGCCCCAGCCCCCGGCGAGGCCAGTCGCTGAAGCGCCAGGCCTCTGACCGTCTTCCCCCGTCCGAGACGGCTGACGAAGGACTAGCACGCATAATGCTTCGGCTCCACTGACCCATCAGGGCTATCGCCGGTGAATATCGGGGATATCCGGAGCACTTCCAGGAAAAGTGCGCAGCGGTTTTCCGTCCGGAAGTGCGAAGCTTAAAGGGGTTAGCGCACTTCCAGGAAAAGTGCGCAGCGGTTTTCCGTCCGGAAGTGCGAAGCTTAAAGGGGTTAGCGCACTTCCAGGAAAAGTGCGCAGCGGTTTTCCGTCCGGAAGTATGCGGCTTCGAGGAGCTAGACGGAAGCTTCCAGAAATGCGCGCGAAAAGCCCGGTTCCGTTACTTCGATCGTCCCTTCGGGGATCTTCAGCAGCCGTTCGACAGCCATCCCGTAGGTGCGCATCCAGCCATCCAGCGTCCGCGCCGCGCCGTCCAGGTCGCCGGCTTCGGTCTGCTGCAGGGCCTGATGCATCGTTTTGGCGACGCCAAGCCGCAAATACAACAGCATCGGCGCGAGGGCTTCAGGATCGGGTGCGTCGAGGCTCCCCTCCTTGTGACCGCGCCTCAGAAGTTCGGTTAGAAAGGGCAGTGTCACAGCGCTGACCGCTACGTCGATGCGATGATAGAGGACGACGTTCTCCGGCTTGAAAAGTGCGTTGAATGTATTCTTCAATTGCGGCGCCATGTCCACTTTCAGCCGGCGCGAACCCGCGAAAAGGGCATTCAGCTGGCCGACCGCGTCGAGGGAGGGATCCTCGAATACTGTTTGCAGTTCCTTCAGGCTTTGGCGGGCCATGCGCGCGGCGACCGCCTCCAGCAGTGCCTCCTTCGAAACGAAGTAGTGATAGAACGCCCCCTTGGAAACATTCGCTTCCCGGATCACGTCGTTAACGGTCGTGTTTTCGTATCCCTGCTCGAAGAACAGGCGTTCAGCGCAGCCGATGATCTCATTCGTTCTGACGTCAGGCGATTTCTTGATTCGTGGCATAGACCTGTCCTGAACCGGAGAACTACGTTCTACACGTGTTGCTAGGATGCGCGAAGTCCTGTGTGCGATTATAGACCGACGGTCGGTCTAATGCTATCCTGACAGTCTGTGCGGGTGAGTTTCAGGAGTGGTTCGTGCGGCTTATGCGGCAGATGAGGCGCTACGCGGCAGGTATTGCGATAGCCGCCGCAGTCGGTGCCGTTGCCTTCTGGTATGCGACCCGGGCGGTGCCCGTTTCGGTCGTGACGCCGAAGCGCGGTGATGCGGCGGAGATCGTGTATGCCAGCGGCGTCGTGGAGCCGCGCGTTTGGGCAAAGGTCACTTCGACAGTGCGCGAGCGGATCGTCGAGCAGTGCAACTGCGAGGGCGAACGAGTGGAAAAGGGTGCCGCGCTCGCGCGCCTGGACGATACGGAGGCGCGGGCGATTCTGAGCGAGCTGCAGGCGCGCCTGTCGCTTGCGCAGGAAGAATACCGCCGCAAGCTCGCCTTGGCCGAAAGAAATACGATAAGCGAGCAGACTGTGGACAGGGCCCGCACCGACGTCGCTCAATTGGAGGCATTGATCGCGGGGCAGGAGGCGCGCCTTGCGGCCTATGTGCTGCGCGCGCCCAGCGACGGGCGGGTGCTTCGGCAGGATGGAGAGATCGGCGAGGTGGCCGAGCCGGGGACCGTTCTCTTCTGGGTCGGAGAGCCGCGACCGCTGATCGTGGAGGCGGAGGTGAACGAAGAGGACATTCCGCGGGTCGAAGTGGGCCAGAATGCCTACCTTCGGTCGGATGCGTTTCCAGAGCGCGCGCTCGAGGCGGTTGTCGACAGCATCACGCCGAAGGGCGATCCCGTCACGAAAACTTACCGTGTTCGCCTTCGGCTGCCGGAGGACACGCCGCTCAGAATCGGCATGTCCACAGACGTAAACATCGTGGTTCGCGTGTCGCGCAACGCCTTGGTCATCCCCGCGGCAGCGGTCAGCGGGACTAGAGTCGCGGTGGTTGAAGGCGGGACGGCGAAACTGCGCGAAATCAAGACCGGCATCCGCGGCACGAACGGCGTAGAGATCCTTTCCGGCCTGGAGGAAACCGCACACATAATCTCGCCCTTGCCCCCCGACTTAACCGAGGGGACTCGGGTGGATGTGGTTGAAACAACAACGAATTGAACGCCATGCGCCTGATCCTCGATATCGCCTTGACGCACGTCGCCGGCCGCGGCCGCCAGACCCTCGTCGCGGTCGTCGGTGTCGCCGTTGGCGTCGGCTTCTCGATCGCCATGGCGGCGCTGATGCAGGGCGGGCAGGACGATTTCGTTCGCCAGCTCGTCGACACGATGCCGCATGTCGATGTGACCGATGAGCAGCGCTCGGCGCGGCGGCAGCCGGCGGAAGACCTCTTCGAAGCCGTCGCCATATCCGGGCTGAGGCCGCGGGACGACCGGCGCGGCATCATCAATCCGACCAAGGCGGTCTCCTGGCTGGAAGAATGGATGCCCGGCAGGCTTGCCGCGGTTCTGAACGTTCAGGGCGTGATCCGCTACTCGGGCCGCGAAGTCGGCGCCGTGGTGATCGGGATCGAGCCGGAGAAGGAGGTGAAGGTCTCGCCCATCGTAGAGGATTTCGAGTCCGGCAGCTTCGGCGCGCTTGCGGCCGGCGGCAACAACGTCGTGATAGGCGATACCATGGCCTCTAGGCTGGGTGCCGGGCTCGGCGATACAATTACCGCCGTGTCTTCGGAAGGCCTTGCCCGCAACTTCAAGATCGTCGGCCTGTTTCATACCGGCACCACGGCGCGTGACGAAGGCGAAGCCTATGTGCTGCTGAAGAACGCCCAGATCCTGTCCAACAGGCCGAATGCAATCAACGAGATCCGGATCAAGCTCGACGACCCGAACGCCGCGCCCACCGTGGCGCGTCGCGTGGAGGCCGAACTCGGCTACAAGGCGGTCGCGTGGCAGGAGGCGAACGAGTCCATTCTCGAAGCGCTCGTCGTACGCAACGTCATCATGTACACGGTCGTCGCCGCGATCATGCTGGTAGCGGGTTTCGGCATCTTCAACATCGTTTCCACCATCACGCACGAGAAGGCGCGCGACATCGCGATCATGAAGTCGCTGGGCTTTTCGCAAGCCGACATGCGCCGTCTGTTCGTGATCGAGGGGCTGGCGATCGGCATAGCGGGTTCCCTTCTCGGCTGGGCGCTCGGTTTTGCTGTCACCTACGCCCTTTCCCGGGTGCGGTTCGAAATTGCCGCGACCGGCCAGGAAATGACCAGGCTACCGATCGCGTGGAGCATTCTTCACTATGCCGTAGCGACAGCCTTCGCCCTGTCCTCGGCAGCGGTCGCCGGTTATCTGCCTGCCCGCCGGGCAGCACGCGTCAATCCGGTGGACATCATAAGGGGTGCGACATGAGCCCGCTGATCGAGGCTCGCGGCCTCACGCGTATATTGCATGAGACGGTTCCGGTAACGCTGGTGAAGGACATCGACCTCATCATCGACGAGGGCGAGTTCGTGGCCGTTACCGGCCCCTCGGGATCGGGAAAGTCGTCGCTGCTCTATCTGCTGGGGCTGCTCGACCAGCCGACGCAAGGCATGCTCCGCGTCCGCGGTCGCGATACGGAGCCCATGAGTGAGAAGGAGCGGGCGGAGACCCGCCTCGCCACAATGGGGTTCGTCTTCCAGTTCCATTTCCTCCTGCCGGAATTTACCGCGCGTGAGAACGTCGAAATCCCGATGCGCAAGCTTGCCCGCCTCGGCCGCGACGCGATGCGGACCCGGGCGACCGAATTGCTGTCCTCGCTCGGCCTCGCCGCTCATCTCGACAAGCGGCCGGATCAGCTCTCGGGCGGCCAGCGCCAGCGCGTGGCGGTCGCACGGGCGCTTGCCAACGATCCGCCGCTGATCCTGGCCGACGAGCCGACCGGAAGCCTCGACAGCAGGAGTTCGGAGCAGGTATTCGCAATTCTCGACGGACTTGTCCGCGAGCGCGGCAAGACGGTCGTCGCCGTGACGCACGACCTGGGCATGGCTGCCCGCATGGATCGTCGCATCCACCTCGTGGATGGCGAGGTCAGCAAGGAAGAATAGATGCGGGAGTTTCGCCGAACGGCGCGGAGCCGGCCGGCGGATGCTCAGCGCTGTTCGTCCATTTCGGCGAGCTTGCGGACCCGGCGCCGGAAATCCTCATCGGTGGAGAATTCGGCGGCGAGGTAGGCTGCAACAAGATCCCTTGCCAACCATGCGCCGACGATCTGGGCGCCGATGCACATAACGTTGACGTCGTCATGCTCCACCGATTGATGGGCGGAATGCACGTCATGGCAGACCGCGGCGCGGATGCCCTTCACCTTGTTGGCCGCGATCGAGGCGCCGACGCCGGTGCCGCAGACCATTAGCCCGCGATCCGCCTTGCCCGCGATGATCGAGGAAGTGACCGTCTTTGCGATGTCGGGGAAGTCTACCGGGTTCGCATCGTACGAGCCTGCGTCATGCACCTCGTGGCCGAGCGAGGTGACGTGGTCGATGATCGTGGCCTTGAGGTGAAAGCCAGCATGGTCGGAACCGATGACGATACGCATATTGGTGTCTCCTGGAGAAAAGATTACTGGGCGATCAGGCGGGGCAGCCACAGCGTGAAGTCCTTCGCTAAAGTGAGGATGACAAGCGTGGAAACCAGCGGAATGTAAAAGGGCACAAGCGCTCGCAGGAGCTGCCGGATGGACACCTTGGCGATGTCCGACACGAGGAACAGCGACAAACCCATCGGCGGCGTCAGCAGTCCGAGCATCAGGTTGAAGATCGTCACGATGCCGAGTTGAACGGGGTCGACACCGGCCATCACGAGCGGCGGGGCGATGATGGGAACGAGAAGCAGCGTTGCGGTCGTCGAGTCGAGGAACATGCCGGCGACGAAGAAGATCAGGTTTGCGATGATCAGCAGCATCAGCGGGTCCTTCGACCAGCCGAGCAGCGTCGCCGCAAAGGTCTGAGGCACCTGCTCGACCGCCAGAATCCAGCCGAAAAGCGCGGCCGAGGCGACGATGATGAGGATCGCGCTGGAGCTGCGGGCCGTCAGAACCGCCGAATGCCACAGATGCGCCAGCGTCAGTTCACGGTACAGGACGCCGCTGATGAAGATGACATAGACGGCCGTTATCGCGGCCGCCTCGGTCGGTGTGAAGGCGCCGGCCGTCATGCCGCCGACCATGAGCGCCGGAGCAAGAATGGCCGGTAGCGCCGGCACCAGCGTGCCGACCAGCTCGCCTGCCGTCGGCCAGCGCTCCGCGCGCGCATGGCCATGTCGGATGGCGACGATCAGCACCGTGAGCATCAGCAGGGCGGTACACAGCACGGCGGGCATGATGCCCGCTACGAGGAGTTGGACGATCGAGACGCTCGTGACCGAGCCGTAGACGATGAGCGGGATGGAAGGCGGGAAAATCGGCCCGAGCGTCGCGGAAGCGGCAGTTACCGCGCCGGCGAAGGATGGATCGAAGCCGCGCTTCTTCATGGCGTCGATCTCGATGCGCCCCAGGCCTCCGATGTCGGCCAGCGCCGCCCCGGACATTCCGGAAAAGATCAGGCTTCCGAAGACGTTGACCTGCGCCAGGCCACCCGGCATCCGCCCGACGAGCGTATAGGCGAAGCGGAAGATGCGATCGGTAATGCCGGAGAGGTTCATGAGGTTGCCGACGAAGATGAAGAGAGGCACGGCCACCAGCGGAAACGAATCCAGCGCGTAGGTGATCCGCTGGGCAAGCAGCCCGAACGGCAAGCCCTCGACAAGTACGTAGAGAATTGACGGCAGCAGGATGGCGTAGACCACCGGGAAGCCAAGCATGAACAGACCGAGGAAGGCCGCAACGACCAGAAAACCCATGAACCAACCTTTCAGACTGCGACGTTCTTATCCGCCTGCGGCGGCTTGCGCAGATGCAGAAGATGGACGAGCGCCGCACCCGCGAAACCGAAGAGCGTGGCACCCAGAAATATCCAGAACGGGATGCCGAGGGTCGGCGTGGCGTTGGTCAGGTTCCGGGTGATGTTCATGGCCGTGACCCAGCCGATGAACCCCGTTACGCCGATCGCACAGGCCGAGATCGCGACATTCACGATCGCGCGCGCCCTCCTCGACATTGCCGCCTTGAACTCGCCCATGACGATATTTTCGCCGTGCCCGACCACGAGTGGATAGGCGAGGAACACCAGGCAGATGAGCAGGAAGCGGGTCAGTTCCTCCGCACCGATGAAAGGCAGGCCGAAGACGCTGCGCATGACGACCTGAGCCGTCGGAACGATGACCAGCCCCGCCATCACGGCAACCACGACAATCGTCAGGACACGTTCGGGCAGACGCATCTTCTCCCCTCCCATTCTGGCTGAAAAAATACAGGCGCTGCTGGGACAAGGGACAGTGGCTTGCCCCTGCAGCTGTTCGGTTTACTTCACCGCTTCGATCTGCTCGATGAGCGGTGCGAAATTCGGGAAGTCCTGCCGGATCTGGGCGCTGACCTTGTCACGGAATGCCGCGACGTCGAGCCCTTCGGCCTCTGTGATGACGGTCATGCCGCGGCCCTTGAGTTCCTTCACCAGATCGGCCTCGGATTCGGTCGCCATCTTCAGCGATTTCTGAGCCTCCTCGTCGAGGACTTTCGTCAGAGCCGTCCGCTGCTCTTCGCTCAATCCCTGCCAGACGTCCTCATTGATGAAGACGGCGAGCACGGCGCGCATGTGACCCGTCATCGACAGATGCGATTGCACCTCGTTGAGATTGTTGGAGGCGATCATGGTGAGCGGATTTTCCTGGCCGACGACCACGCCCGTCATCAGCGCTGTCGGGAGTTCGGCAACCTCGACCGGGGTGGGAATGGCGCCGAAGCCCTTGACCATGGAAACCCATAGCTCCAGCGGGACCGCTCGGAAAGGCTTGCCGGCAAGGTCCGCCGGCGTCTTTACCGGGAAGTTGGAGGAGATGTGGCGGTCGCCGCGATAGATGCGCCCGATGATCCGCACGCCCTGTGCGATGAGCTTTTCGTTGATCGCCTGGAGAGCCGGTGAGGACTGCGGGTCCGTCGCAGCGAGCGCATGGGCGCCGTCGCGGTAGATGAAAGGCGCGTTGAAGACGGCGACCTCAGGCACCAGTCGTGCGAGGGAAGCGAAATCATGATGGCCCATGGAGATGGAACCCATGCGCACGCCATCCACCATTTCCGCGACCCCGCCGAGCTGGCTGGCGGGATAGACTGTGACGGTGATTTCGCCGCCGGTCGCGGCCGCAATGCCCTCCGCCGCCTGTGCCGCATAGACCGTCTGGATGTCCCCTTCTGCGCCGACATGCGCATAGCGCAGTTCGGTTGCGGAAGCGGCTCCGGCAAACAATGCGGCTCCCAGCACGGCGCCGGCCATCCGGCCATGTTTCAGAAAATTCAGCATGCTCTCCTCCTCCCTGGATAAAACTAGCTGTCTGCTTCTTTTTCCTCTTCTTGCGGCGCGCCCTTCCTGGTGAAGGCAGCTATGTAGCTTTTGCGCCGAAGCTCGTCGCCGATGGCGAAATGTTCGCGCAGCATCCTGTCGGCCTTGTCCGGATCGCGCGCGAGAATGGACAGAAAGACGTCCCGATGGGCCTCCACGAGATAGTCGGTGATGCCGGGCGCGTCGCTCGTCTCGGCGCGCCGCTGGACATGGCTGCGCTTCAGAAGGTCGGATATCGAGCGGTAAACCGTGACGAGCGCGGGACTGCGGCTGGCCTCGACGATCGCCATGTGAAAGGCGAAGTCCGCAGCGCCCCCGTCTTCGGCGTCGTGAAGCGTGTCCATCAGCCGTGTCAGCAGGCCGCCGATGCGTGAGAGGTCGCTATCCGTCGCGCGGATGCAGGCAAGACGGATAGCCTGGCATTCGATCGCGACACGAGCCTGCATGATGTCGTCGAGCATATCGGGCTGCTGGGCGAGGCAGAACGTCAGGAAATCACCGAAGACGCCCACGTCGGCCTTGCGCACGAAGGCGCCCTTGCCATGGCGGATATCGAGGAAGCCCAGATTGGCGAGCGACCGCAAAGCCTCCCTCAGCACCGGCCGCGATACGCCGAGAGCGAGGCAAAGCTCCCTCTCGCCCAACAGCCTGTCGCCCACCTTGAGCGCACCGGACAACAGCTGCTCCCGGAAGAAGGAGAGCACCTTTTCCGTTCCCGCAAGTTCGTCGGCGCCTTCGGATAGCACAGGGTTCATTGAAATGGTCCCAACTGGTAATACCAGGAAGCACCACATGCGTCTGCCGGTCAAGCCGCGCTGCTTGAATTCTCGGAAATTTGTTGAGAATGGCCCGCCCGCCCGCCCGCCCGCCCGCCCGGCTAGGCCGCGAGTCGCAAGAACCTCAGATGC
>NZ_JBHMIW010000025.1:0-97986 GCF_042436655.1 Sinorhizobium sp. P24N7 | reverse complement strand
CTTTGACGTATCCATGCCAATTCGGATAATCTGCTCCACGGACGGTCTCCCTCGATTGATATCTTAACGACTCACTCTGGCACATTGCGATGCCGTTGGGAGCCGTCCACCCCAACAGTGCTCGTCAGAGGGATGAGGGAAAAATCGGGGTCCTTAAAAAGGAACACGCAAGGTCAATAGGCCGATGCGAGGCCTGCGATCACGCCCGTTGCGAGGCTGATCAGCAGAAAGTCATTGTCGACGCGCACCCATTGCTGGCCCCGCGGCGGCGGCCGCAACTTGTAGCGGCGGTAGTCGCGGACATAGGCCATGTGGCGCCGCTCGGACGGGCTCAGCCTGTGGCCGCGCGCCCAGCGGTGCTTTTTGACGATCACGCGCTTTTCGACATGCTTCTCGACGTGTCGGTCGACACGTTTCTCGACATGACGATCGACGTGCCTGTGGCGATTGCGATCATGCGCCTGCGCAAGCTCGAAGGAGCCGGCCGGCTGAGCAAGCGCCATCGGAGTGGCGAGGAACGAGCTGGCGACGAGCGCGATCAGAAGGCGTTTCATGGGGTTTCCTTTCGTTATTACCCCCCGAAACTAAGCCTTCCTTCCTGAACCGAATATGAAGCCTGACATTACAAATAAGTAATGATTACCGATGCTTATAAGAGTTCTCTCATAAACTTTCCGCATTTCAAACGCTAAGCGCCTGGTAACGGAACCGGTCGAAATCGGCAGGCATCGCGCAACCCGAGATATCGAAAGCGAAGATGCCGGCGAACGCCCCCGTGAAGGAACCGTGCTCGCCGCGCCCACCTTCGTCCGAAATCACGCCGGCGTCGAGCACCGGCCCGATGGTCAGCCATTGTGCCTGGTCCGCCCCCCGCCAAAAGAACTGGAGATCGTTGTCTCTCACCTCCATGGCGAGATGAATTGGACCGTCGGGTACGGCGATCCCGCTGCCGACCGGATAGGTCAACCGCCCGTTCGGAAAATCGCCCGGACAGGAGAGTACGGTGAGGGTACGTCCGAGGGTTTCGTGCCGTGTGACGCCGAGGGCATGGAACTTGTGCCGGTTATAATAATGCGTGAGACCCGCGACCTGCTGATATGTGTCAGGAGCGAAATCGACGACGGCTTCCGCGCGGAAGGAATGATGTTCCTGCCGCCGCGCCACCAGCGCCTGCTCGAACCAGCTGCCGATGCTCTCGCGGCCGAAGAGACGGAGATGCCCGGTCCGGGCGGTTAACGAGAATATCCGCTCCGGGACCGGGGTGCGCAGCCACTGGAACTCCGGCGGAAGCACCTGCTCGTCAAAGTCCGTTTCAAAAAGGACACGCTCAGCGACGGTTCCTGCGGCTCCCGGCGCGGGCACGGTCACCTCGGGAACCGGGCCGCCATTTTCGAGATAGAGCCATCCGTCCTCCCGCCAGACGCATTTCTGCAGCGCAGTCTCGCGGCCGAGCGTGCAGCGTCGCTGCGGCGGCAGCGGCCGGCCGCAAAGATGCGTATGATAGGCTTGGCCGTCCGGCGTCTCGACATATTGCCCGTGCCCCGCGCGTTGCAGAGCCGCCTCCGGGTGACCCTTGGATGTGATGAGATGAACATTCGGGTGCATCTCGTAAGGTCCGTCGATGGTCCGGGACCGCGCCATGCCCACGGCGTGGTCGTAACCTGTCCCTCCCTCGGCGACAGTCAGGTAATACCAACCGTCGCGTTTGAAGAGATGCGGCCCTTCGACGAGGCCGAGCGGACTGCCGGCGAAGATGTTCTTCGCCAGGCCCACGAGCTTGCGGGTTCGCTCGTCCCATTCCTGCAGCAGGATACCGTCGAAAGCGGGGCTCTTGGGCGAGCCGCCGAAGCTTTCGGAGCGGTGGTTCCACTTCATGTTGAGAAACCATTTGCGGCCATCGTCGTCATGGAAAAGCGACGGATCGAATCCCGACGAATTGACATAGACCGGATCGGACCAGGTGGCCTCGACCGCTTCCGCAGTCACGATGTAGTTGTGGGCATCCTTGAAGTTGCCGTCCAGGCGTTTGACGTCTGTATAGACGAGCCAGAACAGCCCGTCGCAATAGGAGAGGCACGGAGCCCATACGCCGCAACTGTCGGGGTTGCCGCGCATGTCGAGCTGACTTGCGCGTTCGAGCGGACGGCGCACGAGTCGCCAGTTCACGAGATCGCGCGAATGGTGAATCTGCACGCCGGGGTACCATTCGAATGTCGAGGTCGCGATGTAATAGTCTTCGCCGACCCGACAGATGGACGGGTCCGGATTGAAACCGGGCAGGATCGGGTTCCGGATCGTCGCGTTCATCTCTTGCATCTCCCTCTTCGCGGTGCCGCATCCAGCCCCAAGCTCACCGTCTTTTCAAGACCTTTCGCGCAGCGTCCCCAGACCGGCATCCCGGCAGATTGCCACCTGTCGAATCGCCTGAAGTCCCCTGCGCGGGCTCCATTTTCCACGAAAGCTGCGGCGGAACATCGGCGGGAAGCGCGCCTGCGTGCCTAAGTTTTGATCATTCGCCGGTGGACTGTATTCGACTTTCGTCTGAGACCCCGCCCCTATCCCGGAAAATCGGCCATCGCACTTGAAAGCAGGCTTGAAATGGGCACTCTGCCTGTGCTTGGCAAAAAAACAAAAACCATTGCGGGGAGGAACTCGATGAAACCGTTACTCGGCTTCAGCCGATTGATCGACGCCATTACCGAAAAGATCGGCAAGGCGGTCTCTTGGCTTATTCTGGTGGCCGTGCTCGTGAGCGCCGGCAACGCCGTCATCCGAAAAGTGTTCAACATGTCGTCCAATGCATGGCTGGAGGCGCAGTGGTATCTCTTCGGCGCCGCCTTCATGTTCGCTGCCGCCTACACGCTGAGCCAGAACGAGCACATCCGCATCGACGTCGTCTACGGAATGTTCTCGCGCCGCGTGCAGCACTGGATCGACCTCTTCGGACACGTCTTCTTCCTGATGCCCTTCGTGCTTCTCATGCTCTATTACCTCGTGCCCTACGTACGGATGTCCTATGTTTCGGGCGAACTTTCCTCGAGCGCCGGCGGGCTCATCCTATGGCCGGCGAAAGCGATCCTGCTGATCGGCTTCGTTCTTCTCGCCCTGCAGGGCGTATCCGAAATCATCAAGAAGATCGCGATCATGACCGGAAACATGGACGATCCGACGCCTTACGTTCCGGCTCATGCACCGCTCGATGACACGGTATCGCCGGAGGCCCGCTCATGATCGAGTTCGTCGCTGAAAACCTGGCGCCGATCATGTTCGTGTCGCTGATCGTGTTCCTGCTGCTCGGATATCCGGTCGCCTTCTCGCTTGCCGCCAACGGTCTCCTCTTCTTCATCATCGGCGTCGAACTCGCGCCCTTGTCGGATTCCATCAATCTCTCCTGGCCCCTGCTCAACGCATTGCCGGAACGGTTCTGGGGGGTCATGTCGAACGACACGCTTCTCGCCATCCCCTTCTTCACCTTCATGGGCATAGTGCTCGAACGGTCGGGCATGGCCGAGGACCTTCTCGACACGATCGGCCAGCTCTTCGGTCCCGTGCGCGGGGGGCTCGCCTATGCTGTCATCTTCGTGGGCGCGCTTCTTGCAGCCACCACCGGCGTCGTTGCGGCTTCCGTGATCGCCATGGGTCTGATCTCGCTGCCGATCATGCTGCGCTACGGCTATGACCGCCGCATCGCCACCGGCGTCATTGCTGCATCCGGCACGCTCGCGCAGATCATCCCGCCGTCGCTCGTGCTGATCGTTCTTGCCGACCAGCTCGGCCGCTCGGTCGGCGACATGTATGCCGGCGCCCTCATCCCCGGTCTCGTTCTGACCGGGCTCTATATGGGCTACATCCTGCTGATGACCTTCGTGAAGCGGCACTCCATGCCGGCGCTGCCTTTGGAAGCGCGCACCCTCGGGTCCGGCGTCACCTCGCTTGCGATCGCGCTCCTGGTCGCCTGCGCAATCGCCTATGCGGCACACGTCTATCTTTCGCCGACACAGGGCGAAAACGCGGACATCCTCGGAGCGACGGTGGGTACCATATTCATCTATCTGGTCGCCCTCGCCGACAGGGCGCTCAAGATCAACGCGCTTTCGCGTCTGGCCCAGCAGGTGATCATCGTGCTGATCCCGCCGCTGGCCCTGATCTTCCTGGTTCTCGGCACCATATTCCTCGGCATCGCCACCCCGACCGAAGGCGGAGCCATGGGAGCCGTCGGTGCCCTTGTCATGGCTGCGGCCAAGGGCCGGCTGAACATGGAGGTCGTCCGCGCCGCGCTCGCCTCCACGACACGGCTCTCCGCCTTCGTGCTGTTCATCCTGATCGGCGCCCGGGTCTTTTCGCTCACCTTCTACGGCGTCAACGGACACCTCTGGGTGGAACATCTGCTGACCGCGCTCCCGGGCGGCGAGATCGGTTTCCTGATCGCCGTCAACGTGCTCGTCTTCTTTCTGGCGTTCTTCCTCGATTTCTTCGAGCTCGCTTTCATCATCGTGCCGCTGCTCGCACCGGCGGCCGACAAGCTGGGCATCGATCTGATCTGGTTCGGCGTGCTGCTCGGCATCAACATGCAGACGAGCTTCATGCATCCGCCCTTCGGCTTCGCACTCTTCTACCTGCGCTCCGTCGCAGCCCGGGTGCCCTATCTCGACAAGGTGACCGGCAAGAAGATGGAGCCGGTGACGACGGGGCAGATCTATTGGGGCGCAGTGCCTTTCGTCGGCATACAGATCATCATGATTGCGCTCACACTCATGTTCCCGCAGATGGTGCTGCATTACAAAGGCAGCGGCACCGGCGTCGATCCGTCAACGATAAAGATCGAAGTTCCGGGCTTCGGCAACGGCGGAGGCGGCCTGACCTTGCCCGACAACGGCGGCGGCCTCGGTCTTCCCGGCGGCTTGCAGCTGCCAAGCGGCAGCCCGCTAGACGGGGCTGGCCAGCAGCCGGCCCAACCGAATACGGCGCCTCAGCAGAACAACCCGGCTCCCGATCTCAGCGCACCGCCGTCGTTCAACTGAAGTGCGTTCCACAAGCAGGCCGACGGCTTACCGTCGGCCGATGCAAGAAGCCACCCGACAGCGGCCGGGTGGCTTCTTTGCATGACTCCGTTTGGGAGGACGGATCAATCGGCAGCGAATTGCCGGGGGCTGAGCCTCAGAGCGGCTGCGCGGCGATGGCCTTCGAGCCGTTCTGTAGCGCTCTGCCGTACAGCGGCAGGAGCGACCGCGGCAACGCCGCGTTCATCCAACCATTGATGCGTGCAGATTTTGACGTAGGAGCCGACCCAGAGCCCACCCGTATACCGGCCAGCGGCCATGGTCGGAAGGGTGTGATTGGTGCCGCAGCACTTGTCGGAGTAAACCACGCTGGCCAGTTCGCCGATGAAGAGTGAACCGTAGTTGCGGAGCTTCTTGGCGGTGGCCTGCGGATCCCGGGTGTGAACCTGAAGATGCTCGGCTGCGATGTAGTCTGAATAGGCGATCATCGCTGCTTCGTCTTCGCAGACGGTGATCTCCCCATAATCCTTCCAGGCTACCGACGCGACATCGGCAGTCGAGAGGTCCTGCAACTGCCTTTCGACTTCGACCAGGGTAGCTTCCGCGAGCTTGCGGTCGGTCGTGATCAGACCGACGCGGGTGCGAACATCGTGTTCTGCCTGCGCAAGGAGGTCGGTGGCGATCATAGCAGCATTGCCGGTTTCGTCGGCGACGATGAAGATTTCGCTCGGGCCGGCAAGCTGGTCGATGCCGACTTGACCAAACACCTGGCGCTTGGCTTCGTTGACGAATGCGTTGCCGGGGCCAACGATTTTGTCGACCGCCGGGATTGACTCGGTGCCTGATGCCATTGCCGCGATTGCCTGGGCTCCGCCTACACGGAAGATGCGATCGGCACCTGACAGATGGCAGCCCGCGATCATGGCCGGGTGTGCGTTTGGCGGGAGGCAGGCGATTACCTGGTCGCAGCCGGCGACCTTAGCCGGTACGATGGTCATGACCGGCGCCGACAGGAGAGGATACCGACCGCCAGGCACGTAGCACCCCACGACTTCGATCGGGATGACGCGGTGGCCGAGGTGCAGACCCGGCAGTGTCTCGATTTCAAGCGGGAGGATGGTCTTGAGCTGAGCTTCGGCAAAGGCGCGGACGTTCGCGATGGCGAATTCGGTGTCTTCGCGGGTCTGCGGATCGAGTTCCGCTACGGCCTTCAGCCTCTCTTCTTCGCTTACTTCGAACTTTTCAAGCTCCACTTTATCGAAGGCTGCGGAGTATTCGCGAACAGCGGCGTCACCACGCTCACGCACATTTGCGATGATATCCTTGACCGTCTTCTCGACCGGAGCCGTGTCGGAGACGGCGTCACGGGTAGGCTTCTTGATCTGGATGAACCTGTCATTCAATGCGGCGAGACGCGATGTCATTAAAATCTCCTGTGTGCGGTGGTGTCTCAGCATCGTGGAACCGCGGCAGACGGGCAATTGCCCGCAAACCACCCGTTCAGTATTCTCACCACTTTGCGCGCCCGACGATCTCCGGACGTAGGAAGCGCGCGCCGGGGGTGCCATGCTGGGGCGAACCGATCAGATTAAGGAATCGACGAATGCCGAAAATCGGAAGCAAACTTCGTGAACTGCGCCGGAGGCGAGACTTGGGTGTCAGAGAACTGGCTGCGCGGTCGGGCATTTCACATTCTACGATCTCATTGATCGAGCGAGACCGAATGAGCCCGTCGATCGACACGCTCGGCGCGGTCCTCGACGCCCTGGGCACGACGTTGCCCGGCTTCTTTTCCGACCTGCAATCGAGTCTTCCATATACGCCGTTCTATTCCTCGGCCGACCTCATCGAGATCGGAAAGGCTGACACAATTTCCTACCGCGTCATTGGTCTGGACCATCCGAACAGGCAGATGCTTATGCTCCATGAGCGTTACGCGATCGGCGCAGATACCGGAGAGGAATTCACCCATGCGGCACAGGAGGCCGGCATGGTTCTGTCCGGAGCCGTCGAGGTGACGGTGGGCAACCAGAAGCGTATCTTGGGCGCGGGTGACGGCTACTATTTCGATAGTCGGCTTCCGCATCGATTCCGCAACGTCCACGATGGCCCGAGCGAAATAGTGAGCGCGATTACGCCGCCAACCTATTGACGCAGGCGTCACTCGATCCGAGTGGTGAGAATAGTGACCAGAGCGGTTAGTGCCCTTCCCAAACCCCTGAAAACTGCTTTGTATCGTGCAGTCGAAAACACTGATGGGGAGGGCTCGATGAAAATCCTTAAAGCTGCTGTCATTGCCTCTAGCGTCCTGACGACGAGCGTCGTCGGTGCGCAATCACGCGACCTGACGGTCGTATCCTGGGGTGGGAATTTCCAGGACGCGCAAAGAAAAATCTTCTTCGAGACATTCGGGAAGGAAACTGGAAAGCCCGTTCTCGATGAAAGCTGGGAGGGCGGATACGGCGTGTTGCAGGCCAAGGTGAAGGCCGGCGTGCCGAACTGGGATGTCGTCGAAGTCGAAGCCGAAGAGTTGGCTCTTGGTTGCGCCGACGGCATCTACGAAAAGATCGACTGGCAGAAGATGGGCGGGAAGGAGGCTTATCTCCCCGCGGCCGTCAGCGACTGCGGTGTCGGCAATATCGTCTGGTCGACCGGCCTGTCCTACGATGGTGACAAGCTGGCGGAAGCTCCGAAGACCTGGGCCGATTTCTGGGACACGAAGAAATTCCCGGGTAAACGCGGCCTGCGCAAGGGACCCAAATATGCGCTTGAGTTCGCCTTGATGGCAGATGGCGTCCCTGCGGACCAGGTTTACGACGTTCTGAGCGGCGAAGGCGGCGTTGATCGCGCATTCAAGAAACTAGATGAACTGAAGGCGGATATCATCTGGTGGGACGCTGGGGCACAACCACTCCAGCTGCTATCTTCCGGCCAGGTCGTCATGACGTCCGCATATAACGGCCGCATCAGCGGGATCAATCGCAGCGAGGGCAAGAAGTTCGGTTTCGTTTTCCCCGGCAGCGTCTATGCAATCGACAGCTGGGTAATCCTGAAGGATAGCCCGAACAAGGACGCCGGCATGGACTTCATCGCCTACGCGAGCAAGGCCGAAAATCAGGCGAAGCTTCCGGAGTATATCGCATACGGGCTTCCGAACCTTGGTGCGACCAAGCTCGTCCCGGAACAGTTCCAGAAGGAGCTGCCGACGACGGAAGAGAACCTGAATGGTGCCGTCGCTCTCGACGTAGACTTCTGGACAGACAACTCGGAAGAGCTCACCCAGCGTTTCAACGCCTGGCTGGCTCAGTAGGCGATCGTCTCAGTTAATTTACCGCCGCTCTGTTGCCCCTATCGATGGGGCAACATAACCCTTTGATCGTTTGGGGGGTGGCCCTCCTCCATTTTGCGTAGGTGACGATGGGCAACGCATTCATTCACTTCGACAAAGTCAGCAAAGCGTTCGGCGCCATGACCGTCGTCGATAAACTGGACCTGGCTATCGAGAAGGGCGAGTTTGTCAGCATGCTCGGACCATCCGGTTCAGGCAAGACTACACTTCTGATGATGTTGGCCGGCTTCGAGGCCCCCACCAGCGGATCAATTTCCGTCAGGGGCAAGCGGGTCGATGCACTGCCGCCCCACAGACGGAACATGGGCGTGGTTTTCCAGAACTACGCTCTGTTCCCCCATATGACAGTTGCGGAGAATGTAGCGTTTCCGCTCAAGATGCGTCGGGTGTCCCGCGGTGAAATCGTCGATCGCGTCGGCAAGGCTCTCGATATGGTCCAACTCGGGGCGTTCCACGACAGGCGGCCGATCCAGCTGTCGGGCGGTCAGCAGCAGCGTGTAGCGCTGGCGCGAGCGCTCGTCTTCGAACCTGAAGTGGTCCTTATGGACGAACCGCTCGGGGCCCTGGACAAAAAGCTTCGCGAGCAGATGCAGATGGATATTCGCGATATCCATCATCGATTGGGTCTGACCATTGTTTTCGTGACACATGATCAGGCCGAAGCGCTGACGATGTCGGACAGAATCGCCATTTTCAATCACGGAAAGATCGAGCAGATCGGCACGCCTTCCGAAATTTATGACCGTCCGACGACGCAATTCGTCGCCGAATTCATTGGCGAAACCAACTTGCTCAGCGGCAAAGTGACGACGTCCGAAAACGGTTTGCTGGGTATTGCGGTCGATGGCGGCCAGCAACTCCAGGTCGCGTCAGCCGCAAAGCACGAACCGGGCAAGCACGTGAAAGTCTCGGTCCGGCCCGAGCGCATCGAACTCGGTTCTTCCGACGGGTCGAGGAATGAATTGAAGGTCAGGGTGTCTGACGTGGTCTATCGCGGTGACCACCTGCAGGTCGTCGTCGAGGCGGCAAACGGGTCTCTCGTCATCAAGTCTACCAGGAAAGCAACCACGCCTCGGATCGGTGATGAGGCGGTCGCCTCGTTCTCACCCGAACAATGCTGGATCGTCGCATGAAGCAACGCTCCCGGTTCCTGCAGCATGCCAAATCGTTCGTCCTGATTGCGCCCCTTGCGCTATTCCTTCTGTTCTTTTTCGTCGTCCCTTTGGGAACCATGATGAAGACCGCCGTTTCCGATCCCGTCGCGTCTCGCGCGCTACCTACCGTAGCTGCTGCCCTCGACGGATGGGACCGCTCGAGCGCTCCGCCGGTGGAGGCGCAGAGAGCGCTGGTCGTCGACATTCAGGGAATACAGGACGACGAATTGTTTGGTGACCTCGTTCGCCGGCTGAACAGCGCGAAGTCGGGTTTTCGAACATTGATGAGCAAGACCAGGACGGCCGTTGCCGATGACCCTAGCCTCGGTGACCTCACCTCCGTCGATCGGCGATGGAACGACCCGGCATTCTGGATTGCAGTGCAGGACGCCGCAAGCTCGCCTGTCACCGACCGAAATCTTCTTGCGGCTGTCGACCTGACGCGTGACAAGAATGGCAACGTGGTCGACGCGCCGGCCGGTACCTCGGCAAACCGCGAAACGCTGCTTCGCACCATGGTCATGGCGGGCATGGTGACCGTCTGCACCGTTTTGATCGGATTGCCCTTCGCGATGGTGGCCGCCTCGACCACTGGCTGGAGGCGTCAACTCCTGCTTGGAGCGGTTCTGCTCCCGCTTTGGACATCGCTGCTCGTCAGAACGGCCGCCTGGTACATCATTCTGCAAGACAATGGTCTGATCAATATGACGCTCCAGGCAATCGGCCTGACGGACGGGCCATTGCCTTTGATCTTTAATCGGTTAGGCGTCGTCATCGCCATGACCCATGTCCTGCTTCCCTTCATGGTATTGCCGATCTTCAGTGTTTTGATCGGCATTTCCAAGAACCTGATGCCAGCCGCGGCCTCACTTGGCGCGTCACCTTTCCGATCATTCCTTTCGGTGCTTTTGCCACTCAGCCTGCGAGGCGTCGTGTCCGGATCGCTGCTCGTGTTCATGAGCGCTCTTGGGTACTACATCACACCTGCACTGATCGGCGGCGCAAAGGATCAGATGATCAGCGCCGTGATCGCCTACTATGCAACGGGCGCGGCCAACTGGGGCATGGCAGGGGCGCTCGGGATCGTTCTCCTGACCGCAACGATCATCCTTTACGTCGTCTACCTGCGGCTCTCATCCGAGGAGGCAAGGCCATGAGGACGCTTTCCCTGTCCAAGGCGATATTCGGCTCGGCCGTCGTCATCTTTCTCATGGCCCCGTTATTTGCGATCCTGCCGCTGGCCTTCACCGACAGCGTGTTCCTCAACTATCCGATCCCTGACTTTTCGTTGAGGTGGTTCGATGAATTGTTCACTGCCGACGCCTGGCGGCGCTCGATTATCAACAGCCTGATCATCGGAGCAGGAACGACGGTGCTTGCCACCGTGCTGGGCACGGTCGCCTCGCTTGGGCTTCGCGGAAAATCCGTATCGCTCCTGTTCGGCTTTTTCCGCACGGTGTTCCTGCTTCCGATGGTGGTTCCAGCGGTGGTGCTGGGCGTCGGTATGCAGTTGATGTTCGCCCAGTATGGGCTCGCGAATACCTATTTGGGAGTGATCGTAGCTCATACGGTGATCGCCATCCCGTTCGTGGTGGTGAACGTCACGGCCGCGCTACAGGGCATAGACCGTCGGCTTGAAAACGCTGCGGCCAGCCTCGGGGCATCGCCGGCGGTCGTCCTCAAGACGGTTACACTGCCTTTGGCCATGCCCGGAATCATTTCAGGAGCAGTCTTCGCGTTTGCGACCTCGCTGGATGAGGTGGTGCTGACGCTGTTCGTCGCGGGTCCCAACCAGAGAACCGTTGCACGGCAAATGTTCTCCACGATCCGCGAGAACATCAGCCCCGCCATTGCTGCCGCCGCATTCCTGTTCATCGTAGGCACCGTCCTGATTGCAGCCTTGGCTTACCTTGTTCGAAGGAAGCGGCAGGTCGCATGAGCTGGATCGGCGCACTTTCATAAAAGGCCACGACGGAAAGCCTGCACGCAAGCGGCCCGAAGGGGACCCGCGGCAATGTTCCGGTCCTCAAATGGCTTAATGGGAAGAAACTCACCTGCAGCTAGTCCCTTCTCCCCGTCAAACGGGGAGAAGGTCGCGGCAGCGGGATGAGGGGCAATTTCGAAAAAGTGCCCCTCAGCGCAGCGTCAGATCTTGCCGTTCCGCTGCTGGATCATCATGAAGGTGTCGTAGTTGTATTCCGCAATCTGTGCGTTGAGGAAATACTCCGCGCGGAAGGCTTTGATCGATTCCCAGATCTTCTTGAATGGCGCGTTCGACGCTTCCATTTCCGCGTAAACCTTGTTGGACTCGTCGAAGCAGGCCGAGAGGATTTCCGGGCTGAACGGGCTCAGCTTCGCCCCCGCCGCGACGAGGCGCTTGATCGCGGACGGGTTGAGATAGTCGTACTTCTGCAGCATGTTCGCGTCGGTCGCCTGGCAGGCCGTCCGCAGGAGCGACTGATAAGCCTTCGGCAGGCCGTCGAAGGCTGCCTTGTTGAACATGGCATGCACGGTCGGACCGCCTTCCCACCAGCCGGGATAGTAGTAATAGGGCGCGACCTTGTAGAAACCGAGCTTCTCGTCGTCATAGGGACCGACCCATTCGGCCGCGTCGATCGTGCCTTTTTCGAGAGCCGGATAGATGTCGCCGCCGGCGAGCTGCTGCGGAACGACGCCGAGGCGTTCCATGACCTTGCCGGCGAACCCTCCGACGCGCATCTTCAGGCCCTTCATGTCGGCCACAGTCTTGATTTCCTTGCGGAACCAGCCGCCCATCTGAACGCCGGTATTGCCGCCCGGGAAGCCGACCAGGCCCTGGGTTCCGAGAAACTCATTGAAGAGGTCGATGCCGCCGCCATGATAGTGCCAGGCGTTCATGCCGCGGGCATTGAGTGCGAAGGGCACGGCTGCGCCCAGCGCCCAGGTAGGATCCTTACCCCAGTAATAATAGGCTACCGTATGGCACGCCTCGACGGTCCCGGCAGCCGCCGCATCCGCTGCCTGCAGGCCCGGGACGATTTCGCCGGCGGCGAAGACCTGGATCTGAAAATTCCCGTCGGTAGCTTCGGACACGTATTTCGACAGCACTTCCGCGCCGCCATAGATCGTATCCAGCGATTTCGGGAAGGACGACGTCAAGCGCCAGGTGACCTTCGGATTGGTCTGCGCAACGGCCGGCGCAGCCAGCGTCGATGCAGCAGCCGCACCAAGGCCGCCGATGCTCGCATGTTTGATGAATGAACGGCGATCCATGGTTCCTCCCTGTTCCCGCCATGAGCAGTGCGACACGGATCGGCCGCGTCACTGCCCATCGAGCCCCCGTCCGCCCATCCGGGACGTCGCAAGGTCTCTTTCCTCCTCGTTAGTGCCGCCAACGCCGAAGCCCGCGAAGGCTTCGCGCACCGCGGCACACGTGCACCATACATAATCGATAATGCATGTCCAGCGACCGTGTCGCGGCGTCGTCTTCGACTTTTGTATAAGACGTCGCAAGCGGTTGGAAATTGCCCAAAATCGAGGCAAATCAATGCATTCGAACCGATTCAGAGCTCGGCGGATCTGGCCCAGAGATTGACGTCGGCCTCGCGTGCGTAAAGGTCGATTTCGCTCAGTTCCTCTGATGTGAAAGCGTCGTTTTCCAGCGCCTTGACGCAATCGACGATCTGTGCGGAACGGCTGGCGCCGATCAGCGCCGAGGTGATGCGGCCGCCGCGCAGCACCCAGGCGAGTGCCATCTGAGCGAGCGTCTGGCCGCGCCGTTCGGCGATCGCGTTCAGCTTGCGGATATTGTCGATGATCCCCGGACGGATGAAATCCTTCTTGAGGAAGTGGTTCTGCGCGGCGCGGCTGTCCTCGGGAATGCCGCTCAGGTACTTCGTCGTCAGCATGCCCTGCGCGAGCGGCGAAAAGACGATCGAGCCGATGCCGAGCTCCTCCAGCGTGTCGACGAGACCGTCATCTTCGACCCAACGGTTAAGCATCGAATAGCTCGGCTGGTGGATGAGACAGGGCGTGCCCATCTCCTTCAGGATCGCCGCCGCCTCGCGGGTACGCTGCGAGTTGTAGGACGAGATGCCGACATAGAGCGCACGCCCCGAACGGACGATGTGATCGAGCGCACCGCAAGTCTCCTCAAGGGGCGTTTCCGGATCGAAGCGATGGGAATAGAAGATGTCGACATAATCGAGCCCCATGCGTTTGAGGCTCTGGTCGCAAGAGGCGACAAGATATTTCCGGCTGCCCCACTCCCCATAGGGGCCGGGCCACATGTCATAACCCGCCTTCGACGAGATGATGAGTTCGTCGCGCAGACCGGCGAAATCGGTGCGCATGATCTCGCCGAAGGCGATTTCGGCCGATCCGGGCGGCGGACCGTAATTATTCGCCAGATCGAAATGGGTGATACCGAGGTCGAAGGCCGTGCGGCACATGTCCACCTTGCGGTCGTGCGGCGTGTCGCCACCGAAATTGTGCCAAAGACCGAGCGAAATCGCCGGGAGCTTCAAGCCGCTCCGGCCGCAGCGATTGTACTTCATCTTCTCGTATCTGTTTTCCGCCGGTTGCCAGGCCATGACTCATGTTCCTCGTTCGCTTCGGTGGCGTTGAATACCCCTCCCCACGAAGGTCCTCAAGGGGCAGCAGATCGATGAAGGGCCCCTTGATCCGCCTGCCGGCACCTTCTCGCCATCAAAATGGGAGAAGGTGGCGGCAGCCGGATGGCACCCGCGAGGCTCCGGTAAACGGAGGAGGGTCAGCGCAGCAACGCCTGCGCCTCTTCAATGCCGAGCGCCGCCGGCTGGGTGCAGGTTGTCGACAGCGTGACGAAACTTCCCTCCTCGCCGGATTTGAGGATCGACACCATCACGTCGACACCGTGCAGCGTGCGTTCCAGCGAGCAGCGGGCATCGCGCCCCTTGAGGATTGCGTCCGCCATATCCGCGAGCCCCGCCGTCCGATAATTGGCGATCGGGCCGAGCGGATGGTCCCAATTGTTGACGGCGAAGGGGTGTTCCCACATTTCGAGCGGCTGGATGTCCTTATTCCGCCCGCTCGCCTCGACCGTGCCGCCGAAGAAATTCGGATCCGGAACGAAGAGCGAGCCTTCGGTGCCATAAAGCTCCATATTCGCATGACGATGCGACCAGACATCCCAGCTTGCCGAAAGCGTGATGGTTGCGCCGTTCTGGAACTCGAGCAGGGCGTGAATGTTGGTGGGTGTCTTGACCGGGATAACCTCGCCGTTTCTGGGTTCGCTGGTGATGGTCCGCGTCGTGCTCGCCATGGAGGAGAGTGCGCCGACCCGTTTCACCGGTCCGATCAGGTTGATCAGGTTTGCGATGTAATAGGGTCCGAGATCGAGAATCGGCCCGCCGCCCGGCAGGAAGAAGAAGTCCGGATTCGGATGCCACATCTCCATGCCCGGGCTCATGACATGACATGTACCGGAGGTGACCTGCCCGATCTTGCCGGCGTCGATATAGGCGCGGGCAAGCTGGTGCGCCCCACCCAGGAAAGTGTCCGGTGCGCAACCGACCGTCAGCCCCTTTCCGGTGGCAATTCTCCTTAGCTCCTCCCCCTGCTCCAGCGAGAGCACAAGCGGCTTTTCGGAATAGACATGCTTGCCGGCTTCCAGAATGGCTTTCGAGACCGGAAAATGCGCCTCCGGGATCGTCAGATTGACGACGATGTCAACTTCCGGATTGGCGAGCAGTGCATCGATGCTCTGCGCAGTCACGTCGAATTCGGCGCCGCGTGCTTCCGCCGCCGCCGGATTGATGTCGGCACAGGCGGCGATCCGAATGCCCTTGAACAGTGGAGCAAGCTTGAAATAGGTCGTGGAGATATTGCCGCATCCGACGATGCCGACACCAAGTTCTTTTGTCATGGGAGTTTTCCGTCGATCAGTAGGATTGAATCGAAGCCAGCGAGCGCTTGGCGAAACGCCTGAAGTCGCTGGGATTGTCGTGTTCGGCGACAAAATATTTGGCCGAGGTTCTGGAAAGCGCCTGGATCAGTGCCTTCCAGTCGAGCGTTCCCTCCCCGACGTCGGCCCAACCATCCTCGTCCGCATTCTCGCCCTTGGGCGCGATGTCCTTGACATGGACGGCCGTGATGCGGGTCGGATATTTCGCGATCCAGGCGAAGGGGTCTCCCCCGCCGCGCACGATCCAGGCGATATCCGCCTCCCAGGAAAGGTCCGGGCCGCCGGCGAAAATCTGGTCGAGCGGCACCGAGCCGTCGGCGAGTGCATGGAACTCGAAGTCGTGATTGTGCCAGCCGAAGTCGAGCCCGGCGTCGCGGAACGGCTTGCCGGCCGCCTGCAGCCGTGCCCCGAATGCTCGCCATCCGCCCGCATCCATCGGGCGCTGGTCCGGCATCAGGTAAGGGCAATAGATAGCGCGAATGCCGAGCGCCTCGGCGATCTCGAGCACGCGGGGCGCGTCGCTTTCCAGCATATCCAGGCCGAAATGCGCGGTCGGCATCGAAAGGCCGTTACGATCAAGCCCGGCCTTGAAATCGGCGATCTCCGCATCCGAGAGGGCCGCGTAAAGGGCTCCGTAGCCTTCCACCTGTGTGTAGCCCGCGGAGCCGATAGCAGAGAGGACTTCGGCAAAAGGCGGGAAATTGCGGGCGCTGTAGAGCTGGAAGCTGACGTCTTTCATGGAAATCTCCTGGTGGTTCGTTGAACGGTTGCCGGGGAGTGCGCGTAAAATGGGGCTCACCCTTTTCCCTGGCAGGATTCGAGATCGTAGGCGCTGAAGCGTGGGCTCACGCCCGCGTCGACCGGCAGCCTTGGCGTAAATCGGATCGATTTCGTCTCGCCGGCGGTCAGATCGAAGGCATTGTCGGAATAGCGTCCATCGACATCGGCTTCGATCATGACGTGCAGCGCCAGCCCGGCGGCCGTTACGGCGACATCGAAGGAACCGTCCGGCCGAGGCGCCGTCTCGATGGTCAGGCCGGAAGGCACGAGATCGAGCGCTTTATAGGTACCGTGGACATAGTGTCCTTCGCCCGTTGCCCCGTTCGAAGCTTCGAAAGACCAGAAGAGCAGCGTGTCGGGTGGAATGTCCTTCGCGGCGATGGTCACGAGCGTCGACGCGCGATCGGCCGGGCACGTCCCCGCGGCGGCGAGCAGCGGCTGCCGAGTGCCGTCGAGCGAAACCAGAAACGCCTGCAACTCGACCGTCACCGGCTCGGCCGTGTCGTTCACCATCGAGAAGGCGATTTCCCGCCCATCCGTGGAGGGAATTGCGGCAACGGCAACCGGCTGGAAGAAGCGGCGCGCCATGTAGTGCATCGCCTTCCAATGTCCGCCATAGTCGAGGCTCGACCAGGACGCGACCGGCCAAGTGTCGTTGAGCTGCCAATAGAGCGTGCCCATGCAATGGGGCTTCAGCGACCGCCAGTAGTCGACGGCCGTCCGGATCGCCAGGCCCTGCTGGATCTGGCTCAGATAGACGAAGCTCGGAAAATCCTTGGGGAACCGGAAGTAGCGGAACATGGTGCCGGCGATGCGTTCGTTGCCGCCGGCATTCTTCTGATGGGTCTCCATCACCGGCGAGGCGATGTTGAGGTCGCGCGTTTCGGCGAACTGCCGGATGACCGGCATCGAGGTGTAGGACTGGAATCCGAATTCCGAGCAGAAGCGCGGCCGCACGGTGCGGTAATTGTCGAAGGACTTGTTCTCGTGCCAGACGGACCAGTAGTGCATGTCGCCGGCCCCGTCGGCGTGCCAGGCGTCGCCGAAATCGAGGTATCCGACGGAGGGGCTGGACGGCCACCAGATCGCTTCCGGGCAGGCCTGCTTCATCGACGCCTCGACCGTCCGGTTCAGGCGGTCGTAGGAGACCAGATAGCGGTCGCGATCCCTGCGGCTCTCCTCGAACCAGGTAAGCGCGCCGACAAGCTCGTTGTCGCCGCACCAGAGCGCGAGGGACGGATGGGTCGAAAGCCGCCTGACCTGATAGTCCACTTCGGCCGCAACGTTCTCCAGAAAATCCGGCGTCGACGGGTAGAGATTGCAGGCGAACATGAAGTCCTGCCAGACGAGCAGACCGAGCCGGTCGCAAAGATCGTAGAACCAGTCGGGCTCATAGAAGCCGCCGCCCCAGACGCGGATCATGTTCATGTTCGCGTCCACCGCCGAGCGGAGAAGGTCCTCGACACTTTCGGGCGTGACGCGCGACATCAGCGCATCCGCCGGTATCCAGTTGGCCCCGCGGCAGAAGATCTCCCGGCCGTTTACCCGGAAGGCGAAGCGGCTTCCCGCCTCGTCCTTATCGGTGACGAGCTCGATCGTGCGGAAGCCGATCTGCCGCGTGACGATTTCGCCGGGCACCTCCACCTTGAGGGTCGAGAACGCCTGATCGCCGCTGCCGGCCGGCCACCAGCGCCTGGGCTCCTGCACCGTGAAGACATGGCTAAGGCGCGTTTCCCCGGCGCCGACCGCGCAATCCAGTCGTTCGCGCACGCCGTCGAGCATGAAATGGACCGGCACGATACCGGGATCGCGGGCGAAAAGCTGGACCGTCACCTGCAGATCGACGCAGCCGTCATCCAGCCACATCTGGCGCGTGGTGACATGTTCGATGCGAGCCGTTTCCAGCCGGCAGAGCGCCAGCGAGCCGTAGATCCCGAGCGGCGCGATGGCGATATTCCAGTCCCAGCCGAAATGGCATTGCGGCTTGCGCAGCATGTTGCCGTTGGCGATCGGCGAATTGCCGTCATGGTAGGGCACGTAGAAGGGTTGCGCCGCCTGCCGCCGCGCTCCCTCGGCAATTGCCGAATGGAGCACGATGCGGATGCGGTTCTCGCCGGCGACGATCGCGTCCGATACGTCGGGCCGATAACGGCGGAAGCAATTCTCGGACTGCAATACGCGCTCATCGTTGACGTAGACCGAGGCGACCGTGTCGATGCTTTCGAAGTCGAGATACCATCCCCCGTTCAGATCGTCGGCATCGATGACGACGGTGCGCTCGAGCACCCAGTCTTTCCGGGCGACCCACTGGATATCGGCCTCGTTTCGGCCGCGATAGGGATCGGCGATGATGCCGGCTCGCTGCAACGCGCTGTGCACGTCGCCCGGCAGCGCGATCGTCAGGGCGTGGCTGTTGTCGGCGGCGGCAAGCAGCCAATCGCCGGAAAGGTCGATACGGATGGAATCGCGGCTCGGGGTTTCGGAAGGCATTTCCATGATCCATTCGTGCACCGGGCGGCCTGCACCGGCGCCGCTTCATCGATACGGACCGAGTCTGTATCCCGGTCCCCTTCTCGGCTCGTCAGAGGCGGTTTTCACTCTCGGCGTCGAAGATCGACGCCACGCCCATGTCGAAGGTAAGGCGCACGGTGCTGCCCGGCGGGTAGCGCCTCTGGCCGGCAATCCGCACCGACATGGATTGGCCGGCAAATGTCAGCCATAGGAGGTTGTCGGCCCCCATCGGTTCCTCGATGTCGACGACCGCTTGGTGCGCCGGCTCGCCGTCCCTCGCCTCATCGACCTTCACGTGCTCCGGCCGCAGACCGAGAACGACCTTCCGGCCGGGCTGCAGCCTGGTGTGCGCCGGATAGTCGGTCACGTCGAAAGCGATGCCTCCGACCCGAACGAAGCTGCGTCCGTCCTTTGCCTCCACCTCGCCGCGGAAGAAATTCATCGAGGGCGAACCGATGAAGCCGGCGACGAAGAGGTTCTCCGGGGCGTTATAGATCGTCATCGGATCGGCGAGTTGCTGGATCACGCCGCTTTTCATGACGGCGATCCGGTCGGCCAGCGTCAGCGCTTCGATCTGGTCATGGGTGACATAGATCATCGTGTTCTTCAGCGACTGATGCAGGCGCTTGATCTCCACGCGCAGTTCGGAACGCAGCTTGGCGTCGAGGTTCGACAGCGGCTCGTCGAAAAGGAAGACGTCGACGTCGCGCACCAGCGCCCGGCCGATCGCCACACGCTGCCGCTGACCGCCGGAGAGCTCCGAGGGTTTGCGCTTGAGCAGCGGCTGGATCTGCAGGATCTCCGCGGCACGCGTCACGCGCTTGTCGATTTCGGCCGGCGGGATCTTGGCGACCTTCAAGCCGAAAGAGAGATTCTTCTCGACGGTCATTTGCGGATAGAGCGCATAGGACTGGAACACCATGCCGATGCCGCGGTCCTTCGGTTCCTCCCAGGTGACGTTGCGGTCCTTGATGAAGATCTGCCCGTCGGAGACGTCGAGCAGCCCGGCAATGCAATTGAGCAGCGTGGACTTGCCGCACCCGGATGAGCCGAGCAGGACGAGAAACTCCCCGTGATCGATGTCGAGATTGAGCCTGTCGAGCACGGTGACGGCGCCGAAATTCAACGACAGATCCCTGACAGATACGCTTGTCATGCTTGCTTATCCTTTCACTGCGCCGGCTGCGATGCCGCGGACGAACAGGCGGCCGGAGACGAAGTAGACCGTCAACGGCACGAGGCCGGTCAGGATCGTGGCCGCCATGTTGACGTTGTATTCCTTCACGCCCTGAACCGAATTGACGATGTTGTTGAGCTGAACCGTCATCGGGTAGTATTCCGGCCGGGTGAAGACCACGCCGAAAAGGAAGTCGTTCCAGATCCCGGTCACCTGGAGGATCATCGCAACCACGAAGATCGGCAGTGACATCGGCAGCATGATCTTGAAATAGATCGTCCAGAACCCGGCGCCGTCGACGCGTGCGGCCTTGAAGAGCTCCTCCGGCAGCCCGGCGAAATAGTTGCGGAAAAGCAGGGTCAGGATCGGCATGCCGAAAATCGTGTGCACGATGATGAGGCCGGTCAGCGTCCCGTAGACGCCCATTTCTCTGAGCACGATCACGATCGGATAGATCATCACCTGGTAAGGGATGAAGGCGCCGACGATAAGGATGGTGAAGAACAGATCGGCGCCCTTGAACCGCCAGTTGGCGAGCGCGTAGCCGTTCACGGAGGCGATTGCGATCGAGATGATCACGGACGGCACGGTGATGCGCACCGAATTCCAGAAGCCGCGGGAAAGCCCGTCGCAATTCAGTCCGGTGCAGGCCTCCGCCCAGGCCTTCACCCAGGGCTCGAAAGTGATCTCGAGCGGCGGAGCGAAGATGTTGCCGACGCGGATCTCGGGCATGCCCTTGAGCGAGGTCACGATCATCACGTAGAGCGGCAGAAGATAGTAGAGCGCCACGACGATCAAAGTGCCGTAGACGATGATATTGCGGCGGGAGAGCGTCCTGCGCGGCTTTCTGCCGCGAGGGCCGGCCACGAGTCCGGGAGCAGTCTCGTAAGCCGCGGCCATGCTGTTATTTGCGATGTTATCCACGCTTGCGGCCTCCTCCGAACTCCAGATATGCCCACGGCACGATGATGATCGCGACAGTCACGAGCATCATGGTGGAGGCGGCAAAGCCCTGGCCCAGGTTCTGCGCCTGGAACATGTAGTCGTAGACGTATTTGGCCGGCACTTCGGAGGCGATCCCCGGGCCGCCGCTCGTCTGCGCCACGACGAGGTCGTAGACCTTGACGATGCCGCTCGCGATGATCACCAGAGTGGTGATGAAGACGCCGCGCATCATCGGGATGATGATCAGCACATAGGTCTTCCACATCGGGATGCCGTCGACCCTCGCCGCTTTCCAGATGTCCTCGTCGATCCCACGCAGCCCGGCGAGCATCAGGCACATCACGAGGCCCGTTCCCTGCCACAGTGCGGCGATGAGAATGCCGTATATGACGATGTTCGAGTTGTAGAGCGGGTCGAAGGAGAAGCTCGTCCATCCAAGCGACCTGACGATCGACTGGATCCCGTATTGCGGATTGAGCAGCCATTGCCAGACGAGGCCGGTGACGATGAACGACAGGGCGAACGGATAGAGCATGATCGTCCGGAACGTGTTCTCGAAACGGATCTTCTGATCCATCAGGGCGGCCAGCACGAAGCCGATCACCAGGCTGAAAATCAGCGAGAGGCAACCGAAGACCGCCAGGTTCTGGATCGAGACCAGCCAGCGGGGCGCGGCCCACAGCCGCTCGTACTGGTCGAAGCCGACAAAGGCGAGCCGCGGCAGGAGCTTGGAATTGGTAAAGGAGTAGACGACCGTCCAGGCCGTACCGCCCACGAAGATGACCAAGGCCGTGAGGATCATCGGGATAGAGGCGATCTTCGCATTCAGGTTTCGCAGCCACTGGTTCGGCCGCGCCGAACCACGTGTTAGACCTGTCATGTTTCCTCCTCCGAACTGCAAAAGGTTTTCACGTAATCGGGCACCTGCGGCAATGCGCCGGCGGCTGAGGCCCGTTTGCCTCCCTCGCCCGCCACGCCTGCGCCGACAAAATCAGCGCAGGCGGCGCGTTTTCACCGTGCTCCCGGCGAGGGAAGATCAGCCCCGTCAAAGTGCGGGGCCTGGAGCGCCGCTCAATCCGCAGCCGCGATGATGTCGGCGAAACGCTTCTGCGCATCTTCCGGCGTCATGGAGTGGTTCGCGAAGAACTCGGAGAAAAGGTCCTCCTTCTGCTTCTGGCTGTCGGCCGACAGAAGCTGGTCCGTGCCCTGGATCACATTGCCCTTTGCGAGGATGTCGAGCCCCTTCTTCATGCAGTCGTTCGCAGCCGCAAGATCGACGTCCCCGCGTACCGGCAGAGAGCCTTTCTTCAGATTGAAGGCCACCTGCGTTTCCGGCTTGAGCAAGGTCGACGCCAGCACTTCCTGCGCCTTCGACTTCTCCTCGTCCTCCAGAAGCGGGAAGTAGAACGCATCGCCGCCGGTCGAGATCACCTCGTTGACGCCGAGACCCGGAAGGCAGGTGTAGTCCACGCCGGCTTTCTGACCCGCAAGCTGGAACTCGCCCTGGGCCCAGTCCCCCATGATCTGCCCGCCAGCCTTGCCGGTGATGACCATGTTGGTCGCCTGGTTCCAATCCTGGACGTTGGTGCCCTTCGACATGCGGCGGGCATCGTCGGCAGCCTTGAAGACTTTGGCGATTTCAGGCCCGGCTGCCACTTCCTCGTCTTTCTGGGCGAAGACTTTCTCGAAGTTCTCCTTGCCGGCGATCGCAACCATCAGCACGTCGAAGGCGCCCGCCGCCTGCCACGGCTGGCCGCCAACGGCGAGCGGAACGATTCCGGCCTTCTCGAGCGCCGGGGCCGCAGCGACGAACTCGTCCCAATTCTTCGGAACTTCGACGCCCGCCTGCTTGAAGGCTGCATTCGAAAGCCACAGCCACTGCCAGGAATGGATGTTGACCGGCGCGCAATAGATCTTGCCTTCGATCGTGCAGGAGTCGAGCAGGCTCGAGGGCTTCACGACTTCCTTCCAATTCTCCTTGGTGGCGATGTCGGTGAGATCACGCATCAGGCCCGCCTGCACCAGCTCTTCCGCCTGACGGCCGTGGTTGAACTGGGTGGCGGCCATTGGGTCACCGCCGGTTATGCGGCTGATCATGATCGGGCGTGCGGTGCCCCCGGAGCCGGCGATCGCACCGTCGACCCACTTGTTGCCGGTCGCATCGAAAGCTTTCGCCAGCTCGGCAACCGCCGCGGCTTCACCACCCGAAGTCCACCAATGCGTGACCTCGAGATCGGTCGCGTTGGCAGCGCCGAATGGCAAGGCAGTGGCTGCGCCCAAAGCGGCAGCTAGAAAACGCAATTTCATAAGTGTCCTCCCTCACTGTAACGTTGCCGGAAAAACTTAGTTCAAAGATTTTCTCTGCGCAACACCTACAACGGGCAATTCACGACAAATGCACAAATACAATCTTAAGTAGATGGAACCTGTAGGCGGAACGCCTGTCGGGAGGCAAAAAATTCGACGGCAAATTCGTGATAACCTCCCTGATTTCGTGCGTTTTCCCAGATCTCTCATCTCGGCGTAACCTTTCATGGCTTCCCATACGCCACATCGACGCTCTCCGCAGCGCAACTCAACCTGAGGGTTACGCCCTTCGCATTGCAGCAACGAAAATGCTCGACATCGCTCCTGTATCGTTACAGATTTTGGGTTGAACTCAGGCGTAGACGGATGTGGCCAGCAGCCGTAGTTCGTATATAAGGCGGGGCGACGCGGCCTCCGGTTGAAGGGTAGCGACGAGGGCCGCGATTCAGGAGAGCGGATTGGCGTGACGGGCATGGATGGCAAGACGAAGAACAGAGCGACGACGGCGCCGCCGGTCGAAGGCGGCAGACCGACCCTTAAGACGATCGCTTTCATGACCGGGCTCGGTGTTACCACCGTCTCGCGTGCCCTGAAGGATGCTCCGGACATCGGTGCGGAAACCAAGGAGCGCGTCCGCCTGGTAGCAAAACAGATCGGTTATCAGCCCAACCGGGCGGGCGTCCGCCTCAGAACGGGCAAGACGAATGTCATCAGTCTCGTGCTGACGCTGGAGGAAGAGATCATGGGCATTACCAGCCCCATGGTCATCGGCATCACCGAAATTCTCGCCGGCACGCAATACCACCTGGTCGTGACGCCTTACAGTTCGGCCAAGGATCCGCTCGGCCCGATCCGCTACATTCTCGATACCGGCGCGGCGGACGGGGTGATCATTTCGCGGACCGAGCCCAACGATCCGCGGGTAACGCTTCTAACCGAGCGCCACCTGCCCTTCGCCACCCATGGGCGAACCAAAATGGGGCTGATCCATCCCTATCACGACTTCGACAATGAACGCTTCGCCTACGAGGCGGTCCGCAAGCTCGTCGACCGCGGCAGGCGGCGGCTGGTGCTCCTCGAACCGCCGCCGAATCTGACCTTCCATTCGCACATGCGCACCGGCTTCGAGCGGGGCCTGAAAGACTTCGGCGCGGAAGCGGTAAGCTTTCACCAGGTCAACATCGACCACAGCCTGGTTGCCATCCGTGATGCGTTCGAGAAGCTGATGCGTTCCCCCGATGCCCCCGACGGCGTGGTGTCCGGCAGCGGTTCCGGCGCGATCGCGTTGATTGCCGGGATCGAAGCGGCAGGCAAGAAGGTCGGGGAGGACGCCGAAATGGTGTCGAAAGTGCCGAGCGACTTCCTGCGCTGGCTGCGCCCGGAAGTCATGACGATGTATGAGGACATCCGCATTGCCGGGCGCGAGCTCGCAAAGGCTGTGATCGGCCATATCGAAGGCCACCCCCCAGATACGCTTCAGAGCCTCAGCCAGCCGGAATTCCAGCCGCCGATGGCGAGATCGGCGGTATCATAGATCTGCCGTGCCTGTTGCAGCCGCCCCTGATTCCTGGGCCTGCCATAGGGAGCCGACCCGCCGAAAACCTCGCGTCAAGAGAACGCTTCCGCGCCGACGCAGCAGGGCTCAAATCCTCGCGGCCGGCCAGTACTTGTCGTCGGTAAAATCGCTTGGGACGGGATTGAGCTGCTCGAGCTTTCCGGCGACGAAATCGATCTGCATCTTCAGGTACCGGATTGGCCCCGGGATAGGCGCGCCCGTTGCCAGGCTCCGCACCCGCCACTGCTCATAACCGGCCGCCTTTATGCGTCTCTCCGCCTCGTCGCGGATGGTCATCGATCCGGCGGCCGTGACCTCCGCCGCCTTGCCCCCTTCGATCACTGTGAATTTCATGCCTGCCTTCTCGAATGGCTCCCTTATTGAGATCTTAGACGCCGGAGCTTGCCTGGACTTGTCGCCGGATCACGATGATTTAAGGTCGGTTCGACCTAAAATCACGACCGTGATCGATTCATGACAAGTTGAGACGCTGGATGCCGGCGGAAAACCGCACACACTTTTCCTCGCCCCGCTTTAGAGGGGCGGCCATCCGCCCCTCTAAACTCATGCGAATTCAAGCGTTCAGGCCGCTGCCCCACGGACCGTGATGGCTGTCTGCGCCATCGATACGGTCGAAACCGTGGGCGCCGAAGAAGTCGCGCTGCGCCTGGATGACATTGGCCGTGCCGCGGCCGCGGCGGTAGCTGTCGAAATAGCCGAGCGCCGAGGCCAGCGCAGGCACCGGAAGACCGCCGAGAACGGCCGTCGAAACCACCCGTCGCAATGCACCATCGCTCTCCTTGACCATGGCAGCGAAAGCCGGGGTGACGATCAGGTTCGCCGCATCCGGTGCCTTGGTGAAGGCGGTGGTGATCTCGTCGAGGAACTGAGAGCGGATGATGCAGCCGGCGCGCCAGATCTTTGCGATCGTGGGCATCGGCAGGTTCCAGCCGAACTCCTTCGAGGCCGCTGCCATCACTGCGAAGCCTTGCGCATAGGCGCCGATCTTGGCGGCGAGCAGCGCGTTTTCCAGGTCCTTGATGAAAGCGTCCCTGTCGGCCACCTTGATTTCGCCGACCGGCGGCAGACCGAGAACCTTCTCGGCGGCTTCCCGCTCTTCCTTCGCCGAGGAGATGCTGCGGGCTGCGACCGCCGCTTCGATTGCGGTCGCCGGCACGCCCATGTTCTGCGCCTCGATCACCGACCACTTGCCGGTGCCCTTCTGACCGGCCTTGTCGAGGATCATATCGACGATGGGATTGCCGCTCAGCGGATCGGCGGCCTTCAGGACCTTCTCGGTGATTTCGATCAGGTAGGAGTTGAGCCGGCCCTTGTTCCAGGCACCGAAGACCTCGCCGATCTCCTGTGCCGTCATCTTCAATCCGTCACGCAGGATGCCGTAAATCTCGGCGATCATCTGCATATCGGCATATTCGATGCCGTTGTGGATCGTCTTGACGAAGTGCCCCGCCCCGTTCTCGCCGAGCCAGGCGACGCAGGGGTCGCTATCGTATTTCGCAGCGATCGAGGTCAGAACCTTCTCGACGCGACGATAGGATTCTTCCGTGCCGCCGACCATGATCGAGGGCCCATGGCGGGCGCCTTCCTCGCCACCGGAGACACCCATGCCGATGAAGGTGAGGCCCGAATCCTTCAGACCCTCGAAACGGCGCATCGTGTCGCGGAAATTGGCGTTGCCCGCATCGATCATGATGTCGCCCTTGGCGAGATGGGGTTTCAGGGCCTCCATCTGCTGGTCGACCGGATCGCCGGCCTTGATCATGATGATGATCGGACGCGGCGGGCGGATGGCGGCGACGAATTCTTCGATCGTTTCGCAGGGAACGATCTGGTCCTTCAGCGCGCCGGCCTCAGCATAGAATTTGCGCGTCGCGTCGACCGTGCGGTTGAAAACGGCGATCCTGTTGCCTTTTTCAGCGATGTTGAGCGCCAGGTTCGAGCCCATGACTCCGAGACCGATTAGGCCGATTTCCGCCTGTGACACGTGATTGCCTCCATTGGACAGGGAGAGCCGGCCACGGCGCGCAATCGCGCGCGTGCCGGCCCTTCGAATTGATCTGCGCGTGTCTGTCACCCCCAGAAAATCAGGGACCGACGGCACGCGGCGGCGGAGGCTGTTTTGGCATTCAAATCGATTTACGACAAGCCGTTCCTGACAAAATCAAACCTTTTCCGGCCCCTGTTCGACGCCGTGAACACGCGCCGGAAGGCACCCTCTACATCCTCATTCTACATGCGTCCGAAGCGAATCCACGGGATATATCGCCTCCTGCCGCGTGTTCTGCCCGATCCAGCCCCGTAGAGCCTTGATCTAAGTCGAGTTTGCGCCCTAATGCCGCAGAACACGTCCGAGTCCCCGCGCGACGGGAATGGGGCCGGCGCAACCTCCAATGCAATAGGAGCGAGGACCGTATGGAAACGATCATCGGCTTTCTGAACACGATCTTCTGGGGCTATGTGCTCATTTATGGTCTGCTTGCGGTCGGCCTCTATTTCACGGTCCGGCTCGGCTTTCCCCAAATCGTTCATTTCGCCGAAATGTTCCGGGTCTTAAGCCGCGGCGGCAGCAAGGATGCGGCCGGAATCAGCCCCTTCCAGGCGCTTATGGTCAGCCTCGCCTCACGTGTCGGAACCGGTAACCTCGCAGGCGTTGCGGTCGCTCTCTATCTCGGCGGACCCGGCGCGACCTTCTGGATGTGGATCGTGGCGTTCGTCGGCATGGCGACCGCCTATGCCGAGAGCGCGCTGGCTCAGCTGTACAAGATACGCAACGAGGACGGGCAATATCGCGGCGGGCCGGCTTTCTATATCGCTCGCGGCCTCAATGCGCCCTGGGCGGCCACGATCTTCTCGGCCTGCCTTATCCTTTCCTTCGGTCTCGTGTTCAACGCCGTTCAGGCAAACTCGATCGCCGATGCGGTCGAAGGCGCCTTCGGCGTGCCCAAACTCGCAGTGGGCGTGGCCGTTGCGCTACTCTCCGGCGTGGTGATCTTCGGCGGCATCCGCCAGATTGCCCGCGTCGCCGAGATTGTCGTCCCCTTCATGGCCGCGGCTTATCTGCTCACGGCTGTCTACGTGCTGATCGCAAATGCCTCGGCGGTGCCGGGCGTACTCTGGACGATCATCTCGAGCGCCTTCGGTTTTCAGGAAGCGGCCGGCGGCATCACCGGCGGGATTGCTGCGGCGATGCTCAACGGCGTCAAACGCGGCCTCTTCTCGAACGAGGCGGGCATGGGTTCGGCTCCGAATATCGCAGCCGTGGCGACGCCTGTACCGCACCATCCCTCGTCGCAGGGCTTCGTGCAGTCCCTGGGCGTTTTCATCGACACGATACTGATCTGCACCGCGACATCGGTGATGATCCTGCTTTCGGGCACGCTGGAACCCGGCTCCGGCGTCACCGGGACACAGCTCACACAGGCAGCGATGAGCACGCATATCGGCTCGGCCGGGACCTATTTCATCGCCATCGCGATCTTCTTCTTCGCTTTCACCTCGATCATCGGCAACTATTCCTACGCCGAAAACGCGCTGACCTATCTCGGCGGGGGCAACCGACTCGGGCTTATGATCATGCGTTGCGCCACGCTGGCGATGGTCGTCTGGGGAGCCTACGAAAGTATCAGCACCGTTTTCGACGCGGCCGACGCCTCCATGGGACTGATGGCGACGATCAATCTCGTCGCGATCCTGCTCCTTTCGGGGACCATCGCAAAGCTGACGAAAGATTATTTCGAACAGCGCAAAGCGGGCGCCGTCCCGGTTTTCCACGCGGCCGATTATCCGGAACTGCAGGGAAAGATTGATGGCGAGATCTGGTCGCGCGATTAGCGACAGGGCGGGACCGCCGAGGCATTCCTTGCCTCGGTGAGAGGGCATTGACCGCGCGGGTTCGCCGGCGCAAAAAAGGGCAATGGGAACGTCCTGCCCGGCATACCACAAAGACGCTGGCGCCGCCGACCGGCTCCAGCGGGAGGTTGCGGCCGGCTGTCCAGGCGTCGATAGGCCGAGGCTCTGCCCTCCCGCGCTCGCCCAGACGAGCGGAATCTACCGCGAGCAGTCGCCCCCTGCGGCGCTCGCCTCCTACTTCAAATGCCTCTGGCTGCACCGCATGCCCGACGGCGCCCCCTCGACCATCGCCGTCGTCCCGGACGGTTGCAGCGACATCATCTGGTCGTCGAAGGGGCTGGCCATCGTCGGTCCCGACAGGGTCGCCGCCTTTCCGAAGCTTCCTGCCGGCGAAACCATCATCGGCGCTCGGTTCCGGATCGGCGCGGCGGCGCCGTGGTTACGCACGCCGCTCCGCGAAATCACCGGCCAAACGGTGCCGCTCCATCTCGTCTGGGGTCCGGCTGCGAACGAAATCGAGGAGCGGATGCGCGAAGCAGCGAGCACGCCGGAGCGGCTCGGCGTTCTTGCTGCGGCTCTGCTTGGACGCCTATCCGCCGGCGCCGAGCCTCCGCCGCCGGACATTGCGGCTTGCGTCGCACATCTTCAGCTCGACCGGCTGACCTTAGACGATCCCGTCCGGACCCTTGTCCGTGAGATCGGTACCAGCGAGCGGACATTTCGCCGTCTGTGCCACGAGCATCTCGGCTACGGCGCAAAGACCCTCGACCGCATTCTGCGCCTGCAGCGCTTCCTGGCCGCCTGCCGCGCGCGGCCCGGGGACACGCTGGCAAACATTGCTGCCGATGCCGGCTATGCCGATCAGGCCCATCTTGCCCGGGAGGCAAGAGGGTTCACATCTTTCACGCCGCGCGAAATCCAGCGACAGTTGGCCGCGCGCTTCGGCCTTGGCCGGGTTGAGAATTCCCACATAACAGACTGACTCAAAAGACTATTAGGTGCATGGGCCCGTCGGCGGCAAGGTTGGCCGTTTCGTTCAAGACCGTTGCCCGGAGCAATGCTATAAATTCCAGGACGGAGGAACGCATGGCGACGATGACGGCCCGGATTATCCACACCTCGATCGAGCGCGACTGGCGCGAGGTCTATGCCTTCATGGCAGACCACGAGAAGATGCCGCTCTGGGCGACCGGTCTCTCCTCCGGGCTCACGCGCGACGGCGACGAGTGGATCGCACCCGGGCCTCTCGGCAATGCCCGCGTCCGCTTCGTCGCCGACAACGAATTCGGTGTGGTCGACCACCTCGTGACACTCGATAACGGCGCGCGCGTCCACAATGCGCTTCGCGTCGTGCCGAACGGCGACGGCGCGGAAGTCATGTTCACCCTGCTCAGGCAGCCCGGCATGACCGATGCGCAATTCGCCGATGACGCGGCCTGGGTCGAAAAGGATCTTGCCGCGCTCAAATCCATCCTGGAAACCGGTAATCACAAGCAGGAAGGCGGCAAAGCCAATGGCCAGCAAAGGTAACGACAAACGCATCGACTATGTCGAGTTCAATGTGACGGATATCGCCGCGAGCAAGGCCTTCTACGGCAGCGCCTTCGGCTGGACCTTCACGGATTACGGCCCGGAATATTGCGAGTTCGCCGACGGGCGGTTGACGGGCGGTTTCACCACACTTGGTCCGGTTCGCAGCGGCGGTCCGCTCGTCATCATCTATGCCGACCAGATCGAGGACGCTCAGCGACGGGTCGAAGCCGCAGGCGGCAAGATCCTGAAGCCTATCTTCACCTTCCCGGGCGGCCGGCGGTTCCATTTTGCCGACCCCGATGGCTATGAGCTGGCGGTGTGGTCGGCGCAGTAGCCGTAAGCCTGTTCATTCGCCGAAGCGGATGAACAGCGCGCCGACGAGCCCGAAGACGACGATGCACTGCAGGATGAACATCGGCCATTCCTGTGCCATCTCGTTTCCTCCTTCGGCTGACGCCGTCACGGTTCTCTTCGCGCATGCCCGGCGCACTCGAGACAATCCCTAAATCGGCACCGATTTAAGGAGGCGGCAGCTTCCGAGGGGAAAGATGTCCGTCAGGAGACCGGCTCAAATCGTCCGCTTGATGTGCCAGCGGTCATGATACCAGAGCCACTGGCCCGGATATTCGCGAACCCAGCTCTCGACCTTGTCGTTCAACATCTGCGCCGTTGCCGTGACATCGACGCTGCCGTCGGCCCTGCGGGGGATTTCGACCGCCGGCTCGAGCTCCAGCCGGAAGCGGTTGCCGGGCAGGCGAATGCAACGGGCCGGATAGACCTCGCAATTGAACTGGCGGACGAGCTTGGCAAGCAGCGGGTTCGTCTGCACGGGCTGCCCGAAGAATTTCGTCTTCAGGCCCTTGCGGAACTTCTGGTCGACGAGCACGCCGACTCCGCCGCCGCGTTCGAGCTGCCTGGCAAGGGCGAAGGAGGAGCCGGCATGCGACGGCACGAGGTTGCCCATGCGCTCCTTGCGGAATTCGAATACCCGATCGGCGAGATAGGGATTGTTCGGCGGCCGGAAGAGCACCGTCACGTCGAGGCCGAAAGCCGAGCCGGCAACCGGCAGCATTTCGAAATTGCCGCTATGGGCCGTGAAGACGATGAACGGCCGCGGATTGTCTCGCAGCTCCAGGAAGAGAGGGATGCCCGAAACCTCCACCCTGCCCGGCTCCGCGCGCGCCGGATCGAAGTCGAAGAGCTGATCGAGGAACACGTATTCGGCGGCGAGCCGCCCCATATTGCCCCAGCTTTCGAGCGCGATCGCCGCGATCTCGGCATCGCTCTTCTCGGGAAAGGCATTGCGCAGATTGATCAGCGTCAGCTTGTGACGGCCGGTTTTCGGCCCTATCCAGCGGGCAACGCGATCCATGAAGTTGATCGCCATGTCCGGGGGGAAGAGCTTGAGTATCGTGAGAAGCAGCAGGACGAACTGCGCGATCGACCATTGACGGAAACGATCCGCAGCAAGCACCAGCCGTGTGATCAGCATCCGCACGAAGATCAATCCATCCGCAACACGATCTTGCCGAAGATCTGGCGCGACTCCATACGCTCCAGCGCACGGTCGATATCGTTGAGCCCCACCTCGGTATCGATCACCGGGTGAACGAGCCCGCGCCCCATCTTCTGCATGGCGTTCGCCATGTTCTCCATGCGGCAGCCGAAGGAGCCGAGCAGTTTCAGCTGCTGTTGAAACAGCATCATCAGGTTCATGTCGGTCGAGACGCCGGAGGTCGAGCCGCAGGTGACGAGGCGTCCGCCCCGCTTCATCGACAGCATGGAGCCCGCCCAGGTATCCTTGCCGACATGTTCGAAGACGACATCGACGCCCTTTTTCTTCGTCAGCTTCCGCACGACGCCTTCGAAACGATCGGTCCGGTAATTGATGACGTGGTCGGCACCGAGAGCCTTCGCCCTGTCGATCTTGTCGTCCGATCCGACTGTGGTGATGACCGTGCAGCCGATCTTCTTGGCGAGTTGGATCGCGGCCGTGCCGATACCGGATCCGCCCGCATGGACGAGGATCGTCTCGCCGGGTTCGAGCCTGGCGTTGTCGAACAGCATGTGCTCGACGGTACCGAAGGTGACCGGCGCCAGCGCCGCGCCGATTTCATCGACACCCGGGGGTGCAGGCACCAACAGGCGCGCCGGAAGATTGACCTTCTCCTGCGCGAAGCCGTCCAGATGGAAGCCATGGACGCCTCCGACATGTTCGCAGAGATTGTCGCGCCCCTCGCGGCACGGGCGGCAGAGGCCGCAGGTACGCGCACCGTAGATCGAGACGAGCTGGCCGGGGAGCACATTGGCGACGCCCGGACCGATGCTCTCCACCACGCCGGAGGCTTCCGCGCCGATGACGAGCGGCATCTTGCGCTTGGCGAAAGCCATGCCGCGCCAGCCCCAGACGTCGATATGATTGAGCGCGACAGCCTTGACCCGCAGCTTCACCTCGCCGGGACCGGGTGCCTCCGGCTCCGGCAGATCGGTGATTTCAAGCTTGCGGTCATCGAGCAATTGCAGGGCGCGCATGGTTTTTCCTTTGCGGCAGGCAGGTATTCGGTCCTCGAGCGGCTCAAGCCGGCTCGGCGGTCATGACGAGGCTGGCGTTCTGGCCGCCGAAGCCGAAGGAGTTCGACAGCACTGCAGTCACCTGCTGGCTGCGCTTTACGTTCGGCACGACGTCGAGAACGATCGCGGGGTCGGGGTTCTGGTAGTTGATCGTCGGCGGCAGCGTGCCGCTGAGCATCGTCTGGAGCGAGAAGACCGCTTCGACCGCACCGGCTGCCGTCAGCGTGTGGCCGATCATCGACTTGTTGGATGAGACCGGGACCGACGGCAACCGCTCGCCGAAAACCACGGACATCGACAGATACTCCATCTTGTCGTTTTCGGGCGTGGAGGTGCCGTGGGCATTGATGTAGCCGATCCCGGCTTCGTCGATGCCCGCATCCGCAAGCGCTGCGCGGATCGTCGCGATCGCCGGTCCGCCATCGGGGGAGGAACGCGTGCGGTGGAAGAGGTCGGCCTTTTCGCCGCAGCCCTTGAGAATGCCGTAGATGCGCGCGCCGCGGGCGACCGCCGCTTCCAGCGATTCGAGCACGAGCGTCGCGGCGCCTTCCGCAATCACGAAACCGTCGCGATCCTTGGTGAAGGGCTTCGAAGCCTTTTCCGGCGGCTCGTTCTGTGTGGAGAGCGCCGAGAGCAGCGAGAAGCGGATGAGAGCCTCGGCACTGACCGAGCCGTCGGTCGCAACGGTGAGCGCCCTGTCGGTCCTTCCCTGGCGGATGGCTTCGACGCCGAGCTGTATGGCGGTCGCCCCGGATGCGCAGGCCGTCGAAAGCGTCACCGGGAGGCCACGCGTGCCGAATCGATCGGCAAGACGCTCCGAGATCGAGCCGAAAAGGACGGCCTCGTGGAAGGCCGGATCGGCCTTCTGCCGCATTGCCGCGAGGAAGCGGTTATAGGCGTCGCCCGGCTGGCTCGACGGCGGCGATCGGTCGGCAAGCTCGAAGCGGGCATTCCACTCAGGCTCGATCGGCGGGGCCGCCAGGAACAGCGGGCCGTTGAATTCGCCGGAAAGGCCGGCCTGCGCCAGGGCCTCCAGCGTCGTTTCACGCGCCATCGCATAGGAACGCTCGACGGCATTCTCCGCAGGGATCTCGATGAAGTCGACCGTGCCGCTGATGCGGGTCGAAAGAGCATCGGTCGGGAACCGGGTGATCCTGTGGATGCCCGATACGCCCCCGGTGAGCGCCGCCCAGTTATCGTCGAGCCCCTGCCCGAGCGAGGTGATGACGCCCATGCCGGTGACAGCAACGATCGGACGGCCGAGGTGGTCCTTATAAGCCTTGCTCATAGTTCGAGCTCCTTATTCCGCGGCAAGCACGGCGACGCCTTCGCCACGGGAGTGGCCGATGGTGGTAACGACCGCCGCCCTGGCCGGCGCCAGCATCGGGGCTTCGGCGGCGGGGTCGAAAGGCGGAACCTCGGCTGCGTGTCCGAGCGAGAGCGCGGCCAGGACCATGCCGACCGGAAACTGCGCCTCGATGCCGTGACCGACGAGCCCGCCATAGGCACGGACAGGCCGGCCGGCGAGTTCGGTCTCGAGAAACGCCTTCTCCCGTCCGGCAAGGTCATGGAAGCCCGAGGTGCCGGAAAAGACGACGGTCGACTGCGGATCGAGCTCCAGGGCCGGTTTCGACAAATATCTGAGGCGCGCTTCGAGCCGCCCGTCCTCGCGGCTGCCGCGGTCGCCGCCGATCGCATCGATCGTCGCATAGATGCGGGCGCCGCGCGACTCGGCATATTCGCGCGACTCCAGAACCAGGAAGGCGCCAACGGAGCCGAGGATCATACCGCCCCCGTCCTCGGGCCTGCGCGACCAGATCGGATGCCATTCACCGAGCGCATGGCCCTGGATCGCCTCGATCATCAGGACGATGTCGAGACGCTCGGCCGAAAATGCACCGCCGACGAGCGTGTGGCTCGACTGACCGGCCTTAATGCGGGCAAAGGCCGTCTCGATCGCGGAAATGCCGGCCGCCTCTTCGCCCATGAAAGTGCGCGACGAACCCGTAACCTTGTGCACGATGGAGATGTTGCCGGCGAGAAGGTTCGAAAGCTGCGCCAGAAACAGCGTCGGGCGCAGTTCCGTCGTTAGCTTCTCGTTCAAGAGCCGTTCGCGGTCGTTGCGCTTCAGCGCCTCGTCGACGATGAGCGAGTCGACATTGATGTCGCGCTCGCCGCCGCCGGCCGCGACGATCATGTCCATGCTGCCGCAGGCTTCGAGGTTGTCCTTGAGACCAGCGTCGTCGAGCGCCAGGCCGGCAGCGAAAACGCCGAGGCGCTGCCAGTTCTCCATCTGCCGCTGATCGCCCCGTTTCGGAATCTGCTGCGACCAATCGATTTCCGGCAACGGATGGATCGGATAGGGTGCGAAGCGTTCCGTCTCTATGCGGGCCTCAGGCGGCTCGGCCGCGCCGAGCAGCGCCACGTGAGGCTCGGCGCCAACGCCCTGGCTCGTCACGATGCCTACCCCGGTGATCACCACATCGTTCGCGGATTTCCTCATCTTCACTTCTCCGAACCGGCCATCGCGGCCATGAGCCCCAGTTCTTCCGCACGCTTGCGCACGATGTCGCCCAGCGGCACCTGGTCGAACGGAATCGTCCTCAGCTTCAGCTGGGCATCGCATATCTTCTTGCCGCCAGACGCAATCCTGGCCTTCGTCACGGCAAAGCCGGATCCCTCGTGCTCGAGCAGAGCCTCGATCTCAAGCTCGGCGTTCGGTTCCACGAAGCTGCGCATCTTGGCACCATCGACCGTCATCAGGAACGGCATTGCGGCGAATTTCGTGGCGGCCAGCACGAGAAAACCGGAAGCCTGCGCCATGGTTTCGATAAGCAGCACGCCCGGGACCAGCGGATAGCCGGGGAAATGCCCCTCGAATACCGGGCTCTTCTCCGGCACGACCGAGCGCGCCACGAGACGGCCTGCCGACAGATCGACGGTTTCGACCCGGTCGATCATCTGGAAATATTCAAGGAGCATTCAGGCTCATCCCATTCGTTTCGCGCTCAAGTAAAAATGCCGATGCCGCCTGTCAAGCGCGGGGCGCGACAGGCGGCATCGGGAAAGGGCCGATCCGTGTCAGCGATGATCGCTAAAACTCCGATCGCAGATGAAAGCGGAATCCACGCGGAAAGCCGCTTGAGGCTTCCTCAACCCGCTTTGGCGGCCCGCAGCTCGTCGATCTTGGCACAGAGGTTCTTCAGCACGAAGTATTCCTCGGTCGAGACCTTGCCTTCGTTGACTTCCTGAGTCCACTGCTCCAGCGGGATCTTGATGCCGAATTCCTTGTCGATCGCAAAAACGATGTCGAGAAAGTCGAGGCTGTCGATGCCGAGATCATCGATCGTGTGGCTTTCCGGCTTGATCGTCTCGCGATCGATCTCGCTCGTTTCCGCGATAATATCGGCAACCTTGTCGAATGTAGCTGTCACGCGCATACCTCTTAAAATTCGAGTCTTGGCGAACCCTATAGAAAAATGCACCGGAAAAGCCAATGCCCCACAGGCTTTTGCCACCGCGATTTGAAACAGATGTTGCTAAACCGCCAGGAGAGGGCCGTTTACCTAGAAGAAAACCAGAAGCGGCAAGGCGACGATCGCGAAAGCGAGCGCCATCACGGAGCAGGCCGCATAGAAGACGGTGACCGCAGCCTCGATATCCTCTATGGCAGCAACCGCACGTCCGGCATCGTTCATCATGGGCTCGTCGACCTTCACGCCACCATAGATTCTCGGGCCTGCAAGCTGAATGCCGACGGCGCCTGCCATCGCAGCCTCGGGCCAGCCGGAATTGGGCGAGCGGTGAAGTCCGTGATCGCGCCGCGCCACCTCGATTGCGGTTTTCGCCGCTTCCGCACCGCGCCGGAAATAGGCGCCGGCCGCAATCAGGAGGGCCGAGAGCCGGGCCGCGGGCAGGTTCGCCAGGTCGTCGAGCCGCGCCGAAGCCCAGCCGAAATGAAGATATTTCGGGCTCTTGTGGCCGATCATCGAGTCGGCCGTGTTCAGCATCTTGTAGGCAAGAAGGCCGGGAAGTCCGGCAACCGCATACCAGAAAGCGGGAGCGACGACGCCGTCTGAAAAGTTTTCCGCAAGGCTTTCGATCGCCGCCCGGCAGACGGCCGGCTCGTCGAGTGTGTTCGGATCACGTCCAACGATCATCGATACCGCCTTGCGGCCGCCCGCAAGCCCATCGCGTCGCAGGCCGACGGCAACCCGGGAAACGTGATCGGCAAGGCTCTTTTGGGCGAGGAAGACGGCCACCGTGACAACCTCGAGCAAAGAGCCGAGGGCGCCAAGCACATCGAAAAGCCGAGCGAGGACGACACCCAAGGCCGTGGCTCCGGCGAGCAGTACCAGAATGCCGACGACACCGCGGAATTTCAGCCAGGCCTTGGTGAATTCGCCGCGGTTAAGCGCCTCGTCCACGAATTCGACCGCCTTGCCGAAGAACACCACCGGATGGGTCAGACGCGACCAGAGCCAGTCCGGATCGCCGAGGATGCGGTCCAGCAGCAGCGCCATCACGAGGATCAGAAGTATTTCAGCCGACACTACACACCCATCCGGTTCAAGGCCTCGGCGAGACGACGGTCGCCCTGCGCGTTCGGCGACAATCCGATACGCAGCCAGCGCGGATCGTAGTCGAACTTTCGCGTCAGGATATGCGCCTCGCAGAGCGCCGCGTGAAGATCGTAAGCCCGTTCGTGTTCTACGAGCGTGAAGAGGCCGGTGCCGCCGACCACCTCGAGCCCCGCGCCGAGAAGCACCGCATCGAGCGCGGCCTTGCGTTCCGCGATGCCGGCCTTGATCCCCGGCGTGTCGCTTTCCATCAGCTTCGCCGAAATGGCAAGTGCCGGACCCGAGACCGACCAGGGGCCGAGCCAGTCACGAAACGACTGCTCGATCGACCGGTTCGCGACCACAAAGCCGAGCCGAAGGCCCGCAAGACCGAAGAATTTCCCGAAAGACCGGAAAACGACAAGGTTGTCATTGGCGGCAACGTGTCCGGCGACGCTTGCGTCCGGCTCCAGATCCCCGAAGGCCTCGTCCACCACGAGCAGGCCGTCATGCACCCGCATCGCCTCCGCCATTGCAAGGATTTCCTCCGGCGGAAAGAGCCGTCCGGTCGGATTGTTCGGATTGACGACGACCGCCAGGCCGTGCGCCGTCCGGAGATCACCGGCGCATGTGACGGTGTCGACGGTAAGGCCGGCGGCTTTCAGAACGCGCGCATATTCGCCATAGGTCGGCGCAAATACGGCGACGCGCTTTCCCGGGACCGCGATCCGCGGGAGCAATTGAATGACGGCCTGGGTTCCGGGCACCGGCAATGGCATGAGTTCGCCCGTTCGGTAGTAGCCCCTGGCCGCCGCACGCGCCGCCTCTTCCACATGCTGATCGGGCAATCGGTGCCAGACGCGCGCGTCGATTTCCGGCAGGGCGACGGGACACGGGTTGATCCCCGTCGAGAGATCAAGCCAGTCGTCGGGCGTGCCGCCGAAACGCGCTGCGGCTTCCGTGATCGCGCCGCCATGAATGATGGGAGCGGCCATGATCATTCCGAGAAATCGATGAGATGCATGAAGGAGCCGGCAACATTCCGGCGACGGAGGCCGGCGCGGCCGAGATCGAGCCCTGCCGCGTCCCGTGCCGTGAAGAGGGGCTCAGCCGCTCCCTCCGAAACGATCGTGGCATAGTGAAATTCGTGCGCGGTCATCGGTCCGCGGAAAAACACGTCGTCGACCGGTGTCACGTGCCGGTAGCCGAGATGCCGCTTGCGTTCGGCAAAGCTCGTGACGAGCGGCAAAAGCCCGAGCATCTCGTAACGCCCGCCATCCGCCGCGACAAGCCCGTCGCCCAGCACCATGTAGCCGCCGCACTCCCCGAAGATGCGCGCCGCGCCTCCAGCGGCCTTGTGCATGGCCGCGCGGAAATTCGAAGCATTGGAGAGCTGTTCCGGATGAAGCTCGGGATAACCGCCGGGGAGATAGACCGCATCGGCAAGCGGATCGGGCCCCTCGTCCGCAAGAGGCGAGAAGAACGTGATTTCGGCCCCCTGCCCGCGCCAGCCGGAAAGAAGATGCTCGTAGCAGAAGGCGAAGGCCACGTCGCGTGCGACGGCTGTCCGCTGGCCGAGCGGCGTTAGCGTCCCGGCCGTCTCTCCCACCGTCAGCGGCGTCGCCGCAGCAAGCACCGCCTCGAGATCGCAACCCGATGCGACCCGCATTGCCGCGTGATCGATGAAGGCTTCCAGCGATCCATGCTCGCCTGCCTGTACGAGGCCCAGGTGGCGTTCGGGCAGCTTCAGTGCTGCGTCCTGCCGCAGCACGCCGAAGACCGGCATCGCAATTCCGGCAAGCGCATCGCGCAGCATTCCCTCATGCCGGTCGCTGCCGACCTTGTTCAGAATGACGCCCGCGACACGGACATCGTCGCGGTGACGGGCATAGCCGCCAACCAGGGCGGCCACGGAATGGGAGAGGCGCGCGCAATCGACGACCAGGATCACTGCAAGTCCGAGTGCTGCGGCGAGATCCGCCGGCGCGCCCGTGCCATCCGCTGCGCCGTCAAAGAGGCCCATCATCGCCTCCATGATCAGCACCGACCCGTCTTCCGTCGCAGCCGCCGCATTGGCAAGGAGCAGTTCGGGGCGCATTGCCCAAGGGTCATAATTGAAGCAGGGTTTGCCGCTGGCAGCCGTGTGAAACGCCGGGTCGATATAGTCCGGCCCCGCCTTTCCAGGCGCGATCGAGAGCCCGCGCCGTTTCAATGCCCGCATCAGGCCGAGCGTGACCGTGGTCTTGCCCGAGCCGGAGCTCGGGGCTGCAATCATCACTCCATTCATGCCGGATTCCGGAGAATGCGGCTCGAAAACGGATCGGGAGCGAGCGCCCGGCCATCGAGAGCGCCAAGCCAGTCGAGCGAGGCGCGCAGCCGGACGACTTCGCCGACGACGACGATTGCCGGCGGCTCGAGCCCCGAAGCGGTTACATCGGTCTCAGCGGACGAAAGCGTGGTTTCCAGCACCACCTGCTCCGGCGTCGCGGCATTGCAGACGAAAGCCACAGGCTCGTCCGGCGAGCGGCCGGCGGCGATCAGGTTGGCCGAGATCTGGCCGATATGCTTCATCGCCATGTACATGACGATCACCGGAGAGCCCTTGGCAATGCCTTCCCAATTGATCCTGTCCGGCACGACGCCGGAAGAATCATGGCCGGTGAGGAAAGTCACCGCGTGGTTCACCTCCCGATGCGTGACCGGAATACCGGCATAGGCAAGCCCGCCTATGCCCGCGGTGATCCCGGGAACGATGCGAAACGGGATGCGGTGCTCGACCAGGGTCAGCGCCTCCTCTCCGCCGCGGCCGAAGACAAAGGGATCGCCACCCTTGAGGCGCAGCACCCTCTTCCCTTCACGTGCCAGTTCGACCAGCCGCAGCGAGATATCGCGCTGTTTCGGCGAAGGCTTGCCGCCGCGCTTGCCCGCAAATTCGAGTGCGGCACTCGCTTTGGCGAGCTTGAGGCAATCACCGTTGACCAGCGCGTCGTGAACGATCACATCCGCCTGGCGAAGCGCGTTGGCTGCGTGCAGGGTCAGAAGGCCGGGATCGCCCGGGCCCGCGCCGACGAGCCAGACCGAACCCGGCTCGAGATCAGGCAGGCCGGCAAACATGTCGGTCATCGGTCGATACTCCGGGCAAAGCAAGGCATTCCATCCGATCCGACGAAGGAAATGCTTGAAGTCGTTATGCAGGAAACAATGGCAGATAATTGAATCCGCTCATCAAAGAAACTGCAAAATTCGGCCGAGGCCATCACACGGCTCCCTTTGCAAAATCCGCCGGTCCGGCGATTGCCGCCGTCGCCCGCACCGATCGGATCTTAGGTACAAGCAGCACCGCGTCGCACCCGGCGGCCGCCAGAGCCGCGCCTTCAGCAACGCCGTGGCAACCCGTATGGGCAAAGACGACCTTCGATGGATTTTTTAGACGCGACGATTGCGCCTCCAGCGTGGCAGCGTCGAAGAAATGCGTGGGCACCGAAAAGTGCCGCGCCACCGCATGGATCGCGGGCTCATCGGTTCGCGCATCCAGAGAGGCGACGAGTGCGACATCCCTGCCGGAAGCGCCGGCATCCGCCAGCGCCTGTTCGGCAAGCGCGATCACCTCTTCGGGCGCAGTGTTGCGCTCGCAGCCAAGGCCGAGCACGAGTTCGGCGGTGATGTGTCCTTCGGCGGAAGGCATATGCGGTGCGGCTCCCATGCGGCGTCGGCGTTCCATACGAAGCGCCGGCCTGGCAAATGCCACGTACCGGTCCGGACAGCACCGGATCAAGCCCCCTGCATGGGTCGGCCGCACCGGACGCTCTTTCAGTCCGCCTGAACGGACGCCGTCGCATGATCGTCATTTTTATCGGAGCGTTTCAGGTCGGTCAAACCGGATTGCGCCATCCACGTGTCGCAAACCGTGCGGTCACGGAACGCCCTCAAGACAATTCTTTGCATTTCGGCGTCAGCTCTGACACAAGGCGGCTGAAGCAGTTCCGCCGCCCTATTTGCTCGAGACTCCAGTGCACGACCTAGCCCTCCACATACTGCTCTTTCTTTTTGCGGCCGCATTCCTTGCCGGCTTCATCGATTCGATCGCCGGCGGCGGCGGGATGATTACCATCCCGGCCATGCTGATTGCGGGGATTCCACCGCTCGAGACGCTGGGCACCAACAAGCTGCAATCCCTTTTCGGCTCCGGGTCGGCGAGCATCGCCTATGCCCGGCACGGCCATGTGAACCTCAGGGAGCAGCTCCCGATGGCCCTGATGTCGGCGGGGGGCGCAGTTTTGGGCGCCTTGCTGGCGACGGTCGTTCCCGCGGACGTCCTGGAGGCCGTGCTGCCGTTCCTGTTGATCGGCATCGCGCTCTACTTCGGCTTCAAGCCGAATATCGGCGACATCGACAAGCATCGGCGGCTGTCGGTGTTCCTGTTCACCATCACCTTCGTGCCCCTGATCGGCCTCTATGACGGCGTTTTCGGTCCGGGCACAGGTTCCTTCTTCATGCTCGGTTTCGTCTCCCTCGCAGGCTACGGCATCCTCAAGGCGACGGCGCACACGAAATTCCTGAATTTCGGCTCCAATATCGGCGCATTTTTCGTCTTCCTGCTCAGCGGCGTCGTGCTCTGGAAGATCGGCCTGACGATGGGCGTCGGCCAGTTCCTCGGCGCGCAGGTCGGCTCGCGTTATGCGATGGCAAAGGGCGCGAAGATCATCAAGCCTTTGCTGGTCGTCGTTTCGATCGCGCTCGCCATCCGGCTGCTCGCCGATCCGGGATATCCGCTGCGGATCTGGCTGGGGCTTTAGGCCAGTCGAAAACCGATGAGCGTTCAGCCGCTCCAGACGAGATGTCCGCCGCCCAGATCCGATGGCGGCGGGAAGGACGGCACATAGTCCAGGGCCCGCACGGGACTCGGCAGGTCTTCCGCTTTCGGCACGAAATCCCGGCGCGCTCGACCCGGATCTGCCACGGGAACGGCAGCCATCAGTTTCTTCGTATAGGGATGCTGCGGATTCTCGAAGATCTGCCGCCGCGTGCCCGTTTCTACGAAACGGCCCATATACATGACCGCTACCCGATGGCTGATTTGCTCGACGACTGCCATGTCGTGAGAAATAAACAGGTAGGAGACGCCGGTCTCGTCCTGGATGTCCTGCAGGAGATCGAGCACCTGAGCCTGGATCGACACGTCGAGTGCCGCGACGGACTCATCTGCGACGATGAGCTTCGGCGAGAGAGACAGGGCGCGCGCTATGCAGATGCGCTGCCGCTGACCGCCCGAAAACTCATGCGGGTAGCGCTTCATCTGCTCGGGCGACAATCCGACCCGCTTGAAAAGATACTCCACCCGGTCACGCAGCTCGCTTCCGCTTGCAAGGCCGTGGATCACCAGTGGCTCGGCCACCAGATCACCGACGCGCATTCGCGGATCCAGCGATGCGTAAGGGTCCTGGAAGATCATCTGGACGTCGCGCAGGATGGGCCGCATGGTGCTCCCCCGCAAGCCATGCGTGGAGCGTCCGTCGACGCGGATGTCTCCCGTCCACGGGACAAGGTTCAAGAGCGCCTTGCCGGTCGTCGACTTGCCGCAACCGGATTCTCCGACGAGAGACAGCGTCTCACCCCTGCGCACGGAGAAAGAAATGCCCTCCACCGCGTGAAGTCGCCTGACCGGGCGCTGAAGGATGCCGCCCTTGATGTCGAAACGCACCGTGAGGTTCTCGACCTCGAGCATCGGCTGTTCGTCGTCTGGCTGAGATCCTGCCGCGACCGCCTTCGCCGCTGCGCGTTTCGGTGCCTCCGTTCCCGCCATTTCGCCGAGGCGCGGCACAGCGGAAAGGAGTTCCTTCGTGTACGCATCCCGCGGATGCGCGAAAAGATCCCTGCTGGTTGCGTGCTCGACGGTGCGGCCATGCTTCATCACCAGCACCTCGTCGGCCATCTCCGCGACCACGCCCATGTCATGGGTGATCATGATCACCGAAATCCCATGATCGGCCTGCAGCTTGCGAATAAGGGCCAGGATCTGCGCCTGAACCGTTACGTCGAGCGCCGTCGTGGGCTCGTCGGCGATCAGAATTCGCGGGTTCTGCGCGAGTGCCATCGCGATGACGATGCGCTGACGCAAGCCGCCGGAAAGCTCGTGCGGATATTGGCCGAGCCGCCGCTCCGGCTCCGGGATCTGAACCTGGTCCAGGAGTTCTACGGCCCGCACCCGCGCGGCGCGCCGGCCACTGGCGTTTCCATGCGCGGTGATCGCACCGATCAGCTGATTGCCGACCGTCATCACCGGGTTGAGCGAGGTCATCGGCTCCTGGAAGATCATCCCGATCTTGCGCCCGCGAATTTGCCGCATGCGCGCTTCCGGAAGCGCCAATATGTCCTCGCCATCGAGAGTGGCCGAGCCGCCCGCAATACGTGCCATCGGCTTCGGCAGCAGCTGCATCAGCGAAAGCGCGGTCATCGACTTTCCCGATCCGCTCTCGCCTGCAAGACAAAGCGTCCTGCCGGGAAGAAGATCGAAGGACAGACGCTCCACCACGACCTTCGGCCCGGTCGGCGTGGCCACCTGGACGGTCAGTTCCTTCACGGAAAGCAGAGAGGAAGTCATCGGGCAGAGGCCTCGGCAATGTCATCAGGAGGACGCCCTGCCCCGCCGAGGCGGAACAGGGCCGTTCGTCACGCAAAGACGATGCGCGGGAAATAGAAGGACACGACCCAGTTCGGCTGGTCGACGACCTCACTGATGCGGAGGTCGCCGCAGACCGAGCACAGCATATAGGCGTCTTCCGGCTTCATGCCGCGTGTCGCACAGAGAAGGTCGATCATGCCGGATACGGCCGCACGCGCACCTTCCATCAGATCGCTTCCAATGCCGGTCGTGACCTCATAACCCTCGGCGTCGAGATGCCGTGTGACGGGGCCCGGCGTGGTAAAGCGCGGCATCTTGAGATTGGCGTCCTTCACCAGCTCCAGCTTCACGACCACATCCATCGCGCTTTCGATGGCCGTGCCGCAGACTTCGCCATCCCCCTGCGCCGCATGTGTGTCGCCGATGGAGAACAAGGCGCCCTCCACCTCGACGGGCAGGTAAAGGGTCGTTCCCGCCGCTAGATCGCGAATGTCGAGATTGCCTCCTACCCGCCGCGGCGGAACTACGGAATGCAGCCCCGGCTCTGCCGGCGCGAGCCCGATCGTTCCGGCGAAGGGCTTCAGGGGAACCCGGCCGAGCTCGCCGAAGGCTGCGGGAGCGAGCGTAGCCGGATCATATTTCCACAGTGTCAGCGCCGGCTCGGCGAACTGATCGGCGAGGAGCCCGAAGCCCGGAATATTGGCCGTCCAGCCAAAGCCGCTCGGCTTGAAGTGCTCGATGGTCACCTTCAGGGCGTCCCCCGGCTTGGCCCCATCGACATAGATGGGACCGGTGACCGGATTGACCTTCGTAAAATCGACCGTCGAGACATCGGCAACCGTGCTGTCGGCGGTGAAATGACCGGAGCCGGAGTCCAGGCAATTGAACTCGAGCCGCGAGCCGGGCGCCACGGTTTCCGCCGGCGGGATCGAATGATCCCAGCCGTAATGGTGATGGCGTCCGTGGATGGTGTAGTCGCAGTTACTGCACATCTTTTGCATATACCTGATCGTAATGGACGGGGATGTGGACCGGATCGACGAACAGCTTGTCGTCGCCGCCGATACGCTCGGAGCGGATGGTGAAGCGCTCCTCGTTGAAGATCGGCGCCCAGGGCGCGTCCTCCATGATCTTCAGATAGATGTCGCGCCACAGGGCCTCGCGCTCCGCGGCCTTTGCCGGGTCGACGATGGCGTCGGCTTCGGCTGCCTTCTTGTCGAGCTCTTCATTGCAGTACCAGGACCAGTTCCAGCCTCCCGGCACGGCACCGCCGCAACCCAGAATGGGACCATAGAAGTTCGAGGGATCGGGGAAATCGGCAATCCACGCCATGCCGCCCGACCAGATCATCGGCGCCTGGTTTTCCTCGCCGCCGGCCGCAATGACATTGGCCTGTGCGAGCGATTTGATGGATGCCGTGATGCCGATCGCCTTCAGGTCCTGCTGGATCGCCTGGGCGATGCGCGGCTGCGGGTCGGTGTTCATGACATAGAGTTCGGTCGAGAACCCGTCCGCGAGGCCAGCTTGCTCGAGCAGCTTCTTGGCACCGTCGGGATCGTAGGCATAACCTGCATAGTCCTTTGCGTAGCCAGGCATCGAGGGCGGCAGCGGCTGGTTGGCGGCAACCGCGCGACCGTTGATGATACGCAGGATACGATCCTTGTTGATGGCCATGTTCACAGCCTTGCGCACCTCGACCTTGTCGAAGGGAGCCATCTTGACGTTCATCGTCACATAGCCGGTGTGCAGCTGGCCACCCTGGATGATCAGGTCCTTGAAGTTCGGATCATTCGTCACTTCGACGAACTTCGCCGGCGGAATGCCGTCCCCGGGCACGTCGATTTCCCCATTCTGCAGCCGAAGCAGCGCGACGACCGGCTCCTGGCCAACCTCGAAGGTGATGCGGTCCAGCTTCGGAAGCCCTTCGTTCCAGTAGTCGGCGAAGCGCTCGAAAACGAGGCGCTGCCCAAGCGTCCACTCGGCAAGCTTGAACGCGCCGGAACCGACGGGATTCTTCCCGAAGTCGGCGCCGTGTTTCTCGACCTCTTCCTTCGGCACGACATGCGCAAAGTTGAGGGCCATGACGTGGAGGAATGTGGCGTCGGGACGGGTCAGTTCGAACCTGATCGTGTGCGGATCCTGCACCGTGATGCCGGACAGCCCCTCCGCCTTGCCGGCAGAGGCATCTTCAAAGCCTTTGATCGTCGAAAAGAAGCCGGCGCCTGGGCTTTGGGTCGTCGGGTTCACCACGCGCTCGATCGAATATTTCACGTCTTCGGCCGTCAGCTCGCGGCCATTGTGAAACTTGACGCCCTGGCGCAGCTTGAACGTGAAGACTTTGCCGTCTTCAGAGATTTCGTAGGATTCGGCAAGGTCGGGACGCAGCTCGGTCGTGCCCGGGACATAATCCATCAGGCCGTCGAACAGCGACTTGATCATCGACCAGTTCTGCCAGTCGTAGCCGATCGCCGGATCGAGTGTCGAAACATCGTCCTTGTAGGTGACGGTCATTTCGCCGCCCTGCTTGATGTCGTCGGCAAGCGCAGGAGTTCCCAAGAGGGCAGCGGCACAGACGCCGGCCAGTAGCAAGTTCCTCATCTGAAGTTCCTTTCTTCGTGCTGCTGTTGGTTCTTCCCGCGTCAGCGCAGCTTGATGCGCGGGTCGATAAGCGGTGTGATGAGATCGGCGAGCAGGTTGCCGAGCACGATTGCAAACGCAGAGACGAGCGTGACGCCCATGATGATCGGGATGTCCACCCGCTGGATCGCCTGCCAGGCAAGCTGGCCGATGCCGGGCCAGCCAAAGACGCTTTCCACCACGACTATTCCGGACATGAACAGACCGATGTCGATGCCGATCATCGCGATAACGGGCAGTATCGCGTTGGGCATTGCGTGCCGGAACAGGACCTTGGCGCGGCCGGCACCGGTTGCGCGCGCCGTGCGGATGAAATCCTGGCGCATCACTTCGATCAGCGAGGAACGCATCATGCGCGAATACCAGCCGGCGCCCAGAAAGCCGAGCGTAACGGAGGGCAGGACCAGATGGGCGAAAGTGCCATAGCCGCCAATCGGGAACCAGCCGAGCTTCACGGCGAAGACATAAAGCAGCAGGATGCCGATCACGAACTGCGGCGCCGACACCCCGACGAAAGAGGCGATCATCAGCGTGTCGTCGGTGCGTGAGCCGCGCCGAAGCGCCGCGACGATCCCCATGGTGAGCCCGAAGATCAGTTCACAAGTGATGGCTCCGGCCATCAGCACGAGACTTGCGGGAAGCCGCGACGCGATCAGCGTGGCGACTTCGGTCTTCTGCAGGTAGGAGCGGCCGAAGTCGCCCTGCACCAGGCCGGAAACATAGCGCAGATATTGCTCGTAGAAAGGCAGATTGAGCCCGAGCTGTTCGCGGATGTTCTCCACGGTCTGAGCCGTTGCGCTGCGGCCGGCGATCTGTCTGGCCGGATCGGCCGGTATCAGATAGAGGAGAACGAAGGTGACGAAGCTGATACCAAGCAGGATGACGACCGTCTGAAGCAGTCGCCGCGCGATATAGGCTGCCATCAATGCCTCCCCTGCTGCGTCGGATCGAGAACATCCCGCAGCGCATCGCCGACCAGGTTGAAGGCGAGCGCGAGCGCCAGGATCGCCGCACCCGGTATGAACACCAGCCACGGTGCCGACGTGAAATAGGTCTGGTTTTCGAAGATGATATTGCCCCAGGAGGGGATGGGCGGCTGCACGCCGATACCGAGGAATGAAAGGGTCGCCTCCAGAAGCACCGTCGTCGCAATCCCGAGCGTCGCCCAGACGATGATCGTGGACAGGAGATGCGGAAGAATGTGACGGAAGAGAATGCGGCCGGCGCCGGCCCCCATGGCCCGCTCGGCAGTCACGAAATCGCGCTCGGCTATCGAGCGGGTTTCGGTATAGACGACGCGGGCGATCTGCACCCAGTTCACCATGGCGATGACCATCGCAACGATCCACAGGCTGGGTGTGAAGATCGCGGCCAGAACGATGGCAAGGAGGAGCGCCGGAAAGGCCATCATCAGGTCGGTGAAGCGCATCAGCACGGTGTCCACCCAGCCGCGGAAATAGCCGGCTGCAATGCCGACGAGCGAGCCGATGACGACGGCAATGCCATTGGCGACCACGCCGATGACGAGCGAGGTGCGCGCGCCATAGATCAGACGGCTCAGGAGGTCGCGTCCGACAAGGTCGGTACCGAGCCAGAATTGACTGTTGGGCGGCAGCGGCGCGCCTTCAATGGTCAGACCCTCGAAGAACTGCTCGTGCGGGTCATAGGGCACGATCCAAGGCGCAAGCGCTGCTGCGCCCACCACCACGACGATGACCGCAAGACCGATGAGCGCAAGCGGCCTGCGCAGGAGGCGCGTCCACACGCCCGGTGTCCTGTTCTCTTTGCTGCGCGCCGTTTCAGCGACCATGGTCGGCATTCTTCAATCCGTGGTTCTCGAATTCCTGGACGATCGCCGCGGCGACGTCCTCGATGCTGCAGCTGCTCGACATCGCGGTCAGGCGCAGGTGCTGGTAGGCTTCGCTGGCCCCGCAGTTCTTCCGGAGCATCAGCAGTGCAGTTGCCTCCGCAAGTTCCTGGCGCCGCGTGAGGCGATGCTTCAATGCGGCGACGTCACGATCGAGCGCACGGCGGCGGACAAAACTGTGGCTTGCGACCATCAGAGCACTGTACAGCCCGGCGCTGCCGATGGGCTTCAGAAGCTGCGCGTCGGCCCCTTGCGCGATAGTCCAGGCGATGCGGCCGGGTGCCTCGGAGCCGATCAGTGCGATCATCGGCATGGGGGCTTCCCCCTGACGCCAGGGAAATTGCTCGTCGTGGCCCATATCTGCGTCGATAAGGAGGACGTTGAACTCCTCTGCAGATCGGTCACCGGGAAAATCCGGCCAGGCCTGTTCCGCCGCAATGCCTATGCGGGCGCATTGGGCAAAGAGAGCGTCGACGTTCTGATGCGGCCGGTGCAGGATGAGCGCCCGCCAGCCATCGAAATTCGGGGTGTTATGAACAGATCTCATTTCACCACCTTCAGCTCAGGCCGCGCCTCGTTCCCTCCCATCGGGCGGACAAGCGGCGTGGATGTCAGGAACGGATCCGGCGTGATGGCTTCATACGAGCGCTTGACGATCTCGAAACTGCCATCTGCGCCCGCGCGGCCGATATGGGCCGGCAATTCCACATGGTTCGTCCATCGATCGACGCTGATGGCCCCGAGCGGTGTATCGACCGCCTGCCCGCACAGGGCGGCGCGTACACCATCCGCATCGTCGCTGCCGCTGCGCGCGATCGCCTCGGCGATCATCATCACGGCACTGAATGCCTGCACATAGAAGGCATCGACTACGGCGCCCGGATCCAGCGCCGCAAGTGTCTTCAGGAAGGAGTCGTTTTCCGGCGACTGGATCGTGCGGAAATAGCAGCTGACCGTGAAATGCCCCGCCGCGGCGTGTCGGAGCCCGGCGATCTCGCCCTCGTAGAGGTTGCAGCTGATGACCGGGCATTTATCCGGATGGAAGCGATCATCCGCTTCAGCGAGAGCGTGAAGCGCGCGCAGGAAAGCGTATGACGACGGGCCGATCAGGTTGTTCAGGATGAAATCCGGTTTCTTCTCGCGCACCTCGTCGATCAGGTGGACGATATCCGTGTCGCCCATCGACACGAAACGCTCGCCCAGGACCTCGCCGCCCGAGCGATGGAGAATGTCGCGTGCGATTCGGTTGGTCTCCCAGCCCCAGATATAGTTGGAGCCGACAAGCATCGCCCTGCTGCCAAAGCGCGGCGCGATATAGTCGAGAAGCGGCACCAGGTGCTGGTTGGCACAGGCGGCGACGTAGATAAGGTTTTCGGAAACCTCGAAACCTTCATAGACGCAAGGATACCAGAGCAGCGCGTCGAGCTTCTCGACCACGGGTATCACTTCCTTGCGGCTCCAGGAGGTGGTGCAGCCCACCACATGGCGCACACCGTGCTCGCGGATCAGTTGCCTGCAAAGCGGTGCATAGCGATCCGCCTCGCCTGCGGGATCGAGATGATGGGCCTCGAGCCTGAACGGAAAACGCCCGGACGCATTGAGATGCTCGATCGCTGCCATTGCGCCGCCAAAGCCTTGGCCCGCCGGCTGCGCGTAGCTCCCGCTCCGAGAGAACAATACTCCTACCGGGTAGGTAACGTTGCCTGTCATTCGCCCCTCAAATGCAAAAAGGCCCCGCAGAGAAACAAAGTTTCCCTTCGAGGCCCAGATGCCGACAGATAATTTCAGTCAAGCCTAACGTTAGGATACGACTTGTCAATACGAAAGGACATGGCGGCGACGATTTCCTGTCCGGATCTTGCCGTGCCCGCTAGAATACCGCCAGCAGAAGCGCACCGGCCGCAATCAGGCCGACGCCGAGCCAGTTGATCAGATTGAGCTTCTCGCCGAGAAAAAGCACGCCGAACACAGCGACGAATATGATCGACAGCTTGTCGACCGGTGCCACGCGAGCGGCATCGCCCAGCTTGAGCGCGCGGAAATAGGCGAGCCACGAAGCCCCTGTCGCAAGACCGGACAGGCCGAGGAAGAGCCAGGTTCGGCCGGAAATCTCCGTCGGGCGCTGCCATTGTCCGGTTACGGCAACGATGCTCACGACAACGACAAGGATGACGGCTGTTCGGATCAGCGTCGCGAAGTCCGAGGTGACGTCTGCGACGCCGATCTTGGCGAAAATGGCAGTCAGCGCCGCGAAGACCGCGGAGAGCAGCGCCCAGAACTGCCAGGCCTGCGTCATCAGAATTCCACGCCCTTCTGACCCTTGATGCCCGAGCGGAAGGGGTGTTTCACCAGTTCCATCTCCGTTACCAGATCGGCGATCTCGATCAGGTCTTCCTTGGCGTTGCGGCCGGTCAGGACCACATGCGTCATGTGCGGCTTCTCCTCCTTGAGAAAGCGCACGACCTCGGCGACGTCGATGTAGTCGTAGCGCAGCGCGATGTTGATCTCGTCGAGGAGCACCATGGAGTTGCGTTCGTCGCGGATGAGCTCCTTTGCCTTCTCCCACGCCTTTGCCGCCATTGCGACGTCGCGCGCGCGATCCTGCGTCTCCCAGGTGAAGCCTTCGCCGAGCGTGTAGAACTGGCAGATAGCGCCGAAATGTTTCTCGATCAGATCACGCTCGCCCGTGTGCATGGCGCCCTTGATGAACTGAACGACGGCGCAGGGCATTCCGTGGGCGATGTGGCGAAAGATCATACCGAAGCCGGCCGTCGATTTGCCCTTGCCCTTGCCGGTGTGGACGATGATCAAGCCTTTTTCGTCCGTTTTGGTGGCCATGATCTTGTCGCGGGCGGTCTTCTTCTTCGCCATCTTCATGGCGTGGCGCGCTTCGTCCTTCTCGGCGATCGGTTCGCCGGTATTCGCGGTCTCGTCGTTCATGATGTCCTCCCTATTGGTTTCCGGCCATCAGGCGGTCGGTAGCCGCGCGGCCGGAAAGGCTGTTCAGTTCGAATCGCGCCGAATTGGAGCGCGGGTTCCATAGGCCGCGGTCGATCGCCTCCAGCAGCCTCTCCGATATTTCCGAAAGCGCGGCCGGGTTCTTTTCGCGCAGGAACCGGAGGACTTTTTCGTCGGCGATATAGGCCTGATAGGCTGCCTCGAAATGATGATCGCGCACCGCCCCGGTGGTCGCAGCGAAGGCGAACATGTAATCGATCGTCGCGGCGATTTCGAAGGCTCCCTTGTAGCCGTGGCGCATCACGCCGTCGATCCACTTCGGATTGACGACGCGGGCACGCACCACGCGGCCGATCTCCTCCTCGAGCGAGCGGATGACCGGCTTTTCGGGGCGCGAATGGTCGTTGTGGTAGATGGCCGGACGCTGGCCGCCGAGATGCTCAGCCGCAGCGCTCATGCCGCCCTCGAACTGGTAGTAGTCGTCGCTGTCGAGCAGATCATGCTCGCGGTTGTCCTGGTTCTGGACCACGGCTTCGATCGAGCGCAGGCGCTCCTCGAAAAGGCCCCGCTCCGCCTTTCCATCCTCGCCGGCACCGTAAGCGTAACCGCCCCAGATGAGGTAAGCCTCGGCAAGATCGCCGCGCGTTTCCCAGTTCTTCTCGTCGACAAGCGCCTGCAGGCCCGCTCCGTAAGCGCCGGGTTTCGAACCGAAGACGCGATAGGAGGCACGGCGTCGAGCCTCGTTCACGTCGGCGCCCCGCTCTTCCCACCGCCGCGTTTCGGCACGCATGCGGGCGGCGATCATATTGTCGGCATCGTCCTCGTCGAGCGCGCCGACCGCGCGGACCGCCTTGTCGAAGAGTGCTATCTGCTCGGGAAAGGCGTCGCGGAAGAAGCCGGATATACGCAGGGTGACGTCGACACGGGGACGGCCGAGAACGGCAAGCGGAATGATTTCGTAGCCGGTCACGCGGCGCGAGGCCATGTCCCAGACGGGCTTTGCGCCGATCAGTGCCAATGCCTGGGCGATGTCGTCGCCGCCGGTACGCATGTTGGAGGTGCCCCAGGCCGTCAATCCGAAAGAGGACGGCCATTCGCCGTGGTCCTGCAGGTAGCGGCGGATAAGCAGCTCCGCCGATTTCCTGCCGAGCTCATAGGCGGCCGGAGTCGGCACGGAGCGGCTGTCCACCGAATAGAAGTTGCGCCCCGTCGGCAGCACGTCCGGACGGCCGCGCGTCGGCGCACCCGAGGGACCGGGGGCGACAAACCGGCCGTCGAGGCCGGTCAGCAGACCCTTGATTTCCGCCTCGCCGGAGCTCTTGATCGAAGGCTTCAACCGCGTCTCGACCACGTCAAGTACGGCGCGGCTGTTGGTCCATCCCACCGGGCAGACGATTTCGCCTGAAACGAGCTTCGCTGCAAGCAGTTCGATGCGCTCGACCGTGTCGCCGGCGGTGCGCCATGGCGCATCCGAGAGGGCGGCGAGAAGATCGGGCCTCGGGCCGGCCCAAGGATCGGACATGACGCAATCGAGCGGGTCGAAGGGTTGCGGTAAAGCCACGTGCAATCTCAAGTCCGCCGCAATTGCCCGCTGCAGGCTCTGATCTCCGCCCTCACCCAGACCCCGCGGCACACGGGCGAGCGCGACCGTAAGATCGGTCAAAAGCCTTCCCTTCGGCGCCAGGCCGAAGATATGCAACCCGTCGCGGATCTGCATTTCCTTCAGGTCGCAGAGATAGGCATCGAGTTTTTCGAGCGCCTGGTTCTCGCTGTCGCCCTTCTCGATGCCGGCGTCGTGGTCGAGGCCGATGTCGCGGACGAGATCGAGGATCTGCCGGCTGAGCAGCCTGAGCCGCCGGGGATCGCCGCCCGCAGCCTCGTAGTACTCGTCGACCAGCGCCTCCAGGTCCTTCAGCGGTCCGTAGGACTCCGCCCGCGTCAAAGGTGGCGTCAGATGGTCGATGATGACGGCGCTCGTTCGCCGCTTGGCCTGCGTGCCCTCGCCGGGATCGTTGACGATGAAGGGATAAAGATGCGGCATCGGGCCGAATATCGCCTCGGGGTAGCACTCTTCGGAAAGCGTCAGCGCTTTTCCGGGGAGCCATTCGAGGTTGCCGTGCTTGCCCATATGGACGATCGCATGGGCGCCGAATACCTCGCGCAAATAGGCATAGAAAGCGAGATAGCCGTGCGGCGGCACGAGGTCCGGATCGTGATAGGTTTCCTTCGGATCGATATTGTAGCCGCGCGCCGGCTGGATGCCCACGAGCACATCGCCGAAGCGCGCGAGCGGCAGAGCGAATACGCCGTCGATGTAGAAGGGGTCGGCCTGCGGCGCGCCCCAGCGCGCGGTCACTTCCTGCTGAATCTTTTTCGGAAGCGCTTCGAAGAAACCCTTGTAATGATTCAAGGAAATCGTTTCGCGGATTTCCCGGTCGCCGCTCGCCGCATTGGTCGGCCCGGCCATCAGAAAGCGGATCAGCGCGTCGCCGTCATCAGGAACATTGCCGACAGCATAGCCTTCTGCCGTCATCGCTTTCAGCACTTCGATCGTGCCGGCAGGCGTATCGAGACCCACGCCGTTTCCGAGGCGTCCGTCGCGGTTCGGATAGTTGGCCATAACGATGGCAACCCGGCGGCCCCGGGGCGGTGTCCGGCGCAGCTTCGTCCAATTGGCGGCGAGGCGCGCCGCGAAACGCGCGCGATCGGCAAGCGGCTCGTGTCCGACGATATTGGCCTCCACCAGCGGGTCGTAAACCGAGGCAGCCTTGAAGGAAACGGCACGGGAGAGAACCCTCCCGTCCACCTCCGGCAACGCGACATTCATGCCGAGATCGCGGGCCATCAGCCCTTGAGCCGAAGCTTCCCAGGCCTCCCGCGACGAGCCGGAAAAGATGACCTGCAGCACCGGCGCGCCGCCTGATTCGAGCACGGTCGGCTGGCGGTCCGCGCCGGGTGCGGAAACGGCAAAGCCCGTGGCGTTCATCACGACATCCGGCACTGCTTCGGCGAAGATCGCTTCGACCGTGCCGATCGAGACCGGATCCTTGAGGCTGGAGACGAAAACGGGGAGCGCCCGCACAGCCTCGGCCGCCAGAGCCTCGATCAGCGCCTCCACCGGCTTCGTCTCTCCGCTCTGGACGAGCGCGCGGTAGAAGCAGATGGCGACGGTGGGTTCGTGTCCCGCACTGTCCACCTGACCGGGGGTTGCAGCCCGACGCGATTCGGACAGGCGCAGCCATTCCTCGAAGCCGATCACGCCCCTGCCAGGCCACCATATCCCCGCCTTGAGCAGCGGTCGCGCCGGCTGCGGCTTGTCGCCGCCATCGATCAATGCCTGGGCGTAATCGAGGAACAGGCCGGCATTCTCCGCGCCGCCTTCGGTGCAATACGCCCAAAGGCGCTGCCGATCTTCCACCGATACGGTGGAAAACGGGTCGAGGCCCGGGTCCGGCTTGTCGTCGCCCGGCAACACGGCGATCTGGAACTTATTCGCAACCGCCGCGGCGTAGAGCGCCTCCAGGACGTAACGGAAGTAGCTCGCACCACCGAGCGGCCGTACGACGATCAGTTTCGCATGCCTCGCCGTGCGTTCGACGTAAGTGTCGACCGACATGGGGTGCATGAGATTCATCAGGCTGGCGATCCGCAGGCTTCTTGCGCCCGCGCGCTGACGATGGGCAGCCGCGATCGAGGCAAGCTCCGTATCGGCCGCCGACAGGAACAATATGTCGCCCGGGCTCTGTCCCAGGTCGATCGCCTCATTACCGTCGGCGATCGTTCCTTTCTGAGCTAGGAGGAGATGCATGGATGCTCCCTGGACTCCTCGTTCAAAGTCGAAGCCATTTCACGCGAGCGCCGAAATCGCTGCGCGCACGGCGGGCTCGTCCATGTCATGCAGCCCGATGACGACGAGACGCGTGCCGCGTGTTTCGCCGGAAGCCCATGCGCGGTCGAAATACTGGTCGATGCGGCTGCCGACCGCCTGGACCAAGAGGCGCATCGGCTTGCCCGGAACGTCGACGAAGCCCTTGAGGCGCAGCACGTCGTGCTTTGAGATGACGCCTTTGAGCTTTTCGACGAAAGCAGCAGGGTCGGCTATGGAGCCAAGCTCTACGACGAAGCTGTCGAACTCGTCATGATCATGCTCCTCGCCTGCCTCATGCTCCATCTCGTGGTGAGACTTGCGGTTGACAATATCGCCCTCCGTCCCCACTCCGAGCCCGAGCAGGATGGCGGCGGCTACCTCGCCGTTCCTCGCCTCGATCATCGTCGGCTTGCGGCTGATGCGGGAGGCCACCTCTTCGCGTACGGACTGCAGCCCCGCGGCGTCGATAAGGTCCGTCTTGTTGAGAACGATGAGATCCGCGGCGGTGAGCTGATCCTCGAAAAGTTCTTCAAGCGGGCTTTCGTGGTCGAGATTATCGTCGCCGACGCGCAGCGCGTCTACCTTGTCGTGATCATCGGCAAAGCGGCCCGCGGCGACCGCCGCACTATCGACGACGGTGACGACGCCGTCGACCGTTACCTCGCTGCGGATGTCCGGCCAGTTGAATGCGGCGACGAGCGGCTGCGGCAGCGCCAGTCCGGAGGTTTCGATGACGATATGATCCGGCCGGTTCTCCCTCTCGAGCAGCTTCGTCATGGTCGGGATGAAGTCTTCGGCAACAGTGCAGCAGATGCAGCCATTGGTCAGTTCGATGATGTCCTCTTCCGAGCAGGCTTCCGCTCCGCAGCCCTTCAGCACATCGCCGTCAACCCCGAGATCACCGAATTCGTTGATGATCAGCGCGATGCGCTTGCCGTCGGCATTCTGCAGCAGGTTGCGGATCATCGTCGTCTTGCCGGCACCGAGAAAGCCGGTGATGACGGTAGCCGGTATTTTGCCCTGCGGCGCCCTTGCGAGTGTCATGAATCAACCCTTCATTTTCAGCGGCAGTCCGGCCGCGACAAAGTAAACTTCTGCGGATTTCTCCGCCACGATCTGGTGGAGCCGGCCGGCGTGATCGCGAAAGTCGCGCGCCATCCGGTTTTCCGGGACGATCCCGAGACCGACCTCATTAGAGACGAAAACGAGTCGCGAGCGCGCCGCGGGCAGAAAGGCGGCGAGCGCGGCGAATTCGGCGGCCATGTCGCGCTCCTCCATCATCAGATTGGTCACCCACAGGGTCAGGCAGTCTATGAGGACAGCCCGGCCGGGCTCATCGATGCGGCGAAGCAGCCCCACGAGATCGAGCGGTTCTTCGTGGGTGGTCCAACCCTTCCCCTGCCGAGTAGCCTGGTGAAGGGCGATGCGTTCCCGCATCTCCTCGTCGAAGGCCCGGCCGGTCGCAAGATAGTGCATCGGAGACCCGGTGGCCTCGACGAGTTTTTCCGCGAAGGTGGATTTTCCCGAACGCGCGCCGCCAAGCACGAGGATCGGGCCGAGATTGGAAATGTCCATACCGCCTGCCCTAGAGAAGGCTATAGCGGCAACGGCGCGCGCCGAGAACGCGTTGGATCGAAGACCTGTGAGCCACGTCAACCTCCGTGCTGGCATCGGGGAGCATCTCCCCTCGGGCGGAATGCCCTGACGGATGGCAGGTCTCCTGGCTCACGGCGTCACGATCCTCATGGCCGCACGTTCGACGAACCGGCTCGGCCCGAAAAACGATGCGGCAAAAGACCGAACGGGCTCGCCTCGCCTTCCCGGCGTTTGCGGCATCGCGAAAGGCGGACGATTCGTAGAAGAAGAGGCGTCCTGCCTGGCTCATCGCAATGCCACGCCAGTGGCTTTTCCGACATGCCGCCAAACTTCACGAGACTGCCCCATGCAGCGCGTGGAAATCCGGCGGAATGCCCGATGGCGAACCCTGACCGTTCTACAGTCGCGGGGTCGGCTGCGATAAGGGCGCCCGGCGTGGGTCCGCCCCGTCGCATTCCCATTTACTCCCTCGCCCCACCTCGGCACGAGGGAACCATCCATACTGCGTTAATTATGAAGCGGCGGCGGCAAAGTCAATCGACGGCCTGCGACACCGGGACCGCCGATTACGGCAGATATGCGCTTTCGCGCCGGCTACCCCGAACGGGTAGGCAGACACTTCCGGCCCGGCCATGATAAGAATGAATGCTTGGGGTCCGGCGACATTGTGTCGATCCGGTTATCATTCACGTTCATGATCCGCGGACCACGTCGGCCGCAGGAGATCATCGTGGAGGGTGCGATGTTTCACTTGCGTCGTGCCGCAATCGCTGCTTTGGGCGCAGCGTTTTACGGTTCCATGCCGACGATTGCCGCCGAACCGGTTGGAGAAGCGGTCCGGATCAGGACGGTCGTCACCGGCAGCGGCGGGCCGCTCGTGGAGCGGGACGCTGTTCACCGGGACGAGCGAATAAGCACGTCCAGATCTGGGCTCGGCCAGTTCGTGTTCCGCGACGGCAGTAAATTGGCGGTGGGGGCAGGCTCTTCCGTCGTCATCGACAAGTTCGTCTTCAACGATTCGAAATCGGTGCAGCAACTCACCGTCGCCGCCGCCAAAGGCACGTTTCGTTGGATCAGCGGAAATTCGAAGCACTCGGCCTATCAGATCTTGACGCCTGCCGGAACGATCGGCGTACGCGGAACCGTGTTCGACTTCTACATCGGCAACGACGGAACGACGGCGATCGTTCTCCTGGAGGGCGCGGCCCGGTTCTGCGGCCCGGCGGGATGCCAGCAGCTCACCCGACGCTGCGATTGCGTGATCGCAAAGCGCGACGGCACCATGACGGACACGCACAAGGCCGGTCGCCGCACACTGGCGACACTCGGAAACCGGAAGGCCTTGCCCTTTCTTTCGGGCGACCAAAGACTTTCTGCCTCCTTCGGCGGCATGAGCGGCAGTTGCGGCATTTCGGCCGCTATCGAGATCAAGCCGACCACGCCGGAACGGGCACGGCCGCCCGAAAAAGCAAGCCCGCAAAAGGCGCCCCGCCCGGGCAAGACGCCCAGCAACGAGCCCGGCAAGCGTGGCCTCGACAAGGGGAAGAAAGGGCAGGACACGGGCAAGAAGGGACAGGACACCGGCAAGAAGGGCCAGGATAGCGGCAAGAACGGGCAAGTGGACACAGGCACGAAGAAGGGCCGCGGTTAGAGCACTCCCAGGAAAAATGTGTAATGGTTTTCCGTCCGGAAGTGCGTTGGATCAAATGGTCTCTCTATTCGGCGGATCTGGCTTCGTCTGCGAACGGCAAAGGTTCACCGGCAAAGTGGTCTGTCCGGCGTCCGATGCGGCGGTAGAAATCCGATAATCCCCCGCACAGAGCCGGAGCCTTGAGCTTTGCGGCATTGACGAGCTCTCTGCGGGGCCGTGACCTTAAACGCATCGCCCCGATCAACTGTTCATGAATGCGCTGCAGCTCGGAAAACTCGGCCGAAGCGGCCATATGCTCGTCACCGACCACGGCGAATACCCGCGTTCGCGTGCTCTTGCCCTTCAGCGCCAGCGCCCCCGCCTCCAGCACGGCGCACCGTTCGCCCAGATCCGCCGTCGTCTCGGATATCAGAATATCGAAGCCGACGTCCTTGCAGGCAGCCTCGATCCGGGCGGCGACGTTGACCGCGTCGCCGACGGCCGAATAGTTGAAGTGCATCTCCGCTCCCATATTGCCGACGCAGGCAAGCCCGGTATGGATCCCCACACCGATCGCCACCTTTTGGTCGCTCCCGAAGCCGAAGGCGTCGCTCTCGTTGAGGCGGGCGAGCGTCTCGCGCATGGCCAAGGCGGCGCGGATGGCCTTGCCGGGGTGATCGGCGACGTCGACGGGCGCATTCCAGAACGCCATGATCGAATCGCCGATGAACTTGTCGAGCGTGCCTTCATTGGCGATGACATGGCGGCTCAGCGCGTCGAGCAGCGTGTTGAGAAACCGGACCACCTCTCCCGGCGTCAGGCGCTCGCTGATCTCCGTGAAGTTGCGCACGTCGACGAACATGATCGTCAACTCACGGTCGTCGCCGCCGAGACGCAGGGCGTCATGCGTATGCTCGATGCGATAGAGGAGCGAGGGCGACAGGTACTGGCCAAAGGCGCGCCGAACCACGCGCCGCTCCCGGTCTATGACCAGGAAACGATAGGCGGTTGCCGCAAAATGGGTGATCGATCCGGCAAGGATCGGAGCCAGAGGGTCGAACAGCAGGCCTGCATAGAGGAAGGCTGACCAGGAGGCAGCGAGGGCCAGCGCGGTTATCAGAAGGCCGCAGGCAAGCGCGACGGCCGGGCTGACGAAGGTGGTCAGCAGGACGAGCAGGCTCCCTGCAGCCGCGATCGCAAGGATTTCCAGTCCGTCCGCCCAATCCGGACGGGAGAGGAAGCGGCCCGAGAGAACCTGCTCGACAGTCTGCGCGTGCAGCGACACGCCGGGCACGTTGTGTCCAAGAGCCGTGGTGCGGATGTCCTGCAGGCCTGCTGCCGACGTGCCCACGAATACGATACTGCCTTGGATCGCTGCCCTCGTCTCTGCGGAAACTCCGCCGGGCGCCAGCACCCGGCCGGCAGAGACATATCTTTCACCGCGATCGGGACTGACATAGAGCCAGAGTTCGCCCGCCGCGGTCACCGGCACCACGAATTCGCCGACCTTGATCAGCGTGATGGTATCAGGCGCATCCGGAGCACCCGCTACGATGTAGGTGGAAGCGCCCTGAGCCACGCGCAGCGCTTCGAGGGCCAGGTTCGGATAGAGTTGCTCGCCATCGCTCAACAGCAGCGGGACGGCGCGCACAACGGCCGACGGCCTGCCGGGATTGAGGCTGATATGGCCCAGGCCCACGGCACTGGCTTCGAGTTGTGGCCTCAAAGGAGTCGCAGCCGTAAGCCGCGGCGGCGCATCGAGCGGACTTTCGCCGGTGAAGGCGAAACCCGCTTTCACCGGCGGCCGGTAGTTGCCTGCGTTGGAAAGGCCGAAACCGAGCACGACGGGCCGGTCGCCGATCGATCGGGAGAGTATCTCGTCATTGTCCGGCAGCCGCTCAAGGAGCGCCGGATCGACCCCGGCGACATCGCGCATGACGCTGCGCGGCGAAAGACGGTCGGGTTCGGAGAACAGGATGTCGAAGGCTATCACCGCCGCCCCCATTTCCGAGAGCCGGTCGACCAGTGCGGCAACGCGGTCGCGCGGCCACGGCCACTGGCCGAACTCTTTCAGCGATGCCTCGTCAATGTCGACGACGCGAACCGGAACGTCCTCGAAGCTGCGCGGCGCCAGGCGCTGATACTCGTCGAAAGTGAGATCTCGGGCGAGACGCAAAAGCGGCGGATCGCTTGCACGCAGCACGGTGAGCGCCGCGACGATCACCAGGCCGATAATGACCCCTATTAGCTGCGTGCGTGCCATGGCAGCGCCCTTCGCCCGGACGCCGTCGCCATGCACAGCGGCGAAGAGGTCGTCCTACCCGAAAACCATGCTGCATTTTTCGCAAGGCGTATGCAACGGAGAACGTGACGACGGCTGTAAAGCCTCAGGTCCTGGTTGGAAGCACCTTGTCGAGAAATGCAAGCATGGCGCCGTTGAACACGTCGGGCCTCTGCAGCGGCGCAAAGTGGCTGACGTGTTCAAGCGTGATCAATTCGGCTGCGGGAATGCTCCGCGCGAGATATTGGGCGTGCTCTCTCTTTATGAACTCGTCGTTCTCGGCCTGCACGATCGCGACCGGCACTCGGATGCCGGCGAGGTCGCCCGCCGAGTAATTGGGTTGCGTACTCATCATCTCGCTGACGGCCGAGACGAAGTCATCGAACTCATCAGGCGTCGCCGACAATTCGGCATAGTCCTTCCGGTGCCGGGCGAAGCAACGGTCGATAACCGGAGTGGCCTCGAATTCTGTCGCGCCGCTCGGGTCCATGTTGCAGGCGAAGAAGAAGACGCCGGCAACGCGCGTTGGAGCCTCGCTCGCAAGCACGAGGCCGATGCACGCCCCGTCGCTCCAGCCCACCACGGCGAACTTCTGAAGTCCCAGCATGTCGGTGACGGCAAGGACGTCGGACGCCATCACTTCGTAGCTGTAGGGCCGCTCATCGCGCGTGCTGCGCCCATGTCCGCGGCTGTCGATGAGCACGACGCGACGGCCGGCCTCAAGAAGCGGCGCAAGCTGATAGCCCCAATTGCCGCTGTGGCCGAGGCCGCCGTGCAACAGGACCACCGGTGCTCCCGCGCCATATGTCGAGTACCATATCCGGGCGCCATCGCGCTCCACATAGCCCTGCTCCGCGGCCGGAGGCAGAGCCGGTGCGCCCTGGGCTTCGAACTGCCGAAGATCGTCGTCGTATTGCTGCATTTCGATCCTTTCAACGAGCCGTTTTCTGCGCTTCCGACACGATACGGTCCGGGTGAGAAATGCCGAAAGGGCACGCCTCGTCCGGCCGGCCCTACCCCAAAAGCGTGCCGAGCCATGTCCGATCGAGTACCGCTTCGAGTTCCCCGGCAATCTCGTCGAGAGCCGCATCCACCGACTGGCGGTAATTGCCTCCCCCGCCTTCGATACCGAAGCTCTTGAGCAACGCGGAACGGTAGGCGTCGCTTCCGAAAAGACCGTGCAGATAGGTGCCCATCACGCGGCCGTCCGCCGACATCGCTCCATCCGGGCGGCCGTCGATCTCGACCGGCGCGCGGCTGCAATCGGCGCCGGTCGTCTTGCCGAGATGGATTTCGTAGCCTTCGAGCGCGACGTCGTATTCTCGCGACCAGGCGCGGCTGTTGCGAACCGTCTTTTCCGGAGCCATCTCCGTCTCGACGGAAAGCAGCCCCAGCCCCTCAATCGCGCGCTTGCCGCCCTCTATACCGAGCGGATCGGTAACCCGGCTTCCGAGCATCTGATAGCCGCCGCAGATACCGACGACCCGCCCACCGCGGCGCATATGCCGGTCGAGGTCCCGGTCCCAGCCCTGCCTGCGGAAATCCTCCAGATCGGCAATGGTGGACTTCGAGCCGGGTATGACGACGAGGCCCGCATCGTCTGGAAGCGGCGCCCCCGGCCGAACGAAGACGATGTCGACGTCCGGCTCCGCGGCCAGGGGATCGAGATCGTCGAAATTGGCGATCCGCGACAGGACGGGGACCGCGACCTTCAGCGCCTTGCCGCCGCCCCGCGTCAGCCTCTCGAGGACGACGGAGTCTTCGGCAGGCAGCCGCCCGGCACTTTTCAGCCAGGGCACGACGCCGAAGCAAGGCCAGCCGGTAAACTGGCGGACCGATGCGATGCCGTCGTCGAAGAGCGTAACATCGCCGCGGAATTTGTTGATGAGGTAGCCGGTGACCATGCGCCGGTCGTTCTCCGGCAGGATCGCATGCGTGCCGACCAGGGACGCAATGACACCACCGCGGTCGATATCGCCGACGAGAACGACGGGTACGTCAGCGCGGGTGGCAAAGCCCATATTGGCGATGTCGCCGGCGCGCAGGTTGATCTCGGCCGGCGAACCGGCGCCTTCGACGATCACGAGATCGGCGCCGGCTGACACCTGCTCGAAACTCTCCATGACAGAGCCGAGGAGCCTTGGCTTGAGAGCCTGGTATTCCCTCCCCTTGGCCTGGCCGGCCACCTTGCCCTGGATGACGATCTGGCTGCCCACGTCCGATTGCGGCTTCAGGAGCACCGGGTTCATATGCACGGAAGACGGCACGCGTGCGGCAAGCGCCTGGAGCCATTGCGCACGGCCGATCTCGCCGCCGTCGTCAGCAACGGCGGCATTGTTCGACATGTTCTGGGGCTTGAACGGTTTTACGTTGAGGCCATGGTTGGATGCGAGCCGGCAGAGGCCCGCCACCAGTACCGATTTTCCGACATCCGAGCCGGTTCCCTGCAGCATGATCTTGCGTGTCATGCCTTTCCCGTAGCATCGAAACCGCCTGCCGCAAAGCTCCGTCCCGACGCGATTCCGCCATGATTGCGTCACCGGCGTTCGCGGTGCGTTTCCGGCCTTCTTCAAGCGTTCTGGAGCGGGAACCTGTGTGCAGTTTTAATTTTTAGGATCTGAAAATTCTCGCGAGCTAGCTCAATTGCGACATGCGGTGCCGAGCCTGGCATTCAAGCCGTCGCGGCAAGAGCCTATATCCGCGCCATCGAAACCCGCCGGAAAATTGCCCGGTCTCCCAAGGTAGAAAGTCATGCTGTTCGTTTTCGGCAAACCCAACTTCGTTCAGATCGCCTGGAACTCCAAGGCGCCGAACGGCCAGTCCCGCGTCCGTAATGTGGTCGCGGAAGCGCCGGTCGGCCCACTCGGCCTCATCCGCACGTCCAACGTCGGATAAAGCGCCACGTCGCGTTCGAAACCGCCCCCTTTTCGGGGCGGTTTCTTCACGATTCCTGCCCTGAAATGCAAAAGCCGCACCCAACCGTTGGAACGGAAGGGTGCGGCGATCAGATCGTTCCGCTGAATATCGGGTCCGGTACGCACTACCTGATCCGGACCTGCGGCAGTCGCCCGCCGCAGGCAGACAATTATCCCCACAACCTTACCGGATCGTTATTGAGGCCTTAACCAAAGGTGAATTTCGGCGATTTCGCCGTTCGCGTCCTCGGTACCGCGAGCTCGTCGCGGCGCAATATGCCGCCGGCGACCGGCGCCGGATCGAAAAGGTTGATTTCTCGACGCGAACACTTAGGCTTGCCGCAATGACAACGAAGTGGGCCGGCAGCTTCAGCGCGGGAGCGGTTAGGCGGCGCTCCATCCACCATGCGTGGCCGCAGTGACGTGAAGGTGTCGACGGACATGAAAAAACTCCTTGCTACCCTCATCCTCACGGCGGGCATATGGTCTCTGGCAGGCCCTTCCGGGGCTGCCGAATGCGGCGGCGTCAGCATCGCCGAGATGGACTGGGCCTCGGCGGGCGTCGCGGCTCACGTGGACAAGTTCATTCTGGAAAACGGCTATGGATGCAGTGTGAAGCTCGTCGCTGGCGACACGATGCTGACCTTCACCTCGATGAACGAGAAGGCGGAGCCCGACCTGGTGCCGGAGCTGTGGATCAACTCCGTACGCACGCCCTTCGATGCCGCAATCAAGGAGGGCCGCCTCGTCGAAGGCGCCAGGATCTTGAGCGAAGGTGGGGTCGAGGGCTGGTGGATTCCGAAGTTCATCGCCGACGCGCACCCGGACATTCGAACGGTGCAGGACGCGTTGAAGCACCCGGAACTCTTCCCTTCTCACGAGAACCCCGCAAAGGGAGCGGTCCACAATTGTCCTTCAACATGGAATTGCCGGTTCTCCACCGCCAACCTCTACAAGGCTCTCGAAGCGGACAAGGCCGGCTTCCAGCTGATCGATCCCGGTTCCGCTGCCGGGCTTGACGCGTCGATCGCCGATGCATTCGAGAAGAAGACCGGCTGGCTCGGCTATTATTGGGCTCCGACCGCCTTGCTCGGCAAGTACGAGATGACCTTGCTGTCTTTCGGCGTGGATCACGACAAGGCGGAATGGGACTCCTGCACTGCCGCCCCGAATTGCCCGACCCCAAAGGTAAACTCCTATCCGGTCTCGGACGTCTATACCGTGGTGACCAAGTCCTTTGCCGATCGAGCAGGCAGCGCCATGGACTACGTCCAGGCGCGGCAATGGGAAAACGCGACGGTAAACAAAATTCTGGCTTGGATGGATCAGAACCAGGGGACGAACGAAAGCGCCGCCCGCTACTTCCTCGAAAACTTCCAGGAGATATGGACGCAGTGGGTAGGCCCGGAGGTCGCCGAAAAGGTGAAGGCCGCGCTCTAGATCACTGTGATCTTCGGTCGGATCGGCGCGAAATCGTGAAGATGATCGATTCCAGCGCCCCTTCGAGGATGCGGCTGCCTGATGCGCGACGCACGAGCCGCGCCTGCGTCGCAAACAGTAAAGCGGTCGGCGTGTTCCGCTGTCACAGTTCTGATGCAAGGAGCGGGAAGCGCCGCGAAAACGCAGTCGGCGTAAAAGCTCCAAGCCAAGAGAAGGGGAAAGGTTGTCCATGGCTAGTCACGCAATCGAGGTGAAGAACCTCTACAAGATTTTCGGCCCGCGCGGAGAGGATTACGTCAAACTCGTCGAGAACGGGATGGGTAAGGCCGAACTCAACGAAAAGCACGGCCACGTGCTCGGACTGCAGGACATCAACATTTCCATGCCGGGCGGCTGCATAACGGTCGTGATGGGGCTCTCGGGGTCCGGCAAATCGACGCTGATCCGGCACATCAACCGGCTGATCGATCCGACCTCGGGCGAAGTCCTCTACGACGGCGTCGACGTCTGCAAGATGAACGAGAACGACCTTCGCGCGTTCCGCCGTCACAAGACGGCGATGGTCTTCCAGAAGTTCGCACTGCTGCCGCATCGCACGGTTCTCGAAAACACCATCTACGGTCTTGAGATACAGGGTATCGATCGGCGCGAGAGCGAAAAGCGTGCGCTTGGCTGGATCGAGCGCGTCGGCCTTCAAGGCTTCGAGCAGCACTATCCGAACCAGCTTTCCGGCGGCATGCAGCAGCGCGTCGGCCTTGCCCGCGCGCTTACGAACGACGCCGACATCCTGCTGATGGACGAGGCCTATTCGGCACTCGATCCGCTGATACGCGTCGACATGCAGTCGGTCCTGCTCGAACTGCAGAAGGAATTGAAGAAGACGGTGGTCTTCATTACCCACGATCTCGACGAGGCCCTGAGGCTCGGCGACAAGATCGCCATCCTGCGCGACGGTCGCGTCGTGCAGCAGGGAACCGGCCAGGAAATCGTGCTCTCGCCAGCCGACGACTACATCACGGCCTTTGTGAAGGAAGTGAACCGCGGGCGGGTGGTCAACGTGGAGACGATCATGCGGCCGCTCTCCGGAAACCCGGAAGGCCTGCCGCTCGCCGTAGGCACCGTGCTCGAAGCGGCCGCTCGCACCATGACCGGCGCGCAAATAAGCAACGCCCATGTCGTCGACGCCAACGGTCGCCCGATCGGTGCAATCGACCTGCAGATGATCATCTCCGCCATGGTGACGCCCGTGCAGCATACCGACCGGCAGGCGGCTTGATTGGCTTTGAGGGCGCCCATGGGCGCCCTCAACAGCGGAAAGTCAAGTGACCCCCAGCCTTCCGCTGATGTACCGGAACTCCTGTGTCTTGCCTCCATAGCCATAGGCAGCCGCCGGTACCTCATGCACGAGCACGTAGCTTTCGGGATGGACCATCCCGAGAATATCCTCGAAGGCCGCAAAGATCGCTTCGACATAGGCACCAAGTTCCTGCTTCGTATTGGTGCCGTCGACAACCTTGATGTCGAGCCAGAAACTGCTGGTCTGCTGCGAGGCGAGCGACTTTCCGCCCGCGAACCAATGCCGCGGATCGACATAGCTGACGACGACCGCCGTCACCGAGGGGTCCTTGCGAAGATGCGACTGTGTGAGGTCGCTTACCTTTGCCGCTATTTTCGCCGAAAGCTCCGGCTCCGGCTGTCCGGTAACGCTGATGTTGATGATGGGCATCACAGTTCCTTTCTTCGAAACACCTCGTCAATTTGCCATCGTCGCCACATCAAAAAAATCGAATTGTTTTGCAGATACACTTCTGTAAAATTGAAGTATGAATCCGATCGATCCCGAGCTGCTGCGCACTTTTCTCGCCTTCGCCGAGGGCGGCTCGCTTGCAAGAGCGGCAACCGCCGTCAACCGTTCGCCCTCCGCCGTGACGGCACAAATGCAGCGTCTGGAAGCATTGATCGGCGAGCGCCTTCTTGCGCCCGCCGGACGCGGACGCGTGCTCACGCCCGTGGGAGAGGAGCTCGCCGCCCATGCCCGGCGTATTTTGGATGCGCATCGCGACGCCTGGCTCAGCCTCAGGGGCGCGCGCGCCGATGGACGGATCTCCCTCGGCAGCACTCAGGACTTTGCCGATACGATGCTGCCCGGACTGCTGCGCCGCTTCGCGCGTTCCCATCCACGCATTCGCCTGGATTTGAGGATCGGGCGGTCGAAAGAATTGACGGCCGCCTTCGATCAGAACCAGATCGACATTCTTCTTGCCATGCGACAGGCGGCTGCAGATGACGAATTGCTCGTGCTCCGCGAACAGATGCTTTGGCTCGGCTCCGACAGAGGTTTGGCAACGGAAGAAGAGGAGCTCCCCCTCGCCGTGCTCGACCCACCTTGCGGCTTCCGCGCCGCCGCCATATCGTCCCTCGAGAGAACCGGCCGCCGCTTTCGGATCGCGGCAACGAGCCCCAGCCTGTCGGGCCTGCGCGCCGCCGTCTTGAGCGGCATCGCCGTTACGACCCGGACGGAAAGATTTCTCGGCACCGGCATCGAGCGCGCTCCTGCCCATCTCGGCTTGCCATCCCTGCCTCCGGCGGAATTCAGCCTGCGTCTGCGCGCCCGGGCAGAGAAGCCCGCAACCGATCTAGCTGCGCTGCTTGCGAACGAATTGCCGCGCTGATCGGCGCAATTCTGTTGCCAACACATAAAGATATCTTTATATCTTATTGCAGTTCCATTCAGCCGGGAAAATCCGATGTCCGTTGCAGTCCATGCCCTTTCCGATCTCCTCGCCCAGAAGGGCGTCCTGCTTGCCGATGGCGCCACAGGCACGTCGCTCTTCGCCATGGGGCTCGAAGCGGGCGAGGCACCGGAGATGTGGAACGAGACGAAACCGGAAAACATCACCAAGCTGCATCAGGACTTCGTGGATGCCGGCGCCGACATCATTCTCACCAATTCCTTTGGCGGCACACGCCACCGACTGAAGCTTCATCAGGCCGAAGACCGGGTCTACCAGCTCAACAAGCGGGCCGCAGAGATCGCGCGCGCGGTGGCCGACCAGGCGCCGCGAAAGGTCATTACGGCCGGATCCGTCGGCCCAACGGGCGAGCTGCTGATCCCGCTCGGCGCCCTCTCCTATGAAGACGCGGTCGCGGCCTTCGTCGAACAGATCGAGGGCCTGAAAGCCGGCGGCGCGGAGGTCGCCTGGATCGAGACCATGTCCTCTCCGGACGAAATTCGTGCGGCCGCCGAAGCCGCGGCGAAGGTCGGCCTTCCCTATGTCTACACCGGTTCCTTCGACACCGCCGGCAAGACGATGATGGGCCTGCACCCGAAAGACATTCACGGCGTCGCCGCCGATATCGGCGACGGTCCGGTTGCCGTCGGCGCGAACTGCGGCGTCGGGGCGTCCGACATTCTTTCCTCGCTGCTCGACATGACGGCTGCCAGCCCGGAGGCGACAATCATCGTCAAGGGCAATTGCGGTATTCCCGAATTCCGCGGCTCGGAGATCCACTATTCCGGCACTCCGCCGCTGATGGCCGAATATGCCCGGTTGGCCGTCGACGCCGGCGCCAGGATCATCGGCGGCTGTTGCGGCACCTCCTGCAACCATCTGGCCGCGATGCGGCTCGCGATCGACAATCACACCAGGGGTGAACGCCCCACGCTCGATACGATCGTCGAGAAAATCGGTCCGTTGCGGAACAAATCGGCAAATGAAGGTCCCGCCGCCCCGGCCCGAGAGCGCCGTCGGCGCGCCTAAGGTCATGCCTGCGGAAGCTCCGGCGGCAAAGCCGGAGCTATCCTATTCTACGGGACCAGGGTGAGTGCGCATTTGCGCCGGCGGGGCGTCGCTCGCGCTGGCGCTCACCAAAGCGACATTTTCGCCGAGATCGCAAATCCCGCGCAAAGGTGCCCCGAGCCGACCGCGCTCCGTGGAGCAGCCATATTCCGCAGCACTGGCAAATGCCGGGTAGAACTGAAGCGCGGCACCGAGATGACGGGATCCCTCTTCGGAAAAATGCCCATGGTCTTCGAAAAGCGCCACTCCCCTGTCCTCGGTTCTGCAGCGGCCCCCGCCGCAGAGATAATCGGTGAAGCTCACGACCGGATAGTCGCTGGCGATGTCCGCCAGAATCGAGAGTACGTCACGGTCGTGGGTCCGGACATTCGCAAGTGACGCCCCGCAGTCATCGGCGGAGGTTCCAAGCAGTCGGGCTCGCGCGACGCAAAGGCCGGTATCGCGCCCATCCTGCGGCGGCGGCGCGATGACGACCGGCCGAAAGCCATTCTGCCGTAACCATGCGAGGCTTGCCCGATAACTGCCGGTCACGGTCCGAGCGTCCGACGGCACCACTCCCTTACCGTCGAGAAGCATCGTCTCTTCCTCCAGATACTGATTCAGCGGCGAGGACAACACGACATAGCGGATCGACTTGTGCGCCAGAAGGAAGCGCTGCACCTCCCTGTTGTGCTCGATGCACTCCTGCGGCCAAGCGGGCTCGAACTTGGCCTTGATCGGGGCGAGGCCGGCGAGCGGACCGCAATTGTTGTTCGTCAGTTGTACAAGCCGTGCGCCCGGTTCGGAGGCCAGAATGCCATCGACGAGGTGCCTGGCAAAGGAGTCTCCCCAGACGGCAATGACCGGTTCGCTGCTTGTGCCGCATTTCAGGTCGACAACCGCATTGCAATCCTTCCCTATGCCGACGCTCGGCTTGGTGAGGCGGGCAAGCTCGGCATTCCCGGACGCGAGACCGTCGCTGCCGTCGAGCACCAGGCCAGTCGCAACGGCCATGGACCCCACCGCCGCGACCGTTGCGAAGATCGCCTTCCGCCCGAGACGGGCACGATTGCGAAAGGGACCTTCGACGTAGCGCCAGCTGAGGTAGGCGAGACCGAAGCAGAGCACGATGAGGCCGGCGTAGCCCGCAGGCGTCACTCCGTCACTCGTGCGCAGCCGCGCAAATGCGAATACCGGCTGATGCCAGAGATAGAGGCTGTAGCTGCAGAGGCCGATCGCAACGAGCGGGCGGGCCGAGAGGCACCTGCCGATCAGCGTGCCGCCGCGAGCGAAAGCGAGAACAAGGGCCGTACCGGCGACGACTGGAACGGTCGCCCAGCCCGGATAATGTTGCGTGTCGGTTGTCGAGAGATAGCTTGCAGCGATGAGGATAAGCCCAGCCCAGGCGAAGCACTCGCGGACGGATCTGGAGAATTCACGATTTGAAACACCCGAGAGAGCGACGGCGGCACCGAGGCCTAGTTCCCAAAAGCGACTGGGCAGGAGATAGAAGTTTGCCGCCGGATCGATGCGCGCGAAAAGCTGGGTCGCGCCGAAGCTCAGAACCGTCGCCGCGACGATCACCTTGAGCCCGGTCGCCTCCGACAGGCGGCGCAGCGAAAGCAGAAGTAGGGGAAAGACGATGTAAAACTGCTCCTCGACCGCAAGGGACCAGGTGTGAAGCAGCGGCATGAGATCGGTGTCGGGCGTGAAATAGTTCGTCTGGTCCCAGAACAAGAAATTGGCCGCGAACAAGTTCGCCGCGTAGAGGCTCTTGCCGAATTCATTCAATTCCTTCGGCAGCATCCACATGAGCGCGAAGGGAATAGAGGCCACACAGACGAACAGAAGCGCTGGCGCGAGGCGTCGTGCACGCCGCTCATAGAAAGCGACGACGCTGAATGCGCCGCTGCGGATCTCCTGGTGAATGAGGCTCGTGATCAGAAAGCCGCTGATCACGAAGAAAACGTCGACTCCCGCGAAACCGCCAGAGATAAAGCCGAAACCGGCATGAAACAGCAGGACGGGTATTACGGCGACGGCGCGCAGCCCGTCGATCTCGGGTCTATAATGCATAATGCGAGGCAGGTACTTCCATGAGGTTGGCGCATCGTTAACACGGTCAATCGGCCGGCGCCACGCCGCCGATCACCTCACGGGCGCCCGCAGCAGGTGATGGCGCCAGGCTTCGAGCCCCTCTTCGATGTTCCTGCGGCCGAACCCGACGCGGAAGCGATCCTGCGGGACCGGCAGCAGATCGGAGACGAAAAGGCTCGAAGGAAGCAACAGCACGCCTGATTCCTCGACAAGCCGCCGGCAATGTTCCTCCACGCCGTCTGCCCCGTGATAGCGGGCGAAGCCGACGCAGCCGCCGTCCGGCGCCTGCCACTCGTAGAGATCTGCGAACTCGGCGAAGAAGGCTCCGAGTTTCTCGAGATTTCGCGTGCAGAGCGCGCGATTGCGTTCAAGTATCCGATGGCGCGATTTCAGCGCGATCGTCGCCAGTACCTCCGATGGCCGGGAGTTGCAGATGGAGAGGTAGTGCTTCATGCCTTCCATGCGCTGGAGAAGCGCGCGATCGCGGCAGGCGATCCAGCCGATCCGAAGGCCTGGAAGGCCATAGGCCTTGGACATGACGTTGAGCGAAATACCGCGATCGAAGAGTTCGGCCGCCTGCGGCAGGCGCTTCTCCTCATCGCGCTCCAGTCCTCGATAGACCTCATCGCTGAAAAGATGAATGCCGCGCTCGGCGCAGAGCGCCGCGAGCGCGCGAAAGACCGACGGCTCGGCGACAGCGCCCGTCGGGTTATTGGGGAAATTGACCGCGATCAGCTTCGTATTCGGCTGCAACGCCGCCCGGACATCGGCGATATCGATCTGCCAATTGTTCTCGGGACGGAGTGCAACGCCGCTCACCGACGCGGCGAGTGTGACCGGAAGCGTTTCCATCGATTGGTAATTGGGCACGGTGACGATGGCATGGTCCTCGGGACCGAGCGCAGCCAGCATGGCACAGTAGAGCCCTTCCTCGGCACCGGCGAAGCAGAGGATATCTTCCGGCTCGAGCCCCTCATAGGTCGCGGCGATCGCCTTGCGGAGCGCTGGAGCGCCATGGGTCTCGGTATAGCCGAGCGTCAGCCGCTCCCACGCGTCGCGATCGGCGTCGTCGGCGCAGGAAAGCAGCTCCGCCATCGACATGGTTTCGCTGTCGCTCGCGGTCATGTGGTGGCGCGCCGTGAACTCCCAGCGCGAGAAATGCGTCTCGAGGCGAAAGGCCGGCAAAGTCGTCATGGTCGTTCTTCCCTTTGAACGCGAGGCTCGCTGCTGATTCAGGCGGCGCCTTCGCGCGCGGCCGAAAGGTAGTTGTAGATGGATGCGCGCGAGGTGCCGATCAGGCTCGCCAGATGATCGACCGCATTGCGGGTCTTGAAGAGCCCCTGCTCTTCGAGTGCCGCAACCAGTGCCACGCGATCCGGGCGCTTCAAGGCGGAAAGCGCAAGGCCTCTCACCTTTAGCCAAGCGTGCAGCGCTGCATTGATCTCCTCGCGCCAGTCGCGCGAAAACAATGCCGGCGGCCGTGGTTCCGGCGTGCCGGCAAAGGCCGCGAGCAGCCTCACGGCGTCGTCGATTCGTGAGACATCGAGATTGATGCAGAGCAGCCCGACGGCATGTCCCTCATTATTGCGAAGCACCGCCGAGACCGATTTCAGCCGCCGTCCGTCCGCACCCGTCTTCTCATAAGGGCCGAGCACGCAGGCGCCCTCAGCCATGCCGTCCAGGCCATCCTCGATGAGGGAGTCGGTCGCCGCGGTGCGACCGGAAAAGGCGTTCCAGAGAGCCGCAATCTTGCCGGTGGACAGATCGTGCAGAACGACCTCCGCATGCGGGTAAAGCAACGCGCTTATCGCCGCGGCCGAGGGCGCGTGCATAGCAAGACAGGTGGGAAGGCCCGGATCTGTATTCATGCATGCATCTGAAACGATTTATACGTTTTGTCAACATTAGACTTATTATACATCATCACGGATCTGCGGATCGAGAAGTCAGCGTGGAAACGTCGCGACGACAGCGATGATCGGGCCGAGCGGAAACAGCCGGTCGTGCCGATTGATCTCCGGCGCATAAAGGCTTGAGATCGTTCCGTCGAGAAAGAGCGCATTCGGGCAATCGAGCGCGTCGCGAAACAAGGTCGCGAAATCGTGAAAGCGCACCGGCCGTTTCGACACGGCGAAGACCACCTCCCCGCTGTTCGTCACCCCGACGCCATTGCGGGTCTTGAGGCTGTCGCTATCCGGCAGGAAACGGGGATGCAGCGCACCATCGATGACGAGCATCGGACCGGATTGCGTTGCGAAACGCGGCTCGATGCCGGCAAGGCGATAGGCCTCCGCCGCCATGACCCCGGCCTTGCCATCGCCGACATAAAAGACGCCGTTCGGCAGCATGTGAAAGTTGCCCCAACCCGGATTTCTATTGAGCGGCGCCAGCTCCGCACCCTTCTCCACATGCAGCCCGACCGGAGCGAGGTCCTCGTGGTACATGCCGCCGTTCATCGCGAAGACGAGATACTGTTCGCGACGACGAAGTTCGAGCGACAGCGCCCTGAAAGATCTGAACGGCACGCCCGTCTGATCCTTGTTGTAGAGCCTTATGTCGCTCGTCGACGGGTCGAAGCTGCAGGCGAGGTAGGTTTCGCCGAGATGGAGAACATCGCGACAGGCACCGAATGCGGGTGCAGCGAGACCGGCGGATAGAAGGGCGGCGCCGGCGATGAAGGCTCTTGTAAACAGCGGCATCGAACAGACCCGGAGGGAATCATACGACGTAGCATCGCATGGATTGCAGCGGATTTATGCGGGCGCGCGCTGATTAAAGCTCGATCGCCGCCATATGGAAACGCAATTGCCCCGCCGGATAGCGATAGCCGCCCCCCACCGGACAGGCATCGCGGGACAGACAGCCGTGAGCAAGGCAGCCGGTCACCCCTTCTCCGGTTCTCAGATGCGCGCGACAGCGCCCCATATCGAACGCAGCGCCTGCCAAGGCGTCCGCCGGGCAGCCAGAAAGGCAGGGCCGTCCAATACAGCGTTCGCAGGGGTGGCCACCCGCCGGCTCGCCCGTCACCGGCATGGCTCGATCGAAGCCCAGCGCGCCGCGATAGCCGTGCCATAGGCCGTAGCGCGGATGAATGAGGATGCCGAGCGGCGACGGCTTCAGCCCCTCGGCACGCATTGCCCATTGCTGGAAGGGCTGCCAAGGGGGATCGGATGGAAAATACGCCGAGGCGCCTGCTGCCGCAGCCGCCGGGCGGATGACCTGCTTCGACCACTTGTCGAGCGGCTCCGCACCGCCGCCGTCCGGTTCGCCTTCGCGCCACCGACTGAAGGACTCCCAGACCGAGCCGCCGACATTGCCGATCAGCACCACGCTCGCCGCGGACTTGCCTCCTTCGAGCGTCGGCGCCCCCTCGCCCGGTGCGAAGTTCACGGTTCCGCGCAAAAAAAGACCGTGCGGCGCAAGCGCCGCACGGATGGTTTCAAGCACATCGCTTTCCGATGCGTAAGGAGCCGTCATTTCGGTTTCGGCCCTTGAGTTTCATAATGCGGGCGCCAGACCTCTTTCTGTATCATATCGGCCACCTGCGCCGCGCCGCCTTGCTCCCTGGCTCGCTCGGGAGCCTTTCAGGTGAAGGCGTCGGGCATCGAGTCCTTCCGCTTGGCGATGAATTCCTTCAGCGCCTCGTCGATTGCCAGGTCGAGATAGGGCGCCTCATAGTTTTCGAGCCACGAGCGGGCGAGCGCGTTGGCGCGCTGTTCGATCCGCTTCTCGCCCTCGATCTCCCACTGCTCGAAGGAGTTGTTGTCGGCGAGCGGCGAGCGATAAAAGGCGCTCTGGAAGTTCGCCTGCGTGTGTGCACAGCCGAGATAGTGGCTGCCGGGGCCGACTTCGCGGATGGCGTCGAGCGCCTGCGCGTCTTCGGAAAGGTCCACGCCCTCGGCCATCTTCTGCATCATGCCGAGCTGATCCTGGTCGATCATGAACTTCTCGTAGGACGAGACGAGACCGCCCTCGAGCCAGCCGGCTGCGTGCAGCACGAAGTTGGTGCCGGCAAGCAGCGTCATGTTCAGCGTATTTGCCGATTCATGTGCGGCCTGCGCATCCGGAACCTTCGAGCCGCAGAGCGAGCCGCCGGTACGGAACGGCAGGCCGAGGCGGCGAGCCAGCTGAGCAGCGCCGTAGGAGACGAGCGACGGCTCCGGCGTGCCGAAGGTCGGCGCGCCCGACTGCATCGAAATCGATGCGGCGAAGGTGCCGAACAGCACCGGCGCGCCCTTGCGGATGAGCTGGGTAAAGGCCGCACCTGCGAGCACTTCGGCGAGGATCTGCGTCAGTGTGCCGGCGACCGTGACCGGACTCATCGCGCCCGACAGGATGAAGGGCGAAACGACGCAAGCCTGGTTATGGCGGGCATAGACCTTCGCGGCACCGAGCATCGTCTCGTCGAAGACCATCGGCGAGTTCGCGTTGATGAGGTTCAACGTCACCGCATTGTTCTCGACGAAATCGTCGCCGAAAAGGATCTTCGCCATTGCGACCGTGTCTTCGGCGCGCTCGGGCGCGGTGACCGATCCCATGAAGGGTTTGTCGGAATAGCGGATATGGCTATAGACCATATCGAGGTGGCGCTTGTTCACGGCGATGTCGACCGGTTCGCATACCGTGCCGCCCGAAGAGTGCATCGACGGCGCCATATAGGCGAGCTTCACGAAGTTGCGGAAATCCTCGATCGTCGCATAGCGGCGGTTGCCGTCGAGATCGCGCACGAAGGGCGGACCGTAAACCGGCGCGAAGACGGTCGCCTTGCCGCCGATCTGAGCGCTGCGCTCCGGGTTGCGCGCGTGCCAGGTAAAATCCTTCGGCGCCGTCTTCAAGAGCTCGCGGCAAAGTCCCTTCGGGAAATGCACGCGTTGACCGCGCACGTCGGCACCAGCGGCCTTCCACAGATCGAGCGCTTCGGCATCATCGCGAAACTCGATGCCGATCTCTTCGAGAACGACCTCGGCGTTGCGTTCGATGAGCTGCAGCCCTTCCTCGTCAAGAACTTCGTATTCGCGAATCCTGCGCTGGATATAGGGCAGAGACGGTCCCGGGCCACCGCCGGTGCGGGAAGCGCGACGCGCTGCCGCTCCCCGCCCCTCGCCACGCGCGCGGCGTCCGCCGCCTTCGGCCGCACCTTGTTCTGTAACGTCGCTCATTCGCTCATTCCTCTTCCCGCGGTGCCCCGCGCATCATGCGCGATGAACGCCGCAACACTTTGATGGGTGGGTGCATACCCCTTTCGCGAGGCTGATCCAGCGGCGGGCATATGCATCCGGTAGTCGATTTGACCTAATGCTACCAAGGCGCCGGACCGGTACGGGTCTTAATGCGCCAACGGCTGGCGCATCTTAGACACTCGGTCTGCGGTCGCTGCCATTGCAGTCGTCTTTCGGCTGCTTCAGATCGGCACCGCGCAAGCGCCACTCTAACGCCTTGAAGTGCTGTATAATTTTGCAGGCGGCAGATTCCGAACCGCGGAATAATGCCGCCGCCGTCGCGTGGGAGCATTTACGCCGGGCGCCGTCGTTTTTCATCACATGCGACGTCGCTTTCAACAAGAGATTTTTAGGTATAGCCCGCTAAGGATTGGGCGACGCGTCCGGATTGCGCCCTCTCTCGTGCCACCCGTGCGAAATGACTGTGCCAGGAACCGAGGAACCCAACTATGGCAGACGATGAAATCATTCTCGAGGACCTTTCCGACGAGGAACTCGTGCAGCAGATGCATGACGACCTCTATGACGGTCTCAAGGAGGAAATCGAGGAAGGGACGCGCATCCTCCTCAAGCGTGGCTGGACGCCTTACGACGTCCTGACCCAGGCTCTGGTCGAAGGCATGCGCATCGTCGGCATCGATTTCCGCGACGGCATTCTCTTCGTCCCGGAAGTGCTCCTTTCGGCCAATGCGATGAAGGCCGGCATGTTCATCCTGCGCCCGTTGCTTGTTGAAACCGGTGCCCCGAAGCTCGGCAAGATGGTGATCGGCACGGTCAAGGGCGACATCCACGACATCGGCAAGAACCTCGTCGGCATGATGATGGAAGGCGCCGGCTTCGACGTCGTCGACCTAGGCATCAACAATCCGGTCGAGAACTACCTCGAAGCGCTCGAGCGTGAGAAGCCGGACATCCTCGGCATGTCTGCCCTGCTCACGACGACCATGCCCTATATGAAGGTCGTCATCGACACGATGAAAGAAAAGGGATTGCGCGACGAATACATCGTCCTCGTCGGCGGTGCACCGCTCAACGAGGAATTTGGCAAGGCCGTCGGGGCCGATGCCTATTGCCGCGATGCCGCCGTCGCCGTCGAGACGGCCAAGGACTACATGAAGCGCAAGCACAATCAGCTCGCAGCCGGCTGAGACGAATCCGACATGAAAAAGCCGGCTGCCCGTGTGAACGAGCAGCCGGCTTTTTTGTTTTCGGAAAAAGCGTCGATCTTGCGCTCCGGCCGTCAGTTGGCGGCTCTGGCGACCCGATGGCCGGCTCCCTGTGTCGCGTTTACTGCATTTGCAGTATCCTGTCCTACGCCGCGGATCGTGTTTGCGCAGGAACTCAGGGTTGCCAGCGCTATCAAAACGGCTCCGATGGTCGCGATGGATTTTGTCGTCATGACCGTGATTCCTTTGTTGATGCAAGGCGGAATAAAGATGGAAAACGCAACGTCGGCAAGAGAACGTGCACAACCGAAGAAAGTTCATGTCATTGGTTGCGGCGCGATCGCGCGTGAAATTCTTGCCGTCTGCGCGGCCAACGGGCTCGACCACATCGAGCTCAACTGTCTGCCGGCCATCTGGCACAACACGCCGGAAAAGATCACTCCGGGCCTGCGTGAGGCTATCACCCGGGCGCGCGCCAACGGTTTCGAGCGCATCTTCATCGCCTATGCGGATTGCGGCACCGGCGGGCTTATCGACCGCCTCTGCGAAGAGGAAGGGGTGACGCGCATCCCGGGGCCGCATTGCTACTCGTTCTTTGCCGGAAACACGGATTTCGCAGCCCGCTGGGACGATGACATCACAGCCTTCTTCCTGACGGATTTCCTTGCCCGGCAGTTCGAAGCCTTCGTCATCGAGCCGCTCGGCCTCGACCGGCACCCGGAACTGCGCGACATGTATTTCGGCCACTACCGCAAGCTCGTCTATCTCTCCCAGCAGGAGGACGCGGTGTTGCAGGAAAAGGCGCGTCGCGCCGCCGATATTCTCGGGCTCGAATATGAGTACCGCTATACCGGCTATGGCGATCTCACGACATCGCTGATCGAGATTTGATCCCTCTGAGCCGGCGTTTGTGCCGCCCGAGGGAATAGTTGGGCGCCGTCACATGTCCTATCCAATTCACGATGGGAGAGAGACAATGGCCCGCAGATCGACGATACTCGCAGCCGCGATTGCCCTTTTGACACTCGCCGGGTGCATGACAAATCAATCCAGCCGAAACACGATGAACCCTGCCGGAAGCAGTTCCACCAACTCCGGCGGCAGCAGCATGGGCAGTTCGGGAGGCGGCAGTTCGGGTTACTGAGCCACACTTCGGCGCGACGCGCTTTTAAGGCCGCCCGTTACCGACGGACGGCCTCGCGACACATCAGTAATACGGCGAATAGCACTGCTGTCTTGGGCCACCATAGGGCTGATAGGAATTGTCCGCAGCGCGGTACGAGCGGTAGCGGTCATAGCACCAGTTGACGTGGCTGGAAGGCAGTCCCGGCGCCGCATAGCGTGGCTCTGCGTAACGCGGCTGGGCGATGGCGCCGCCAATGATCATGCCGGCACCGAAGGCTCCCAGAGGATACCACCAGCCGTCGCTGTGGCGGCGGTAGCTGTAGCCGCGATGCCCGTTATACCAGCCGTGACGATGGCCGTGCCGACGCCAGCCGTGCCGCGGGCGATGTCGGTGACCATGCCAGCCGCGGTGGTCGACCGTCTGCACGTCGCTCGCCTGCGACACCGGAACGGTTGGGAAGGGCATAGCTTGCGCAGGCGCATAGGCGGTGAAAGCCGTCACAGCCGCGAGGAACAGTATCCCAATCTTCTTCATCTCCACACCTATCTGTTCGAATAGGTCAGAGCTTTTGCCGCCGGCCAGGTGAACACGCAGTGAATGCAAGATTCATGATATTCTTAAGGACCATCCGAAGGCCGGTGCACGCGTATTCCCGGTCCTTTGTCGCCGCCGATAAGGCAGGCATTTCGCCGTGCCGGCACAAGCGGTGCGCTCCGCGAACGCAAGGTTCGGATGCGCGATCGTGCAGCGTCGTTTTTGGACATATCGGACGTCGTGGCAAGGTGAGCCACGGCGCGTGGACATGCGCATTGTCGCCCCTATAGGAGAACAGGAATCCGATGGCAGACCGCATTATCGTCTACTGGCGCGATATCCCCGCGCAAGTCATCATCAAGCAGGGCCGCAAGACCGCCAAACGCGAGCTCTCGCTGCGTTTCACCGAGGCGATCGACATGTGCGCCATGCGCACCGGAGCCGCCGAGACCGACGACTACCTCGCCGAATGGCGCAAGGCCGATCCCGTTCCGGTATCCGACGACCTCGAGGCGGAAGCCGACAGGGCGGCCGCGGAATTGGAAGCCGCCTATGACCGGGAGCGCCTCGTCGCACTCGTCAAGGCCGGAGGCCGGGACAATGCCTGACCCCAAGGTCGTGACCGGCAACGCCCAGTCCGCCAGGAAGGCGGCGACGGGCGCCTATACGCCCCAGGGTGTGTCGCCCAGCCGCCGCTCGCGCCACAAATACACGGTACGTCTCTGGGCCGTGCGCAATTCGCGTTTCCTCGAGTGGTTCTACAACCGTTTCGCCGACATGTTCCTGCTTCTCCATCCGCTTTGGAACGCAATCGGCTACAACCGGGTTGAAAGGCCTGTCACCTTCGTCGAGCGTCACGTCAAGGGCTTCCTCTTCGACTGTCGCATGTGCGGCCAGTGCGCGTTGTCCTCAACCGGTATGTCGTGCCCCATGAACTGTCCGAAACAACTGAGGAACGGCCCCTGCGGCGGCGTACGCGCAAACGGCAATTGCGAAGTCGAACCCGACATGCCCTGCGTCTGGGTGCAGGCGTGGAAGGGCTCGCAGAACATGGTGAAGGGTGATGCAATCATGAACGTGCAGAAGCCGGTCAACCAGTCGCTGCGCGAAACCTCTTCCTGGTTGCGGGTAACGGCCGAGGCCGCGGCCGCCCGCGAAGCGGCGAACAAGGAAGGTCCGCAGCAATGAGTCCGGACATCAATCCCCACGATCCCGGCGCACCGCTCGATCCCCTGCCCGGCCATTCCTCGCGCGGGCGGTTGGAGCGCGTGCTGCGCCGCGGCGAGTTCGCAGTGACCGCCGAACTCAATCCGCCGGACAGCGCCGATCCCCAGGACGTCTACGAGCGAGCGGCAGTCTTCGACGGATGGGTGGACGGCATCAATGCGGTCGACGCTTCAGGCGCCAACTGCCACATGTCATCCGTCGGCATCTGCGCGCTCCTGACGCGCATGGGCTATGCGCCGATCATGCAGATCGCCTGCCGCGACAAGAACCGCATCGCGATTCAGGGTGACGTGCTCGGCGCCTCGGCCATGGGTGTCCAGAACATCATGTGCCTCACTGGCGACGGCGTGCAGGCGGGCGACCAGCCCGGGGCCAAGCCGGTTTTCGATCTCGACTGCATGTCCCTGCTCGAGACGGTGCGCATCATGCGCGACAATTCAAAGTTTCTTTCGGGCCGCAAGCTGACGACGCCGCCTCAGGTATTCCTCGGAGCAGCGATCAACCCCTTCGCTCCGCCCTATGATTTCCGCCCCTATCGCCTCGCCAAGAAGATCGAGGCCGGCGCACAGTTCGTGCAGAGCCAGTATTGCTTCGACGTTCCGATGTTTCGCGAATACATGAAGAAGGTGCGCGATCTCGGTCTTCACGAGAAGTGCTACATCCTGGTGGGCGTCGGGCCGATGGCATCCGCCAAGACTGCCCGCTGGATCCGCTCCAATGTTCCGGGCATCCACATTCCGGACAGCATCATCAAGCGGCTCGAGGGCGCCCAGGACCAGAAAAAGGAAGGCAAGCAGCTCTGCATCGACATCATGAACGAGGTGAAGGAGATCGAGGGCGTTTCCGGCGTCCACGTCATGGCCTACCGCCAGGAAGAGTATGTTGCCGAAATCGTCCATGAATCAGGTGTCCTGAGGGGCCGCAAACCCTGGACTCGCGAAGCCGCGCCGACCGATGCGCTGGTTGCGGAGCGGCTGGAACATATCCGCGAAGGCAAAGAAGAAAATCAGCAGCAGATGGCCGAGGCCGCTGCGCACCACCCGCATTGAGATAAAGCCGTGAGTCGGCGGCTTTAGCAGAGGATAACCGGCGCTCCTGCTCGTCCAGCGCCTTACAAACACAGAACGGCCCTATTACATAGGCCAACGCTCAAGGTTCAGAGGATCTCATATGACCCGCACCATCGTCGCCTCCGCCACCCGCGAGATCATCATCGGCTTCGACCAGCCCTTCTGCGTCATCGGCGAACGCATCAATCCGACCGGCCGTAAGAAGCTCGCCGCCGAGATGATCGAGGGCAACTTCGACACAGTGATCAAGGATGCGCTGGAGCAGGTTGCCGCCGGCGCGACGATGCTCGACGTCAATGCAGGCGTGACGGCCGTCGACCCGAACGAGACCGAGCCGCCGCTCCTCGTCAAGACTCTGGAGATCGTTCAGGGCCTCGTCGACGTGCCGCTGTCGATCGACAGTTCGGTTACTGCCGCCATCGAAGCCGGCCTGCGCGTCGCAAAGGGCCGCCCGCTCGTCAACTCGGTGACCGGCGAGGAAGAGAAGCTCGAAGCGATCCTGCCGCTCTGCAAGAAATACGACGTTCCGGTGGTGGCGATCTCCAATGACGAGACCGGCATTTCAATGGACCCGGACGTCCGCTTCGCGGTCGCCAAGAAGATCGTCGAGCGCGCCGCCGATTACGGCATCAAGCCGCACGATATCGTCGTCGATCCGCTGGTCATGCCGATCGGCGCACTGGGATCTGCGGGCCAGCAGGTTTTCGCGCTGCTTCGCCGCCTTCGCGAAGAGCTCAAGGTCAACACCACCTGCGGCCTCTCCAACATCTCCTTCGGCCTGCCGCATCGCCACGGCATCAATGCCGGCTTCATCCCCATGGTGATCGGCGCCGGCATGACCTCGGCCATCATGAACCCCTGCCGTCCGCAGGAGATGGAGGCGGTTCGAGCCGCAAACGTGCTTAACGGCACCGACCCGAACTGCACAAACTGGATCATGACCTATCGCGACCACAAGCCGGCCGAAGGCGGCCAGGCCGTCGCTGCTGCGGCCGCACCGGCGGGTGCCGGCGGGCGGCGCGGCGGACGCGCGGCGCGCGCCGGCGTCGCACGGGCGGAGTAAAAATGGCCAGGCACCACTCCTTCGCAAGCGACCTGGCGGCACTCTGGTTTCAGGCCCCCATGGTCATAGCCGCGCGTACGCAGGCGATGGCCGTAGCCGCTATCACCGGCTCGGCAACCGACTATGTCGAGGCAAGCCGGATGGTGACTGAAAAGATGGCGGCAGTCGCCGAAAGCGTCGTCGCCGCCAATGTCGCCCTGGTGAAGGAAGGAATGGGTGCGGCCGCGGCGCTTGCCGCCGGAAAGCCGGGCTCTGCCGCCGCGCACAACCGGATAGCGGCGGCCGCAGTTCGGCCCTATGCCAAGCGCGTGCGGGCAAACGCCCGCCGGCTCGCGAAATAAACTGCTGGCGAGACAGAAAATGTTGAACGTGCCCTCGAAGGACGAAAAGAACGATCCGCTGGTGCTCTTCATGCCCTCCGGCAAACGCGGCCGTTTCCCCGTCGGGACGCCGATCCTCGATGCCGCACGTTCGCTTGGAGTTTATGTCGAAAGCGTCTGTGGCGGCCGCGCCACCTGCGGACGTTGCCAGGTTTCCGTCCAGGAAGGCAATTTCGCCAAGCACAAGATCGTTTCGTCCAACGACCATATCTCGCCGATTGGTCCCAAGGAGCAGCGTTACGCGAGCGTGCGCGAATTGCCTGACGGGCGGCGGCTGTCCTGCTCGGCCCAGATTCTCGGCGATCTCGTCATCGACGTGCCGCAGGACACCGTCATCAACGCACAGGTGGTGCGCAAGGCCGCAACCGACCGCGTGATCGAGCGCAATGCGGCGGTGCAACTGTGCTATGTCGAGATCGACGAACCGGACATGCATAAGCCGCTCGGCGATCTCGATCGGTTGAAGGTCGTCCTGGAAAAAGACTGGGGTTGGAAGGACCTTCTGATCGCCCCCCACCTGATCCCCCAGGTGCAAGGCATATTGCGCAAGGGCAATTGGGCAGTGACTGCGGCGATCCATCGCGACATGGACTCCTCGCGTCCCTTCATTGTCGCTCTCTGGCCGGGGCTGAAGAACGAGGCCTATGGCGTCGCCTGCGACATTGGCTCGACAACGATTGCGATGCATCTCGTATCGCTGCTCTCCGGACGCATCGTGGCCTCCTCCGGCACATCGAATCCGCAGATCCGCTTCGGTGAGGATCTGATGAGCCGCGTCTCCTATGTGATGATGAATCCGGATGGCCGCGAGGCGATGACCAAAGCGGTACGCGAAGCGTTGAACGGCCTGATCGGCAAGGTCTGCGCCGAGGGCGAGGTCGACCGCCGCGACATTCTCGACATGGTCGTCGTCGCCAATCCGATCATGCATCACCTGTTCCTCGGGATCGACCCGACGGAGCTCGGCCAGGCGCCATTCGCACTGGCCGTCTCCGGCGCCCTGCAATATTGGGCGCACGAAATCGACATAGAGGTCAATCGCGGCGCGCGCCTCTATATGCTCCCGTGCATCGCCGGCCATGTCGGAGCGGACGCCGCGGGTGCGACGCTTTCCGAAGGGCCGCATCGTCAGGATAAGATGATGCTGCTCGTCGATGTCGGCACCAATGCCGAGATCGTGCTCGGCAACAGGGAGCGCGTCGTGGCCGCCTCATCGCCGACCGGACCGGCCTTCGAGGGGGCCGAGATCTCCTCCGGCCAACGAGCCGCACCCGGAGCGATCGAGCGCGTTCGCATCGATCCCGAGACGCTGGAGCCGCGGTTCCGGGTGATCGGCGTCGACAAATGGTCGAATGAAGAAGGTTTCGCCGAGGCCGCTGCGGCAGTCGGTGTCACAGGGATCTGTGGCTCGGCGATCATTGAAGTCGTCGCGGAGATGTACCTCACCGGCATCATTTCGCAGGACGGCGTCGTCGACGGCGCAATGGTCGCAAAGAGCCCGCGCATCATCCCGAACGGCCGCACCTTCTCCTATCTGCTCCACGAAGGCGAACAGCGCATCACCGTGACGCAGAACGATATCCGAGCGATCCAGCTCGCCAAGTCCGCGCTCTATGCCGGCATCAAGCTGCTCATGGAGAAACAAGGTGTCGATCACGTCGACACGATCCGGTTTGCCGGTGCCTTCGGCTCCTTCATCGATCCGAAATATGCCATGGTGCTCGGATTGATTCCCGATTGCGACCTCACCGAAGTGAAGGCGGTCGGCAATGCCGCCGGCACAGGCGCGCTGATGGCGCTCCTCAATCGCGGTCACCGCCGCGAGATCGAGCAAACAGTGAGGAAAATCGAGAAGATAGAGACGGCGCTTGAATCGAAGTTTCAGGAGCATTTCGTTAACGCCATGGCGATGCCGAACAAGGTGGATGCCTTTCCGAAACTCGCCGAAGTGGTTACCCTGCCGGCGCGCAAGGCACTGATTGACGACGGTGGCGAAGGGGGCGGTCGCAGACGGCGACGCAGCAGGGAGTAGCCCCAGCCTCGTCTCACCGCTTCGAATAGCCGGACCTTGTGTCGACGGCCGAGGAGATCCGATGAAAAGCGGCCGCAATCCTGGACGAATCGTCATTCTCAACGGGGCGCCGCGGTCCGGCAAGTCGAGCATAGCCGAGGTGATCCAGGAGACATTCGACGGGCCATGGATGAACCTTGGCGTCGACACTTACATGGAGCGAGTAATGCCCCGCCGCTACCTGCCGGGTATCGGGTTGCGGCCCGGCGGTGAATTGCCTGATATTGAAGCGCTCGTACCTCTCTTCTATGCAGCCCTCTACGAGTCCGTTGCCGCGCATAGCCGGCTGGGTCTGAACGTTGTCGTCGATGTCGGGCATCACGAGGCCTATGGCGAACCACGCCATATCCTCCCCGACTGCGCTCGGCGGCTTCTCGGCCTTCCCGTCCTCTTCGTCGGGGTGCGGTGTCCGGTTGAGACGATAATGGAGCGGCGCAATCGCGGCCAGCTCGGCCGCGAAGGCGGTTACCTCACCGGCAGCGAGGCAGAGCCTGTTCCGCGCCAGGTGCTCGCCTGGCAGCGAGAGGTGCATCGCCCCGGTATCTACGATCTCGCAGTCGACACGTCCATGATGACGCCTGACGAATGCGCCGCGCTCATCCGCAAACGGCTCGAAGCAGAGCCCATGGCTCCGACAGCATTCCAACGGCTGGCCAGAATGGCCAGCATTTCGCAGCCGGATTAAAGTCTGTTGAGAGTCGCGATATCCGCGGCGGCTTGTTTCATGTCAATGTGCTTGTCACAAGGATCCAGCCGACCAAGTCCTTGGGCAGGAAGAACGCTTCCCGCGCCGATTGCAGTCCCCATATACGCTTTATGGGCCGATCGGTCGGCAGAGCCAGCCATAGGTTCTAATGGCGCATGATGACCGGGAACGGTGAACTCAAGCTGCTGCCATCTCCACATAGGACGCCAACAGGCCGCCCCAGCCGTTTTCCGAATTGAAAATACCGCGCATTTCCTCGGCCTTCACGCCGTAATTTTCGAGATGGCGGTGCTCGAGAATGACGGTCGTGCCACCTTCCCCATTTGGCTCGAACAGGATCTCCACTTCGGTATGCAGGCCGGGATCGTAGTCGAAATCGGCGTTGAGCTGCCAGTCGAAGAGAATTCGGTTCGGTCGGTCGCACGCGATGACACGCCCCCACTCGCATTCTTCTCCCGCGTTGCCGATCTCGTACCAGCGGCCACCCGCGACGGCCTCTACCACAACCGTCTTTTGACCGGACTGCGTGAGGCTGTGGCCCTTGATCCACCACGTCCCCATTCCGCTGACGAAAATGTCGAACGCCTGCTGCGGCGATGTACGCACCGTAACCGACTTACGGACCGGTGCCGGCTCGATCATGTTCATGAGGTCTCCTCCCGTGAGATTGCGACAGAGTTACTCTTCGGCTTTTTCAGACCACTCGGCCGCCTCGACCGCCTGCTTGAATGCGGCGAGTTGATCATCCCAGAATCGGTCGAGCCATTTCCTGAGCGGCCCCAGCCCGTTGGGATCGATCGAATAGATTCGCCGCGCACCCGACGGCACGTCGCGCACGAGATGTGCCGCCTTCAGTATCTTCAAATGCTGTGAGATCGCCGGCTGTGAAACCGGCATCGCCCGGGCGATCTCGGCGACCGACTGCCGCCGCTCAGCCACCTTCTCGAAGATGGCACGGCGCGTTGGATCGGCGAGCGCAGCAAAGGCTTTATCCTGATCATAAGTCATAGCTTATTATAAGCCAAAACTTATGATCGTCCACCCCGGTATCGCGCGACGTTTGCTTCCCGAGTCGTTTGGCGGTCCCGGGACGCCGCCTGCGGAATTATGCCGCCTGCATCTGCAGCTCGGCGAAGGCAGCGCGAACATGCTCCGCGACCGCCAGAACCGGCGCCGGCGCATCTTCGATGACCTTGAGGCCGATGTTGTAGTGACCTAGATCCGGCAGGCCGTCACGCTCGCCGAGCTGGACCATCTCGCCTTGGACGAGATAGCGCGGCAGCGGCGCGATCGCGAGCCCGGCGAGAACAGCCGCACGCTGTCCGGTCGTATAGGCGCTCAAAAAGGCGACGCGGAACTTGCGGCCCGCACGCGACAGCTTCTCGACCGCATCGGCACGCCAGACGCAGCCGTCCTCCCACATGGAAACCGGCAGAGGATCGCGCAGATGCGCGTTCCCGCATTTCGCACCTGCCCAGACCAGTTTCTCCTGCATCAGGATTTCTGCGCCTTTGGCAGAGTCCTCGGAAAGGCTGTTGAACACGGCGATGTCCAGCCGATGCTCGTCGACCCGCTTGCGCATCGCGTTGCTCATGCCGATCGAAACGTCGATGGTGACGTTCGGATACGTCTCGGCAAAGCGCTTCAATACATCAGGCAGAATTCGCTCGCCGACGTCCTCCGGCGCACCGACCCGCACCACCCCGTTCATGTCTGGCAACAGGAAGCGGGACACCGTCTCGTTGTTGAGCGATAGAAGCCGCCGGGCATAGCCGAGCAGGAGTTCGCCCTTCGGCGTCAGCGACACCGAGCGGGCGTCGCGCAGGAACAACGTGCAGCCGAGCATTTCCTCGAGCTTCTTGATCTGCATCGAAACGGCTGAAGGCGTGCGGTAGACCGTCTCCGCGGCGGTGGTGAAGTTTCCGGTCTCGGCAATGGCGACGAAAGTCTTGAGCACGTCCATTTCGAGCAGCGGAAGCGCGTGGCGCATCATCATGTTCATGGCGGCATCCTAGATCAGAAAAACTGAAAGATAACTTAACTTCATTTCGTTTGATTGAACATCACGCATGCGCGATAGTCAAGCTTCCAAGGGACGGAAACGCCCTGAACCAGAAGGAGAAGGCTATGTCCGCTCTGATGTTGGCGATCGATAATGGCGCCCCTGACGAAAGACCGGGCCCGAGTGCCGCGCCCACCGGCCGGGCGCCCAGGCAGGCTCGAACCGTCGATGAAGGAGACATCGTTCTGGCAATGCTGGGGCATGCCCGATCTCTTATCGAACGGATTGCCGAACGGCGTCGTGCCGGCAATCTAGTCAGGAATCGGGTGGAAACACGCCGCCAATTGGCGAGACTGCCAGCCAGGGTCCGAAACGACCTGTTACCCGCGGAACAGCAACCGATCAGAGCATCCGATAGAACGACTAAAGCGGGCGAAATCAATCACGGGGTTTGATGAATCGCATCAAACATATTCGTTTGAATGATCAATCGCGTTGCACCATAACGTCCATGGTCGCGACCTTTTGAGGAACTCAGAAGGAACCAGCTATGTCTATGAACGAGCATTTTTCATCCGCATCGAGCCCGGGTCTCGCAGCCCTGCCCGGACTTTTCAACCTGCGGGCACGTGCCTGGGCCGCCTGGAAGCGCCACCGCAACGAACGTGTCCTGGAGAACCTCTCCTATGACACGTTGAAGGATATCGGCTTCCCCTCCGTCGATGATGCAGTGCATAAGACGGACCAATGAATAAAGACTGCAGATGCCATCCTCCCGGCATTGACCGCAAGACCAGACTATAAGGGCATTCCCGCAACGGAATGCCCTTTTTGTTTCGAAAAGCGCCAAGCACTTGGCGCCAGCAAGTGCTCCCTACTCGAAGAATCCCTTCGGCGTCTTGCCCTTCAGAAAAGGTTCGACGAACGCATGAAGCAGCTCGGGCTGGCTGATGACGGCGGTGTGCGACGTCGCCGGGAGGACGGCAAGGCGAGAGGCGGGCAGTGGTTTGCCCATGTCGCCCATGACGCCCCCGCCGAGCAGCCGGAACAAAGCGACCGAATGTTCGAGCGTCGCCACGTCCGCGTCGCCGGTGATGATCAAAACCGGGGTTTTCAATGCCCTGACGTCCGCTTCCCATGCCATCGGCTCCTTCTCCAGCGCGATCAGTTTCCTGACGAGCTCGGGGAAGCCGTCGGGATTGGCTGCTAGCTTGCGATAGTCCTCGGCAAACGGCATGTTGACGAACATCTCGACCGACATCTGGGGAATGAAGGCCTTGAACGCCGGCTGCCAGCCCTCGGCATCATAGGCCACGGAGGCGGCGGCGAGCTTGTTGACCTTTTCCGGATGGCGAATGGCAAGCTGCAGACCGGCAGCCGCACCCATCGAGTAGCCGAAGACATCGGCCTTTTCGATCTTCACGGCATCCATGAAGGCTGCGACGTCATCGGCAAGATTGGGATAGGTGATCGGCCGGTCGATATCCGTGGTGCGGCCGTGGCCCTGAAACTCGATCGCATAGACCTTGTGGGTCTCGGCGAGCTTCGGGATAATGGCACCCATCGAAGGGATGTTCATGTAGGCGCCATGCAGCACGATGAGCGGGTCGCCCTCGCCCGAGACTTCGTAATACATTTCCATGCCGTTGACCTTGACCCGATCGCCCGCCGGTTCGGACCGGGCAAGCGTGGCGCCCGCAACGAGCAGCGTCGCGGTAATCAGGGCGGTGCGGAACATCGTTCTTCTCCTCGGTTTGGGACCGGCCTGTGCCGGTTTCGATGATAAGACGAGCGAGGCTCCCGCTCCCCGACATGAGCAACACAATTTTTGCAGCGCTACGCAACCTGTGACTGCCTTTACCCGGACGACCCCCTCGCATCCTGGTAATATTTGCGGCTGGCATCAGTGGCATGTTTTTGCTTTTGTAAAAGCGGTCCGTGTCGAGAGTTCCCCAGCAGATCGGTAATCCTCATGAGTGAAAGTGAAGCCCAATTGCCGGTGATCCATTTTGCGGACGCAAAGACCTTCGAAACGTGGATCGCGGAGCAAGGACCTGATTGCAAGGGGCTTTGGGTGAAATTCGCCAAGAAGGCGTCCGGGATAGCGACCATCACGCCGAGGGAGGCGCTCGATGTGGCGCTCTGCTACGGCTGGATCGACGGTCAGCGTATTGGATCCGACAGCGACTTTTACCTGAACAAATACACGCCGCGCCGTGCGCGCAGCCGATGGTCGCAGGTGAATTGCGCTCGGGCGACCGAATTGATCGCCGAGGGGCGCATGATGCCGCGCGGCCTTGCCGAAGTTGAACGCGCTAAGAACGACGGCCGGTGGGATGCCGCCGCGCCACCGCCGAGCAAGGCGACCGTGCCCGACGATCTTCACCATGCGCTTGCGCAGAACGCAGCGGCTAAGATGCTGTTCGACGAACTCGACAGCCAAAATCGCTACGCAATCCTATTTCGCATTCACGATGCGAAGAAGACCGAGACGCGGGCTGCGCGCATCGAAAAATATGTCGGCATGCTTGCCCGCGGCGAGACGCCTTACCCACGACGCAAGGCGCGATAGATCGATCTGCCTCTCAGGCCGCCAGCGGTTCGACCTCGACCGTCACGTGCGAAAGCTCGTGGATATGCTCGAGCTTGCGGCGGTAGCTCGACGGACTTTGCGGATTCTTCGTCACCAGCGAAACGATGGCACCGTGGTGGCCGGGCCCAAGCTGCCACACGTGCAGATCGGTGATCCGATCCCCGTCCCGCTCGATTGCCGCGCGTATTTCGTCGGGCAGGTCCTCGCCCGGCGGAATGTAATCGAGCAACACGCTGCCGCTGTCTCGTATCAGGCCCCATGACCAGCGGGCAATCACCAGCGCGCCGACAATGCCCATCATCGGATCGAGCCATATCCAGCCAAAGACGCTGCCGGCCGCAAGCGCGACGATCGCAAGGACCGAGGTGAGCGCGTCCGCCAGCACATGCAGGTAGGCGGCACGCAGGTTGTTGTCCCGCCCCTGGGCCGAGACGCCATGGTGGTGCTCGTGATGGTGATGATGGCCGTGGTGATTGTGACTATGGTGGTGATGTGAATGATCCTCACGAAGCAGCCAGGCACAGGCGAGATTGACCGCAAGTCCGAGTACGGCCACCGAAATGGCTTGCGGAAAACTGATTGCCACCGGATCGGCAAGCCGCAAGAGGCTTTCCCAGCCGATCAGCAGCGCGATCAAGGCAAGTACGATCGCGCTTGAGAAACCGGCGAGATCGCCAAGCTTGCCCGTACCGAAGGTAAAGCGTGGGTTGCGCGCGTTACGCCGGGCATAGAGATAGGCGAGCGCCGCGATGAGCAGGGCCGCGGCGTGTGTCGACATGTGCCAGCCGTCGGCGACCAATGCCATGGAACCGTAAAAGGTACCGGCGGCGATCTCCGCCACCATCATTCCCGCAGTCAGTGCGATGACGGACCAGGTGCGCCTTTCGTTGCGCTGGTGATTGTCGCCGAGGAATACATGATCATGACCAGTGGGCGCCGGTGAATGGGTTTCGCTCATTTCAGGTATCTCCTGACGATTTCGATCAGTTCGGCAGCGCCCTCTTCGCGCTCTCCTTGAGATTCGTGGCCGGCGACGTGGCCGCGAATATGATCTTCGATCAGTTCGATCGTCAGCCCGTTGACTGCACCGCGCACGGAGGCGACGAGGTTGAGAATATCGCCGCAGGCCTGGCGAGCTTCGAGCGCACGCTCGACCGCTTCCATCTGCCCCTTTAGACGGCGGACACGGGCGAGCAACTTTTCCTGATCTCTGATCGTATGGGACATAGCATAGGGGGGTACCCTATTTCAGACGCCCATGCAAGCCGCGCCGTCGCTGTGTTGCCTTGACGCCGGGCCACGAAGCTGCGCGCTCTCCAATGCGTCTTGTCAGATACCGACATCCCGACTCCGCGAAGGTGAAAAGTCGCTGGCGGCAAAGTCGCAACTTAGGCGCTCTTGCGCAGCTTTCGCTCAATTTGCCTCATTTTTGCTCGATTGCGTCATAGCGGTCCGTGAACTTGTCGCATTCCATACACTCGTCGATCCGGCCCGCGAGAGGCCCGGGCCGATGGATGTCGCAATGCGAAATTTCTTCCCAGTCGCGGCTTTCCATGCCAATGTCGCAATCCGGCAAGCTGAAGCGCATATTCCAAGCGACGAATATACGAGCCTTAATGCATGTCGCCCAGAAGTGCGCAGCGGTTTGGGGCTGACGACATGCACGGAAGCGACGACCTGAAGTGCGTCGCATGAATTCTATCTCTGCAACGTGCTTTAGCCTGGGAGGTTCTATGCACAAACCGCTGACGAAGAAGCGCTCGCTCGTCTTCTTTCTGGTGCCAAACTTTTCGATGCTGCCCTTTTCGGCGGCGATCGAGACGCTTCGCATCGCGAACCGGATGCTCGGTTATGAAGCCTATACGTGGCGTCTCGCCTCGACCGACGGGCAAAAGGTCTATTCGTCGGCCGGCATTGCGCTCGAAGTCAACACTTCGCTCGCCGACGAACGCAAGTATCTCGGCGGAGAAAGCCGCCCATCGATGGTGCTGGTCTGTTCGGGCGTCTATGTCGAGGACTTCCAGAACAAGTCGGTGAACGCATGGCTGCGCGAAGCCTATAATCGCGGCATCGCCGTCGGCAGTCTCTGTACCGGCGCCCATGTGCTCGCCTCGGCGGGCCTGCTCACGGGCAAGCGCTGCGCGATCCATTGGGAAAACCTGCCGGGCTTCTCCGAGAGCTTCCCCCAGGCCGATGTATATGCGGACCTCTACGAGATCGACGGCAACATCTATACGTGCGCCGGCGGCACCGCCTCGCTCGACATGATGCTGAACCTGATCGATCAGGATTTCGGCGAGAACCTCGTCAACCGCGTATGCGAACAGGCGCTGACGGATCGGGTGCGCGGGCCGCACGACCGCCAGCGGCTGCCGCTGAGAGCGCGTCTCGGCGTCCAGAACGCAAAAGTCCTGTCAATCATCGAACTGATGGAGAGCAACCTCTCCGAGCCGCTGTCGCTACTGGAGATCGCAGAAAGCGCGGACCTGTCTCGCCGTCAGATAGAACGGCTTTTCCGCCAGGAAATGGGCAGATCGCCTGCCCGCTATTATCTGGAAATCCGCCTCGACCGCGCCCGGCACCTGCTTATCCAGTCGTCGATGCCGGTTGTGGAAGTCGCCGTCGCCTGCGGCTTCGTTTCCGCTTCGCATTTCTCGAAGTGTTACCGCGAGCTTTACAACCGCTCGCCGCAGCAGGAACGCGCCGAGCGCAAGCTGACGCTGCAGATGGCACGGTAGATCGCGTCTATTCGATCCTCTGGGACCTTGCCGGGTTGGTCGAAACCCTGATTCGTTCGTACGGGCCGATTGCTTTAGAGCACTTCCGGAAAGGGTGTAACGCTCTTCCGTGTGGAAGTGTGTGATTCCAAACTGCTAGAACGTTTCCCTGTTTCATTGAAACAGGGAAACGGCGGGCTTCGCTCTCCGGCCGCGCCGCCGCGCAGCAGTGAAGGATTTCGCTTTTCGCCGCCTTCAATTGGGCCGGAGCACCATTTTCTCCGGATAAACGGCCCCCTCTCACAAAAAATTAATGATTGTGCAAAGCGCCCACTTTCTTTGGGCCGCCGTCTTACTTATGGTCGCATAACGAGAATTCCATCAGCATAATCATCTATAAGTTGTTTATCATATATCACGAGAGATAATATGTCCGGTCTCGCCTCGCCCGTGGCCTTCGCCATCGCGCTGACGGTAACAAGCGCTCACGCGACCTTCGCCGACGAACTGACTTCCTCCCGAAACTGGTCGGGCTGTTATCTGGGAGCAAATGCGGGCTATGGCCGCGCCGATGCCGAAGCAACCGATAAGGCGTTCACCCAGGGGCCATTCGCGACAGGCGGAACCTCCTGGAACAGTGTCGGTCCGCCCTACGAGGTGATCAAGAGCGATGATCACGGAGCAGTCGGCGGGATCGAAGCCGGTTGCGACCGGCAACTCGATGTCGAAGGGCTGACACTCGTCTTCGGTGGCGCAGTCGATTTCAGCCTTCTGAATCTTGCCGGCGCCGGCACGTCCGCAATCGTCAACGACACACACACAAGCTTCGACACCGACTGGGTCGGCACCGCGCGTCTTCGTGCCGGACTTGCCGCCGACGACCTGCTCTTTTATGTGACCGGCGGTGTCGCCGTGGCCGATATCGGCGTGCGCGCCTACGACCTTAGCGACTGGCCGACGATCGGTCAGATGAACGTTTCCGGCGGAGGAACAAAGAGCGGTTGGGTGGCAGGTGCTGGGGCTGAGTGGCGCTTTGCGGAGAACTGGTCGGCAACGCTCGAATATCTTCATTACGATTTCGGCAAGGTGACCGCCTCGGGCGCAGCGATCGAACCGGTCGGCGCGTTCCCGCGCTACGAAAACGATCTCGATTTCGATGTGGTGCGGGTCGGAATCCGCTGGCGAATGTGACCTTGAGGGACGCCGAGTGGTAGGGGCAAAGACACAAGGCGGCCGCTTCGTAAGCGGACACAAAAACCTTTTTAATCAATGTATTACGAGTTTTCTTCAGACGCTTGTGACACAAACGGCGTCGTAGACAAAGACAGGGCGGACACGCCCGTGGCTTGGAGTCAGTGCCGTCCCTCCAGGCAATCGCGGCAGATATTGCAGGAGTGCAGACAATGGCGCAAACATTAATCGACTTTTCCGCCGGGCAGATCACCGACGGATCGGCCGGCGGGGCCGATAATGTCCTTAGCGCCGGCGGGCTCGTTTTCACGATATCCGCGCAAGGAAATTGGAGTGCCAATTTCGACAACGGCCGTTTCAATTTCGCCGAGGACCCGGCCTATGGCGGCGAACAATTTTCGATCGCCATCACCAGCGCAACCGGAGCTTTGATCGACTTCTACGACTACCAGATAAGCGTGAACGCCGATCCTTTGGTCGTGAATGGTTCGTCGCCGGGGCTCGGTCTGGACGGAACCACCTGGTACGACGACAATATTCACGGCGATGGCGTCGGGCCCTATTATTATCGGGCGATCTTTGCCGGCAATGTTCCCGCTATGAGCAGAGGAACATCGCTCAGCCTGCAAGATCTCATCATTCCGGAGACGACGACCACCGGCACGATGAGCTTTTGGCTCGATAATATAACCATCGACGCGAACCACCGGCCGGTTGTTACCAATTTCGATGCCTCCGACGCAAAGGACTATGTCAGCGGCAGTCAAGCTGCGATACTTGTGGATACCACAAGTCTGGCTGCCGTCACCGATGCTGACAATACCGGCTGGAGCGGTGGACAGATACGCTTCACGCTTTCCGGAGTGGTTGCAGGCGAAGATGCCCTAGGTCTGCAAAACCAGGGAACCGGTGCCGGGCAAATCGGAATTTCAGGTACGATCGTTACCTTTGGTGGCACCGCTATCGGAACAATGAGCGGAGGCGGTGCGGGGTCCAGCTTCCTGCAAGTCGCTTTGAACGGCAACGCTTCGGGCGCCGCAGTGGAAGCCATTATTCACAATCTGACCTACGCCAACATGGGCGCCTCGCCCACCGGCACAAGGACCGTCTCTGTCACGGTCCGCGACGCCGAAGGCGGCAATTCGACAACGACATCGACGACGGTGAATCTGGTCGCAGCCAATGACGCTCCGGTGACGACGACGTCCGGTGGTACCGGATCCTTTACTGAGGGAGATGCACCGGTGGCGATCGACACCGGACTAACAGTGTCCGACCTCGACAACGGTACGCTCGCCTCGGCGACCGTCCAGATCACCGGAAATTTTCATTCCGGTCAGGACGTTCTGGCCTTCGCGAATACCAGTTCGGCCGCGTTCGGGAACATCGATGCCACCTACAGCTCCCTCACAGGCGTTTTGACCCTTACGTCGCTGGGCGCAACGGCAACCGTCGCGCAGTGGCAGGCAGCGTTACGGACCGTCACTTATTTGAACACCTCCGAGGCACCCACGGCTGCGGCTCGTACGATCAGTTTCAGCACCAATGACGGCACGAGCGACAGCGCTCCCGCCACGAAGACCATCGACGTCGGCTCCGTCAACGATGCGCCGCAAATTTCCGCGCCCGGCGCAATCGCTCTCACGGAGGACACCGCGGCCGCTGTCACGGGCATTTCCTTCTCCGACGCCGACGCTGGCGGCAGTTCCGTGACCGTTACCTTCTCCGTGCCATCGGGATCGCTCTCGGCCGTCAGCGGCAGCGGCGTCACCGCAGGCGGAACGGGGACGGGCCTCACGCTCACCGGCACGGTGGCCGATATCAACGCATTCATTGCAGCCGCAAACGTGACTTTCACGCCGGCCGCGAATGCGACCGGCAACGTGATCCTCACGACGAGCATCACCGATGGCGGAAACACAGGCAGCGGCGGCGCGCAGACCGCGGCGGAAACGACGGCGCTGCAAATAACGGCGGTCAACGACGCCCCGACGGTTTCGGCTCCCGCTGTGGTCAGTATTTCTGAGGACACCGCGACGGCAATTACGGGCATCTCCTTCGCTGATGCGGATGCAGGGTCCAGCGCCGTTACAGTTACTTTCACCGTCGCCTCGGGATCGCTCTCGGCGCAATCAGCGGGCGGCGTTACCGTTTCCGGCACGGGCACATCGCTGGAAATGTCCGGCTCCCTCGCCGACATCAATGCCTTCATCGCCGGTTCGAATGTCACATTTACGCCGGTGTCCAACTCGACCAGCAACGTCGTTCTGACGACGGAGATCAACGACCTCGGCAACGCGGGGTCCGGCGGCGCGAAAAGCGATGCTTCCTCCACGACGCTCGTAGTGACTGCCGTGAACGATGCACCCGTAAACCACGTCCCGGTCGGGCAATCGGTCCTAGCCGACGGCGCCCTCGTCTTCAGCATTGCAGATGGAAATCTAATTTCGATTGCCGACGTCGATGCCGGCAGCGGTACGGTCGTGGTGACGCTTACCGCCGAACACGGCCAGCTTACGCTGAGCGGCACTACGGGTCTGACCTTTATTGCCGGCACCGGCACGTCCGATTCGGGCATGACCTTTGCAGGTTCCCTGAGCGACATCAACGTCGCACTGAACGGGCTGGTTTTCTCTCCTAGCCCCGGCTATTCGGGCGACGCCTCACTAAAGATCACAACCAATGATCAGGGGCATTCCGGTTCGGGCGGTGCGCAAAGCGATAGCGATACGATCACCATCGCCGTCGTGTCGCCGGCTCCGAAGGTCTTAAGCGTCGACGCTGCCGCACCGGACGGAGTCTACAAGGCAGGAGATACGATCACACTGACCGTAACCTTCGACGGGGCGGTCAACGTCGACACCATCGGCGGAACGCCGACATTGCTGTTGGAAACCGGCGCCACCGATCGGCTTGCCGCGTATATCTCGGGTTCCGGATCGAATACGCTGTCCTTCAGCTACACGGTTCAGGCGGGCGATCTGGCTCCGGATCTGGATTATGCGGGCATCTCCGCGCTAGCGGCGAACGGCGGAGCGATCAGAAGCGCCACCAATGTCGGCGCCGATCTGACACTGCCGACGCCGGGCGGCGCCAACTCGATCGCCGCGCAGAACAACATCGTCGTGGACGGCGTTGGGCCGACGGTCACCAGCGTAGGAGTGCCTGCAGCCGGCACATACAAATTCGGCGACAGTCTGGACTTCGCGATCAACTTCCATGAGGCGGTGACCGTGGACACCACCAACGGCGTTCCGCGACTTGCGGTTATGCTCGATATGGGCGGGACAGCCTATGCCGAATATATTGCAGGAAGCGGCAGCACCGCTCTGGCATTCCGACTGACGGTTGCCGATAACCAGGCAGATTGGACCGGCATCACGCTCGGCCCCGTCACGCTCAATGGGGCGACTATAAGCGACAGCGCCGGCAACAGCGCTCTGCTTACCTTGAACAATATAGCGCCGACCAGCTCCATCCTCGTCGACGGCATCGTCAATGACGCTCCCGCGCTCACCGGCGATCTGAGAGCGACGGTCGTAGAGGGCGGAACCTATAAGCTCACGACGGCCGATCTCGGCTATTCCGATCCGGACGACGCCGCAGCAGGTGTTAGCTTCAACGTCTCCAACGCCGTCAATGGCTCTGTCCTCGTCAACGGGTCAGTGGCCGCGAGCTTTACGGCGGCGCAACTCGCAGCCGGCCTCGTCTCCTTCCGCCACAATGGCTCGGAGACCACTGCCGCCTCCTTCCGGGTCGTCGTAGAAGACGGCAACGAGGACAACTCCGCGCCAACCCCTGCGACATTCAATTTCACCGTCAACCCCGTCAACGACGCTCCCATACGCACCGGCGATCTGAGAGCGGCGGTCGCAGAGGGCGGAACCTATAAGCTCACGACGGCCGATCTCGGCTATTCCGATCCGGATGACACCGCAGCGGGTGTTGGCTTCAACGTCTCGAACGCCGTCAATGGCTCTGTCCTCGTCAACGGGTC